>CAIQOO010000243.1 GCA_903873485.1 uncultured beta proteobacterium | reverse complement strand
TCGTTATTTTCTGCAACTCACTGGACTGCATACATTTGTGGCGTGCTCGAATACGACACTTCGCAGCCTGATGCGCAAGCTGCTCGATACGGTAGTCACTTGGGGAGATCAAGCCAAAACAGACCTTGCAAAAACGATGCCGAGCTGGGGATGGTCTCTGTCCCGGTATTCGGGGAACTTTCCGGTGAGTTCTTCATAATCCACACCGGTTTCTGACTCTTCATCGTACATATTGGTCTCAATGAACTCGGCTGCTCTACGGCAGTTGTCCGTGATTGCTTATGTATCCAAACGACTTTATGAGTTCATCGTACTCCCTTTGGCGGACAGAAACCAAAATTTACTCCCAAATTTTCAGGAACGGTAAAAGGATGGGGGGGGGTCGTTTTTCCAGTCGGGAACCAAATTCGGTCGGTGGTTTCGCAAATCCCGTAGATGACCAAAGCGGGAAAACCCGTTTAGCTTTTCACAACAGTAACGAAACCAGCAAGCGCATGGCCGGGCGGGTAACGAAAGCAGATTCATGACCACCTGCCCGACAGCGCCAGCACAAAAACCACCCGGCTGGCGCATGGATTTGGTACTAAACCCGGTACTGGTGGCTACACAGTGGCTACACGGACACTTTTCGCTATAACCTCAGTAGCTGCTGATTTGCTATAAGTCGTTGATTTTGTTGGTGGGATGTGCGGGGGTCGAACCCACGACAAACGGATTAAAAGTCCGCTGCTCTACCAACTGAGCTAACATCCCAATCTTGAATAAGTTGAACTGAATCAAGATTGAGATTATAAACAATTAACAGATTTTTTCGCGACGCCCCAGTAGCCAATTTACCAATGGATGCAGGCTTTGGCAAAGGGCTTGTCGATGCTGATGTCGTCGAAGAACTTTATTCGGCCTATCAGATCAAGATATGCACCTTATCTCGGCGCCAATTCAGTATCGCTTACCAATGGTTCGTTCATGTCGAGGCTCCTATGCTGGACGGATAGTCCGAGAATGTCGCCGCATCACTTTGAATCGCATTCGTCGCCAATTGATTCAAGACAAAACCAGCCGAGCAAAGCCCAAATGTCGCAGTGACCGTGACCAGCGATCCATAACCATGGCAATTTAACGATCCATCGCCCACAATGCCACAAGATGCATCAGGTGGTGTCACCTGTTCTCGACTAAGAACACACGCAACCCCCATTTTCTTGCCATCTCTGGGTGCCCCAAAATCCTTGCGCAACTGGTTGCGAACTTTCGAGAGCAATGGATCGTGCGTGACTTGCGAAAGGTCTTCAACGCTGACAAGATGAGCGTGTCGCTTGCCGCCAGCCGCCCCCGAGGTTATAAAGATCGACTGCGCTTTCAACGACCAGGATGCCATGCAGGCCTTGACTTGAACCTGATCACATGCATCAATCAAAGCGTCAATGTCGGCTGGCAACAAACTTGCACAATTTGCCGGTCTGACAAACTCTTCAATGCACTCAACCTTACACTGAGGAAAGAAAGAATGAATTCGATCCCGCATGGCCAGCACCTTGGCTTGCCCCAGACTGGCTTCAATTGCCTGGATTTGTCGATTGATGTTTGACTCGGCAACATGGTCAAGGTCGATCAAAGTGAGTCTGCCAACACCGCTGCGGGCCAGGGACTCTGCCGCCCATGAACCCACGCCACCAATACCGACAATAGCGACATGGGCATTTCTGATTCTTTTTGCCCCTGATACACCAAAAAGCCGGTCAATCGCGCCAAAGCGGCGGTCAGTTGTCATTAAGCTGGCTCAAAGATATAAGAAAAAACTGCTACTTCAGCGCGACCAGGCGCTCCTTCGCAGCGTTGGCGGCTTCGCTGTCCGGGTAAGCCTTGATCAAATCAGTCAATGTTTTGCGCGCGCCTTTTATGTCCTTCAACTCCAACTGGCAATTGGCCACTGACAAAACGGCCTCGGGCGCCCGAAGGTGATCAGGTTTCTTGGCAACGAGGGCGCGAAAATTCATGATTGCTTCTTTGTAATCGCGGGTAGCGTACTGGGCATTTCCAAGCCAGAACAAGGCTGGCGTGACATAAGCGCTGTTAGGATAACGACCAATAAAGCCGACAAACAAATTTTGTGCGGCAGCAAAATCGCCTTTTTTGAAAACCGCAAGTGCAGACTCAAAATCACGTCGTTCAACCGGGTCAGCAAAAAACTCGACTCCATCGACGCTGACCTTGGTGGGTTCGAGTCTGCTGACCCGGTCCATCAACAGCTTTGACTGCTCTTTCTGCTGCCTCTGAACCTCGCCCAAGTCTCTAGCCAGTTGTTCATTGGTGCCACGCAAAGACGCAATATCGGTGCGCAGCAACTCGATCTGACGTTGCAAATCAAGCATGCTCTTGCCAAGAGCGGCGTTTTCATCTGACACCGATTTCCTGCCCTGATCTGCATCACTGCGAATCGTTTCAACACGCTGGCGCAGGTCCAGAATGGCTTTTCGGGCCTCGTCATCTTCAAACAAACCCGCTTGCAGACCGGTAACGGTCAACAAACCAGTCAAAACAACAGCCAGTGCCCTGAAATTCTTCGCCTGCATTTGGAGTGCCTGTTTCATTGAGTTCGAATTTCAACCCGGCGATTTTTGGCATATGCATCCTCATCCGTACCCAGCACTGCCGGTTTTTCCTCGCCAAAGCTCACCGCTTCCATTTGACTTTGTGAAACACCCAATATTGACAACGCACCGGCCACTGCTTCCGCACGCTTTTGGCCTAGCGCCAGGTTGTATTCGCGACCTCCCCTTTCGTCTGCATGGCCCTCAAGCATTGCTTTTCTGGCTGGCAGGCTCTTGATAATTCGGGCTTGCGTGGTGACGAGTGACTGGAATTCTGGTTTGACAACATAGCTGTCAAAATCAAAATAAACAATATTGGGTACCGCAGTCGTGCTGGCCTGATTGCCGTTTTTACTGACATCGACTTGAGCAACACTTGTCGTGGCACCGCCAGGCTGAGCAAGTTCAGAGCCACCGCTGCCGACAGGCTTGACCACGCCGTCGATCACGGGAACATCACTGAGTGGAACCGATGTGCCACAGCCGGCCAGAAAAACGGCGAAGCAACAAACCAATAAGAATTTAGACATCCCAACAACTCCAGTTAATTACGATTTAAAAAAGGTCCCCAGTCAGGTTCGCGAATATCACCGTTCTGACCGCTCAATCGGGCTTTCACCTTGCCATCCAAGGTGCTTGTCATCAAGGCTTCGCGCCCCTGCTCCTGCGTGGCGTAAATCACCAGCTTGCTGTTAGGCGCAAAGCTTGGATTTTCATCCGCAACGGAGTTGGTCAACTCTCTGATGCTTCCTGTCTCGATTTCCATCAGATGCAGCTTGAATGCACCGCCCACTCTGGAAATATAAGCCATCCAGCGGCCATCCTGGCTGAGTGCCGGCGAAATGTTGTAATTGCCGGTAAATGTGATTCGCTCAATTGCCTGACCGGTGGCTGACATTTTGTAGATCTGAGGCCCACCACCACGGTCGCTGACAAAATAGATGTTTCGACCATCAGCAGAAAACACCGGCTCGGTATCAATGCTGCCAGATTGGATCAGGCGACGTGGCTCTCCACCGGTTGCGTTCAACAAGAACAGTTGGGAACCACCTTCCCGACTCAAGGTGACAGCAAGTGTCTTGCTGTCAGGTGACCAGGCCGGCGCACTGTTGGATCCCTTGAAGTTGGCAACCAACTGGCGCTTGCCGGTGCCAACGTTGTGCACGTAAATCACCGGTTTGCGTGACTCGAACGACACATAAGCCAACTGGTTGCCGTCGGGTGACCAAGATGGTGAAATGATCGGCTCAGGACTGGTCAGCGCCGCCTGTGCATTTTCACCGTCAGCGTCTGCAACCCACAACCGGTAGCGCTGTCCGGCCTTGGTCACATAGGCAATGCGAGTTGAAAAGACACCTTTGTCGCCGGTCAATTTTTCGTAAACATAGTCTGAAATCCGATGCGCTGCCAACCGCAAATCAGCACTTGCGACTGCGTAGCTTTGTCCACCAAAATCCTGTCCCTTGACAACATCCCACAAGCGGAAACGAACATCAAACCGGCCATCGGCAAGGGCCGAAACACTGCCAAGCACCAACGCATCAGCGCCGGTCTGCCGAAAGCCCGACAGGTTGGGAAGAGAGGTATCGTCCAAAGAGCCGACAGCGCCATTGACCGACCGAAATTGACCACTACGTTCTAGGTCGGCTAGGATAATTTCGGAAATTTTCTGACTTGACGCAGACTGGCCACGAAACTCACTGACGCTGATCGGAACCTGGGTTAATCCGATGCCTGAAACATCCACACGAAATTGAGCATGCGACGACGGCGCGCAAGCAAAGGCCACGCATAACAACAACAGTTTTATAAAAGCGATAAATGGCATGTCAAAAAAATCCAAAGAAAGTCGTTCGCGACAGAAACCCAAGGGTATTCCAAGCAGCAGTTTACACACCAGATGAGCGTTCATCCTGAAAAATTGCACTCATCATTGCAGTCGCCGAGTGCTCTTGGCGCAATGCCAGAGCCGCATTGGCGGCACGCCTGGAGTAGCCGGCGTAGTCACGCAATATGACATTGACCGCCATACGCAATCCATTGGGCGACAGATCACTGGTGGCAACACCTGCATTGTGCTTCAATACAACTCGTCCAAGCCAGGTGTCGGCTGTCACAACCACAGGACACCCGGCGGTTAGCGCATCCAGCGTCACGCCACTCACCCGATCTGCAAAATCAGCTTTGGCATACGGCTGAATACTGATGCCCCCTGAAAACAACGCTTGATAGTCTGATGGGGCCAATGTCGTGCCAATCAGGGTCAGGCCGAAATAAGCTGATCGCCTGAGTCGCTCAATTTGAAACAAAATTTCAGCGTCATGTCGGGCCTGATGTGTCGCCGATATTTGAATCCGCATCGGCCAAGGCTCTTTCATTCGTGCCAGGTCTTCAACTAAATCTGCGATTCGGTCAAATCCCTTGTCCATGCGAGCAGCACCGGCAAAAAGCAGGTGCTCAAAGGCTTGCGAGGGCTGTACCTTCGGGTCATCCTGGACGCGCGGATAGGCTACCGTCCTGGCCCGGAAACCCAAGTTTCTGAAAAAGGCAGTTGTCGTCGCCGTGGTGCACAACATCTCAAGATTGGGTTGACTGCGGGCCAATTTCGCCAGCTTCTGCGCCTTTGAAGCCTTGCTACCCAGCCAGTGAACATACAAATAGACCTTATTCTCAGGAATTTTGCCATGTGCCGCCCAATCCAAAAGCATCACATCAGTGGTTCCGGCCGTCGATAGCAGCAATTTGCCCGGCTGTTTCAAAAGGTGCCGATAAAGGAAGAAACTCTGAATCTTTCGCAAGGGACGAAAAAAATAGGGTTTGACTTCGCCTTTGGCGCTCCAAATCTTGCCACTTTGGACACCTGCCCAAATCTGAACCTGCCCAGTCGGTGCCGCCTGCGCGATAGCCTCAACTAGGCTGTAGCAATGCCCGGTGTAGTCGTTCAAGGTTGGCTCAACAATGTTCAAAATCATTGGAACATCACCTCTGCTCCAACTGACCAAGCCGCCAGAGCTTCAAATGACGGTAGTAGCTGCCCTCGGCACTTGCGATGGCCAGGGTCAAACCATGCTCGCCATCCAGAAAACCCGCCTTCAGCAAGTAAGTTCTAATAAAAGCCCACAAACCATGACCGACCGCACCCAAAACCGAAGCCCGCCGCCCCTGCGCAAAAGCCTGCTCGGAAAACGCAGTTGAATAACGGTCAATCTTGAGCAGAACGTCGGAAAAACTTCGATGGCTGTAATGCAGCAAGGGGTTTTCAAGCGGCGTGGCAGGCCCGCCATGGAGCAGCTTTTCATGCACCAAGTCGTCCGAAAACCGTGCGCTGCCGGCCTTGAACAAGCGATCAACATAGTCCGGTGTCCAGCCTGAATGACCAATGAAGCGCCCGCAAAACCAGGATGACCGGGGGATGCAGAAGCACATCGGCGCATCGGGGCGGGATATGACCGTCAAAATCTCCTGTCGCAACTCGGGTGTCACACGCTCATCGGCATCCAGCGACAACACCCAGTCACCGGTGGCCAGTGCCAGCACCCGATTCTTTTGCGGACCAAATCCTGGCCAGTCTTGCGCAACATGAACACTGGCCCCGCAAGACCTGGCAATTTCCACTGTTTTATCGGTGCTGCCCGAGTCCAACACCAGTATTTCATCGGCGAAGTTCACACTTTTGAGACAGTCGCTGATGTTGGCCTCTTCGTTGCGGGCAATGATGATGACAGAAAGCGGCATGACGATTGCAAAAAGATTTGTGACTTGATCATGGATGCCGGAAACAAAAAAGCCGTGACGGTCAATCACGGCTGAGTTGCTGATTTTGTTGGGGTGGCTGATGGGGCTCGAACCCACGACAACAGGAATCACAATCCTGGACTCTACCAACTGAGCTACAGCCACCGCAAGCCCAGCATTATAGCGTAAGCCTTTTACCTGGAAGCGGGCGTTGCTTACCTTGCGTTGCTGGCCGGTGTGGTCACATTTTTGGCCGGTACCGGAATCAAAATTTGAACATCGAGGCGATCTTTCAGCGTCATGTAATAGGCCTGCGCTTCGGCAGATGTCCACCATTGCGCGTATTGATCCCGGTCCTGGCGGGCCGATGCCTGCGCCGCTTCCAGTCTGGGCACCGGCTTGATCACGCGCACCACCGCATAACCTTTGGCACCCAAGTCAACACCGATCCACGCTGGCAATGAAGCGGCATCGGTTCTCAAGGCGGCTGTCACGATCTGAGGGGCAACCCCCTGCGGCTGATCTCTTGAGACCACCAGCGCGGTCGGCATGACGGCCTTGCCAGGCTCGGCCTTCCACAGTGCCAGCTTCTCAGTGCCGTCTTTTTTTGCAAATTCGGTCGCCCGGGCCGCGATCACCCGCTCACGCACCAGCGCACGCACCTCGGCCAGCGGCAGTGTTCGTGCCGGTCGGTGATCCAGCACCCGCGCTGCGGCGAGTTGATTGATGCCGGTTTCGATGGCCTCGGTGTTGCGCTTTTTTTCCATCAACTCAGGCGCAAACACTGCAGCCAGCAGTTTCTCGCTGGCCAGCACACTGGAAGCCCCAGGCACCGGCTGGCGCAACAATTTGCTGGCGGTTTTGATCTCAAGCTGAAGCTTTTCTGCCACGGGCTTGAGACTATCAGACTGCTCATACACCGTGTTGGTGAACAACTCTGCCACCTCGGCATATTTGCGCTGCGCCTGCTGGGTTTTCAGGTCAGCTTCAATGCTGGGACGAAGCTCTTCAAAACTGCGCTGCCGGGGTGCTTTGATATCGGTAAGCTGGATGATGTGATAACCAAAATCAGACTCCACCACCTCGCTGATGTCACCCTTTTTCATGGCAAAAACCGCGTCTTCAAAAGGCTTGACCATGGCACCGCGTTGAAAAAAATCCAGATCACCTCCCTTGACCGCAGAGCCGGGATCCTGCGAACTGCGCTTGGCAAGCTCGGCAAAACTGTCCGGAGCCGCGCGAAGTTTTTTCAGCAATTCATCGGCCTGTACTTTGGCCTTCTGACGCTCTGCCGCCGGTGCCGCCTTGGGCGCATTGATCAGAATATGGCTGGCACGCCGTTCTTCATTGCCGCTCAGCCGTGCCACGTTTTGATCGTAAAAAGACTTCAGGTCAGCTTCTGAAATTTGAATGCCCTTCTTGACAGAATCCATATCCAAAACAACATATTCAAGATCAACTTGTTCTGGAGCCTGAAACAAGGCTTGATTGGCCTGGTAAAAAGCCTCCAGATCAGCCTCGCTGGGGTTGACCCTGGCGGTGTAGTCTGCGGGCGCAAAGTTCAGAACCTGAACTTCGCGCTTCTCAAAAAAGGCATTCAGCGCCACATCTGCCGCCGCCGGTGTGGCAAAGCCCGACAGCCGAACAACCGCCTCGATTTGCTGTTTTGACAAATCCTGTCGCACACTATTCTCGAAACCCTCGGGCGTCAACCCCTGGCTGGCAGCCAATTGACGGTAACGCTCCATGTCGAGCTTTCCATCGGGTTTGCGTAAGGAAGCAATTGACGGATCATCCTGCAGATAGCGGGCCAAGCGCGCATCGCTGGTCAGCAGCCTGGACTGTGTGGCCACCAGTGCCAGCACCTGGTTGCGCACCAGACGCTCCAGCGTCGCATAACGCGCCTCGGGCGAATCGAGCAGCTTCGGGTCAACATTGGGCATGGAGGCTCTGATGCGATCAGCCTCTGCCTGGTGCGCCCGGTCCCATTGCGCTTGCGTGATGTCGATGCCGCCGACGCGGGCAACCGCCACGTCGGTGTTGCCCATCTGGTTGTAATTGTCAATGCCGAACAAGACAAACGATGGAATGATCAGCAAAAACATCACCATCATCATGATCTTGGTGTGTTTTCTGACGAAATCAAACATGCGCAACATCTCCTCAAAGGGAATAAAAAAGGCGAACCTGGTGTTCGCCTTTGTGTGGGGTGGTGGGTGATGACGGGCTCGAACCGCCGACCTACGCCTTGTAAGGGCGCCGCTCTACCAACTGAGCTAATCACCCCACCGATCAACAAAAAAACTCAATTCAAGGCATCTTTCAAAGCCTTGCCTGGACGGAATTTGGGAACCCTGGCAGCCTTGATTTTAATCGACGCGCCGGTGCGGGGATTGCGACCAACACGCGCTGCCCGCTTGCCGACAGCAAAGGTGCCAAAACCGACCAATGAAACCGAACCGCCTTTTTTCAGAGTGGTCTGAACCGCCGAAAGAGCAGCCTCCAGCGCACGTGCGGCAGCCGCTTTGGAGATGTCGGCGGTGTCGGCAATGTGGTCAATCAATTCGGTTTTGTTCACGGCAACCCTCAAGCAGGAATTTGGCGCTATTGCATACCCTCCTGAACTTTTTCCTTGGGGAAAGACACGCGACGCATAAAGTCAGTGGTCAAAAGTACCGGGGGGTTCACAACTGCGAGCCGCGATTCTAAGCCGATTCACGCGCCCGGTTCACCGGATGCGGCAAACTTTATCTTGCCCCGAACAAAACCTGCGGAGCCGACAGCACCACCTCGGCGCTGGCTACTTCACCCGCAATCGGATTTCGGGCAAGGCTTTTTGCAGGTAATAAACCATCGACCAAACGGTCATCACGGCAGACATCCAGATCAGCCAGACACCCCACAAATGGGTGTCGATCAGCCCCAGCAACATGCCGTCAAATAGCAAAAACGGAATTGCTACCATTTGCGCCGTGGTTTTGAGCTTGCCAATCATGTGCACCGCCACGCTGCCGGAGGCACCAATCTGCGCCATCCATTCGCGCAGCGCCGAAATGGCGATTTCGCGCCCGATGATGATCAGCCCGACAAATACATCGGCGCGCTGCAAATGCACCAGCACCAGCACGCAGGCGCAGACCAGAAATTTGTCGGCCACCGGATCCAGAAAAGCGCCAAAAGCCGACATCTGGTTGAGTTTGCGCGCCAGAAAGCCGTCCAGCCAGTCGGTCGCGGCAAACAGCACAAACATGATCGTCGCCACCAGGTTGCGGGTGGCAGGCTCGACCGGTAAATAAAACACGCCGACGATCAAGGGGATCGCCACAATGCGCGTCCAGGTCATGATGGTGGGAATGGTCCAGAACATCGCTCAATTGTGGCACGCGCCACCCAGTGCCTGCGGCGCATTCAGTGCAGTGCACGGTAAATCTCCTCGGCCAGTGCCGGTGAAATGCCTTCGACCGATGCGATGTCGTCGGCCGAGGCCATGGCGACACCCCGCACCCCGCCAAACCGCTGCAACAAACGGGCACGGCGTTTCGGGCCAATGCCCGGAATTTCTTCCAGCCGGCCACCGTCCATGCGCACCCGGGCACGGGCGGCGCGCATGCCGGTGATGGCAAACCGGTGCGCCTCGTCGCGAATCTGCGCCACCAGCATCAGCGCCGCCGAATCCTTGCCCAGATAGACCTTGTCGCGGCCATCGGCAAACACCAGTTCTTCCAGACCAATGCGCCTGCCCTCGCCTTTTTCGACCCCCACAATCAGCGCCAGCTCCAGCCCGAGCTGTTCAAACACCGCGCGCGCCATCGACACCTGCCCGCGTCCGCCATCGACCAGCACCAGATCGGGCATGCGACCGGTACCCGGCGGGGTTGCGCCAGATTGCTTCGCCTGGGCCAAGGCTTCCGAGAGCTTGCCATAACGGCGCAGCAGCACCTGGCGCATGGCGGCGTAATCATCGCCGGGGGTGATGTCGTTGATCTTGTAGCGCCGGTACTCGGCGTTTTGCATTTTGTGATGGTGAAACACCACACACGAGGCCTGGGTGGATTCACCGGCGGTGTGCGAGATGTCAAAGCACTCGATGCGAAGTTCGTCAAGCGAATCCGGCATCACATCGAGTGCTTCGGACAAGGCACGGGTTCTGGCCTGCTGCGAGCCTTCTTCGGCCAGCAGCCGTGCCAACTGCAAACCCGCGTTGGTCTGGGCCATTTCCAGCCAGACCCGGCGCTGCTCTCTGGGCTGGTGCACGGCGCCAACCCGGATGCCGGTTTGCGCCGTCAGCGCCTGCAGCAGCCCCTTGTCCACCGGGGCGCTTACCACCAGCGACGGCGGCACCGGCACATTCAGGTAATGCTGGGCCACAAAAGCATCCAGCACCTGCGACTCGACGGATCGTTTCAACACCTTCGGCGCGGCAGAACGGTCATCGGTCAGTTCTGGCGACGACTCTTCGGGCAACCCGTCATCCTCCACATCCAGCCCGCTGTCGTCTGGCACCTGCACCGGAAAATATGGCCGATCCCCCAGATGCCGCCCGCCACGCACCATCGCCAGGTTGACGCAGGCGCGCCCGCCAGACACCTTGACCGCCAGAATATCGACATCCCGGTCCGCCACGTTGTCCACCGACTGCTGGTGCAGCACATTGGACAGGGCAGCCACCTGGTTGCGCAGTTCGGCCGCCTGCTCAAATTCGAGCCGGTCGGCATGCGCCATCATGCGGTCCTCCAGCGCCTTCATCACCTGTTGCGCATCGCCATGCAAAAAGCGCTCGGCGTTGGCCTGGTCCTGCGCATAGTCGGCGACCGTGGTGTGGCCGACGCAGGGAGCCGAGCAACGCTTGATCTGGTACAGCAAACAGGGCCTGCTGCGGTTGTTGAATACCGGGTCCTCGCAGGTACGCAGGCGGAACACTTTCTGCATCAGCAAAATGGCTTCTTTCACCGCCCAGGCACTCGGGTAAGGGCCGAAATAATGGTGCTTCTTTTCAACTGCGCCACGGTAATACGAAACCCTGGGAAACTGGTCAGCACCGGGTTTGCCAGACACCGGGGCCAGACCTGGCGCGCTGATTTTGAGGTAGGGGTAACTTTTGTCGTCCCGAAACAAGATGTTGTATTTGGGGTTGAGCGTCTTGATCAGGTTGTTTTCCAGCAGCAGGGCTTCTGCCTCGGAGCGCACCACGGTGGTTTCCAGCCGCGCAATCTTGCTGACCATGTGGCCAATTCGCGTGCCGCCGTGGTTTTTCTGGAAATAGCTCGACACCCGTTTCTTCAGGTTGTTGGCCTTGCCGACATAAAGCACCCCGCCCTGCGCGTCAAAGTAGCGGTAAACACCTGGCAGCGTCGGCAGACTTGCCACATCGCTGAGCAACTGCTCAGGGTGCGCGGCGGCAGTGGGCAGCGCAATGGCTGGCGCGGGCGGCAGCGGCGACGCAAGCAATGGAATCGAAGGAATTTCAGGCAGATCAGGCATAGGCCGCTATTGTGGACAATCCCGGTCATGAATGGGTTGCCGCTTTTCCCCCGCCTGCACTGGGATATTTTTTGCCGCGTCATTGACAACTTTGGCGACATTGGGGTGTGCTGGCGGCTGGCCGCCAATTTGGCACAACGCGGTCAGACGGTGCGGCTGTGGGCCGACGATGTAACCGCGCTGGCCTGGATGGCACCCAGCGGCGCGCCGGGTGTGCAGGTATTGCCCTGGAACAGCCCTTTTGAGCTGGATGGCATCACCCCGGGCGATGCCCTGGTAGAAGCCTTCGGCTGCCAGATTGAACCTGAATTCATAGCTGGCTACGCAGACTGCATAAGGGCCAGAGGCCAAAAAGCCTTATGGATTAACCTGGAATACCTGAGCGCCGAGGGCTATGCCCGGCGCTGTCATGGCCTGCCCTCCCCGGTCATGCACGGGCCGGGCCAGGGTTTGACCAAACACTTTTATTTCCCCGGCTTTGCACCCGGCACCGGTGGCCTGCTGCGCGAACCCGACCTGCTGGCGCGGCAAGCCAGCTTTGACCGCGCCGCATGGCTGGCGACAAAAAACATCCACTGGCCGGGCCGCGCTGGCCCAAGCGAAGGCTTGACAGTCTCGGCGGGCCGGCACCGCCCACGGCTGGTGTCCCTGTTTTGTTACGAGCCGGCTGGCCTGGGCCAGTTGCTCGACCTGTTTGCCAACGATGCCACGCCTACCCTGCTGCTGGTCACGGCCGGGCGCGCCAGCCGTGCAGTCCAGCAGCAGATTGAGCACAAAATCTGCCTCCAGCCCAATTGGAACAAGCGCTCTATGCTCTCTTTTATATATCTTGCGGCGCTGACACAGACTGACTATGACCACCTGCTTTGGTGCTGCGACCTGAACCTGGTGCGCGGCGAGGACTCGCTGGTGCGTGCCCTGTGGGCTGGCCAGCCGCTGGTCTGGCAGATTTATCCGCAAGATGATGGCGCACATCAGGCCAAGCTCGATGCGTTTCTGGACTGGCTGCAAGCCCCTGCATCGCTGCGCGCCTTGCATCAGGCCTGGAATGGCCTGAGCGGCCCGGCAACTGCGGCTGCCAGTGTGCCGGCATGGTCGCTGCATGATCTGCCGATTTGGCAGCAAACCACGGCACAGGCCCGCCAGCGCCTGCTGGCACATGCCGATCTGGTCAGCGGGCTGCTGGGTTTTGCATCAAAAACCAACTAAAATAGCGGGCTTTGCGGCGTGGGGTTGAATTTTCATTCAAATTTCTTAGCCGCCCTCGCCGCCTGCTGCGCGGCCTATTTTTTTCACCTTATCGCTTTAAGTTTCTCCTATGAAAATTGCTCAAGAAATCCGTGCTGGCAACGTCATCATGAACGGCAAAGACCCGATGGTCGTGCTGAAAACCGAATACAGCCGGGGTGGCCGCAACTCGGCTACGGTGCGCATGAAGCTCAAAAGCCTGATTGCCAATTTCAACACCGAAATCGTTTACAAGGCCGATGACAAGCTCGACCAGGTCATTCTGGACAAAAAGGACTGCACCTATTCTTACTTTGCCGACCCCATGTATGTCTGCATGGACGAGGAATACAACCAGTACGAAGTTGAAGCCGAAAACATGGGCGACTCGCTGAGCTACCTGGAAGACGGCATGCCGCTGGAAGTGGTGTTTTATGACGGCAAGGCGATTTCGGTCGAACTGCCGACCAGCGTGGTGCGCGAAATCACCTGGACTGAGCCCGCCGTCAAGGGCGACACCTCCGGCAAGGTGCTCAAACCGGCCAAGCTCTCTACCGGTTTCGAGATTGGCGTGCCAATTTTTGTGGCACAAGGCGACAAGGTCGAAATCGACACCCGCACCGGCGAATACCGCAAGCGGGTCTGATCAATCCTAAAAGGCGGCAGCGCCTTTTTATCCAAAAGCCTCATCAAGAGGCTTTTTTTTGGCCCCGCAATCCTGGCGTTACCATTCCCCGTATGAAACTACCTTGCCAATTCCAGCCATGGCCCACGCCAGACTCCTCGAAGAATTCCTGAACGCTGTGCGCGGCGTGCATGCCACCCGTGGCGGCACCCAGGAAACCTCGTACTACACCGCACTAAACAACCTGCTCGACGGCGCTGGTCAAACCCTCAAGCCCAAGGTGTGCTGTGTCATGCAGCTCAAGAACCTCGGCGCGGGCAACCCCGATGGCGGTCTGTTTACCGCTGACCAATTTGATCGCCAAACCAGCGAAGTGAAAGACCTGGGTCAGCCCGCACGCGGCGTGATCGAAGTCAAAGCACCGCAAGAGCCAGTGGACGACACGGCTGCTACCTGGCAAATCACAAAATACTGGGACAGGTACAAACTGGTGCTTGTCAGCAACTTGCGCGACTGGCTGCTGATTGGTGAACGCGAGGGCCAACGGGTAACACTGGAGCGCTTTCGCCTGGCCGCAAACGAAGCCGCTTTTTGGGCGCTGGCAGACCACCCAGCCCAAGCGCAAACCGAGCTGGGCGATGCGTTTGCCGACTTTCTGACCCGCGTGCTGCTGCACAACGCCCCGCTGGCCGACCCGAAAGACCTGGCAGCCCTGCTGGCCAGTTACGCCCGCGAGGCACGCCACCGGGTTGAACACACCACTGACCTCGCCGCCCGGCAACTGGCAGCGCTGCAACAAAGTCTGGAATCCTCACTGGGCGTAACCTTCAACGCTGATGAAGGCGGCCATTTCTTTCGCTCAACGCTGGTGCAAACCCTGTTTTATGGCGTGTTCTCGGCCTGGGTGTTGCGCCGCGAAAGCACCGCACCGGGGCAAATCCTGGGGCTATTCGACTGGAAAAGTGCCGCCCACAGCCTGAACGTGCCGATGATCGCCGCCCTGTTTGGCCAGCTCTCGCAGCCCGCCAAGCTCAAGGCGCTGAACCTTGCCGAAGTGCTCGACTGGGCTGCTGATGCACTCAACCGCGTTGACCAGGCCGTGTTTTTCAAGACCTTTGAATCGACCCGCTCGATTCAGTATTTTTACGAACCCTTTCTGGCCGCGTTTGACCCCGAGTTGCGCAAAAGCCTGGGGGTCTGGTACACGCCCGAAGAGATCGTGCGCTACCAGGTGGCACGGGTCGATCAGGTGCTGCAAAGCGAACTCGGCTTGCCCGACGGGCTGGCTGACCCCAATGTGGTGGTGCTCGACCCCTGCTGCGGCACCGGTGCCTACCTGGTCGAGGTGCTGCGGGTGATTGCCGAAAAGCTCAACGCCGGCGGGGCTGATGCGCTGGCGGCACACCAGCTCAAACTGGCTGCCACCACCCGTCTGTTTGGCTTTGAACTGCTGCCCGCCCCCTATGTGGTGGCGCATTTGCAACTGGGCCTGCTGTTGCGCCAGCTCGGTGCGCCGCTGGGCCTGAAGGCTGACGGCACCGATGAACGGGCCGGTATCTATCTGACCAATGCCCTGACCGGCTGGGATCCGGCCATAGAACCCAAAACCCAGATGGCGCTGTACCCCGAGTTTGAAGACGAACGCGACGCGGCCGACCATGTCAAACAGTCTGAAAAAATCATCGTCATTCTGGGTAACCCGCCCTACAGGGCGTTTGGCGGTGTGGCGCTGGGTGAAGAGCAGGATTTGATCGCACCGTACAAAGTCGGGCTGGTTAAAAAGTGGGGCATCAAGAAGTTCAACCTCGATGATTTGTATGTGCGCTTTTTTCGGCTGGCCGAGCGCCGCATTGCCGAGCGCGGCCAGCGTGGCGTGGTGTGCTTTATCAGCAATTCGTCGTATGTGCGCGAACCCTCGTTTGTGGTGATGCGCGAGCATCTGGTGCGCAATTTCGACCGCATCTGGATTGACAACCTCAATGGCGATAGCCGCGAAACCGGCAAAACCACACCCGACGGCCAGCCTGACCCGAGCGTTTTTTCAACCGCGTACAACAAGGAAGGCATCCGCAAGGGAGTGGCAATTGCGCTGCTGGTCAAACGCAACGCAGGCAAACCACACGGTCACCCGTCTTATGCAGGCGAAGAAACTGCCAAGGGGCAGGGTAGCTTGCCAAAAGATGAGGTCGAGCCAAGTCAGGCCAAAGGCCGTCAACCGCGCAAGGGCAGAAAACCCGTGGCTGAGTTGCCGCCTTCCACTGGCCCGAACCTGGATTCCCTCCTTGGCGGGCGTGATGACACGAAGGCCGGGCAGGTGCGGTATCGTGAATGGTGGAGCGCGACGAAACGTAAAGACCTGCTAAACAGCGTGGATGACACGCAGCGCGATGCCCAATACGCAGTAGCCAAACCGGAAACTGCCAATCGACACAGCTTGCGGCCCGGAGAATACGGCACCCATTACCAGCAATGGCCTAGTGTGCCAGCCTTGGCTATCAAAGGCGATTTCAATGGTCCTTATGACGCGAGAGATGAAGCACTTTATGGTGATACCAAGAAAATTCTTGAAGATCGGTTTACAAGTTACTTTAACGCAAAGTTTGAGTCATCTTGCCTCGGAGAACTTCATCCCGGGCTGGCAAATCCGAAAAGCGACTATGACCCGGTGGCAGTGCGCAAAGACTTGATGCATCGGTCGGCATTTGATGTGGCCAAAATCCGATCAATTCAAATCAAGCCTTTTGACCGAAAGTTCTTTTACGGTGAGACTGTAGGCAAACTGTGTTGTCGCCCTTCCCCTGATTTACTCAAGCAGGCGGATAACAACTTTTTCTTCATCACCAGAAGTCACGGTGTAACCAGCCCTGAAGGTTTTCCTGTTTTCTTTGCAAAGTCCATCGTGGAACGCGATGCTTTACGTGGCCACGCAAGACATGTTCCGTTTTGGTTGGAAACAGAAAAAATTAAAACGTCCAAAGGCGTTGATATGTTTGCCTCGGCAGCGACGATGCGCCGCTGCAATTTATCCACACTCGCTCGCCAATACCTTGCGACCCTCGGTCTGCCCAACCCCGACACCGACCAGCACACCGCCGAGTTGATCTGGATGCATGCGCTTGCCATCGGCTACAGCCCGGCTTACCTTGCCGAAAACGCCGACGGCATCCGCGAAAACTGGCCGCGCATCCCGCTGCCCGCATCCCGCCAAGCCTTGCTGGACTCGGCCGCGCTGGGCCGGCAGGTGGCGGCGCTGCTCGACACTGAAAGCGCTGTGCCGGGAGTCACCAGCGGCAGCATTCGGGCCGAATTCAAGTCCATCGCC
This sequence comes from uncultured beta proteobacterium, assembly GCA_903873485.1. Lineage (GTDB taxonomy): Bacteria > Pseudomonadota > Gammaproteobacteria > Burkholderiales > Burkholderiaceae_C > Rhodoferax. The sequence goes on along the minus strand of CAIQOO010000243.1, from coordinate 2,465 downwards.
GTGGTCAGCCGTATCGGCGGCGGTGCCCTCAAGCCCGCTGAATTTGCCTTGACGGCAGGCTGGGGCAGCGGCGGCCAGGGCGGCATCACCATGCCGGGCAAGGGCAAAACCGAAGCCCGTGCGGCTACGCCAAACGAGCAAAACGCCAGTTTTGGCAGTGCGTCAACTCAAGACGTTTACCTGAACGCCACTGCCTATTGGAAAAACATTCCGCAGCCGGTGTGGGACTTCACCATCGGCGGCTACCAGGTGATCAAAAAATGGCTGAGCTACCGCGAACAGCGTGTGCTGGGCCGCGCCCTGACCCTGATTGAGATCATGGAAGTCACTGCCATGGCGCGCCGCCTGGCGGCGCTTGTGCTGCTGCAACCGCAACTCGATGACAACTACCGTGCAGCAGCAGCGGATACTTGGGCGCTGGATGGGGCGACCTGATGCGCATTCATTGCAAAAAATGACCGTTCCCGGTCAAGACTTTTTTGACCCACAATCCAGACCATGGACGACACACAATCCCTGCCCCAAATGATCACCGAGCATCGACTGGCCGATGACTGGTGGCTTTTCCGGGCGGCTTTGGCACGCTCGACGAATTGTTTGAAGTCATCACGCTGGTGCAAACCGGCAAATCGCAACCGGTGCCGATCGTGCTGTTTGGCAGCCACTACTGGAAGCGCCTGTTCAACACCGACGTGCTGCTCGAAGAAGGCGTGATTTCAGCCAAAGACCTGGAACTGCTGCACTACGTCGATGAACCGGACGCAGCCTGGAACGTGATCAAACAGTTTTACAAGCTGTGAACCGGGGTTTTCGGTGGTCGCAGGCGCCAGGCGGCGCGGGCACCGACAGCAACGCCAGCCCCGACCGTCCAGAACATCACCGACACGCCCACCACCGCCCCGGCGGTGCCAAACAGCATCGGCATCAGCACGCTTGAGGCATTGATGGCCATCAGCCGAAAGCCCAGCGCCTCGCCGTGGCGCGCCTCGGGCGTGATCTGATGCAAAGTGCTCATGATCATCGGCTGCACCGATCCCAACGAAATGCCCAGCAAGGCCGAACAGGTCACCATCGCCCAAGCAGTGTGCATCAGCGGATAGACGGCAAACAGCGATGCCGTTGCCAGCATGGCGATGGTCACCACCACCCATTCGCGCAAATGGACCGCCACCAGCGGCATCAGCACCCGCACACCGGTCGCAGCCAACGCAAAACCACCCAGAATTGCGCCAATCGCCGAGGCGCTCAAGCCGCGTTCATGCCCGAGCACCGGCACCACAAAGGTATGCACATCCCAGCATGACGACAGCAGCCAGTTCACCAGCATCAGGCGGCGCATCATTGGCTGGCGCAGCAAATCAAATGCCTGGCGCGAACTGGCCCCCGGTTTGGCCGGGATGGGCGGCAGTTCCAGCGTGCGGCGCACCCACAGCCAGGTCAGCAGCGGCAGACAGGCCAGACCGAAAAATGCCAGCCGAAAACCAGCCTGGTCAATCAGCAAGCCGGCCGCCAGCGGTCCGACAAAATTGGCCAAAGCCGGGCCAATCGACAGCCAACTGAACATGGATTTGAGCTGGCTGTTGTCCTGCGCCGAGCGGCCCACATGGCGCTGCAGGCTGATCGAAGCGACACCGGTAGCGCCACCGGTCATCAGCGCGCTCAAACACAGCACCGGAATAAACGGCAACGCCACTGCCAGACCGGTGCCGACACTGGCCGCCAGCACGCAAAAACCCAGAGGTCGCTTGAACCCATTGCGATCGGCAAAGCGGCCGGCCGGCAGCGCCAGAAAAACCTGGGTCAGGGCAAACAGCGACAACAGCAGCCCGACTGCCAGCGCGCTATGGCCCTCGCGCAGCGCCATCAGCGGTGCTGCCATGCGCATCCCCGCCATGCAGGCATGCAGACAGATGTGGCCGGCCACCAGCCGCGCCAAAGCAGTCGGGGTCAGCACCGGAACGGCTTCCGTCACAGTCTCTTGAATTTTAGACAAATAATGCCTCTAGCCCTTATGCAGCCTGCGCTGCCAGCTATTATTTATATAGTATTTAAAGCGTTGGCAAGCGGCGTCAGGCCAAGCCTTCAACTCGCACGCGCCAGCAGCACCGGGTTCAGCGGTGTCAACGGCTTGCCATGCAGCAGAAAGCCGACCAGGTTGTCGGCTGCCAGGCGGGCCATCGCCAGCCGGGTGGGCCGGGTGGCGCTGGCAATGTGCGGGGTCAGTACCAGGTTTGGCAAAGCCAGCAAATCCGGATGCACCGCCGGTTCGCCCTCAAACACATCCAGCCCGGCTGCGGCCAGCCGGCCCTGCCGCAAGGCGGCTGCCAGTGCCGCATCATCGACAATGCCGCCGCGTGCAATATTGACCAGCGTGGCGGCAGGCTTCATCAGCGCCAGTTCGGGTGCACCAATGGCGTGGTGCGATTCAGCGCTGTAGGGCAACACCAGCATCAGGTGGTCGCAGT
>CAIQOO010000242.1 GCA_903873485.1 uncultured beta proteobacterium | reverse complement strand
CGACTGATGGCACTGGCCGATGTGTATGACGCCTTGATCAGCCGACGCGTCTACAAAGCCGGCATGCATCACGAACAGGCCATGCAGATCATTATGGAAAGTCGGGGCACGCATTTTGATCCCGATGTGGTGGACGCCTTTGTAGCTATTCACCTTGAGTTTCAGGCCACTGCCGCACGCTTTGCTGACAGCGCCGAAGAGTTGCAAAACAAAGCCGACTTTTTATCAACCGTTCTATGAACCTGGAGGAGGCGCCAGAATGTCCATCACACTGAATAAATTAGACCTTAGCCCTTGCAGAATAAGCGTATAAAGCTATAACATATATAGCAATTAGAACCTCGGGCAAGCTTTTCATGAAAACCAGAAGTGACCAGATGGCGACTGAACTCGTCGCCGCAAATGCCCTGCTGCGCACGGTGATTGACGAGAACCCCAACATCATTTTGATGAAAGACTGGGACGGGAAGTTTTTGATTGGCAACCGCGCGCTGGCCACCCTGTATGGCACCACTCCTGAGGCTTTGGTTGGCAAGGACGACGGGGCCTTCAATCCGAATGCCGAGCAAGTGGCGTTCTATTTGCAAAACGCGCGCGCTGTCATGTCGCAAAACACCACCCAGGTGGTGCTGGAAGAGTCCACCAACGCCGCCACCGGTGAGGTGTCTCATTACCAGTCGATCAAGAAGCCGCTGGTCACCGCCGATGGCCGCAAGCAGCTTCTGGTGATCGCCCATGATGTCTCCGAACTCAAGCGCGTGCAACAGAAGCTCGAACAAAGCGAGCGGCGCCTGCGTTATGTACTCGACGCCACAGGTGAGGGCTTGTGGGACTGGAACATCCCGACCGGGCTGGTCACTCACAATCCGCAGTGGTGCAAGATCATTGGCTTTGACGACCAGTTGCTTGAGCATCCGCTCGAAGTATTTGTCGTGTCGCACATCCTGTATTTCCGCGATGTGACGCACGAAACCGAAGTCGATCACATGAAGAGCGAGTTTTTGAGCACGGCAGCGCATGAACTGCGTACCCCGATGCATTGAATCGGGGCCGCTATGGCAGGCCATCACCTCCTATAAACCAAGAAAATCCGATGACTTTAAATCTCACTTCACTGCACTCATTTATGTCTCGAACGTTTTGGCACAGGCAAACCACGCTACCCGCGATCGTGTTTCTGTTGGGGTTGGCTCTGGCCGCCGTCGCGGCCCTGATGTGGCAAAACCAAATCAACAAGGTCGCTGGGGCCGAATTCGAGCGCGGCACGCTGCGGGTGTCGAACGAGATCAAACAGCGTTTTCAGAGGTCAATCTACGGATTGAACGGACTCAAAAGCGTCTATGCCGTCCACCCAAAGGTAAAGCGCGCAGAGTTTCGCGCCGCTGTTGAGTCGCGCAACCTGGCCCAAGAATTCCCCGGCGTGCGGGGGTTTGGCTTCATCGAGCAGGTCATGCGGGCAAATCTGGGTGCCTTTGTGGCGGCCGAGCGGGCCGACGGTGCGCCCCAGTTCGTTATTCGCCAACTGGGTGACAAGGAACATGAAGACCTTTTTGTCATCAAGTTCATTGAGCCTGCCAGTGCAAACGCCGGTGCCAGGGGTTTGGATGTTGGCTCCGAGGCCTTGCGCCGTGCTGCGGCACAACAGGCCGTTGATACGGGTAAACCGATCATGACCAACGTCATCACACTGGTGCAAGACCAGCAAAAAACCCTGGGTGTGCTTCTGTATGTGCCGGTGTACGCCCAAGGCGTAGACATAGGCTCTGCGCAAGAGCGTCGTGCGTCGTTGGTGGGCCTGCTGTACGCGACGATTGTGATCAATGAGTTGCTTGAAGGCGTGAACGCTGTAACGGCCAGTCGCTTGAATTTTGAACTCTACCAAGCCGCACCCGACAGCAGTCTGATCTTCACCACCATCCAGCCCGAGCCCGAAGCGGGCATGGCGCAGGCAACGGCCAACGAGCCGCGTTTTGTGAGCCGTCAGGCAGTCTCGCTCGCGGGTCGGGAGCTGACCTTGCGAATCACCAGTACACCTGACTTTGATGCCCGTATCAACCACACAACGCCTTGGCTGGTGTTTGCTGCGGGTGCCTTGTTAAGTGCCTTGCTGGGTCTGGTATTGCGCCAGATCATCACAGGACGAGGTCGCGCCGAGTTGCTGGCTTCGCGCATGACGGCGCAACTGCGTCACGATTCAGAGCGTTCGCGTGACTTTTCCGCCTGTGCCTCTGACTGGTGCTGGGAGACCAATGCGCAGCACCTCTTTTGCTATCTTTCTGACAACTTTGAACAGGTTTATGGCTTGCCCCAGCATCAGGTACTTGGCAAGCATCCCAAGGACCTGTGGGCGTTCGATGTGATCGATCCCCCGGAAGTCGCGAAAGCGTATCTCGCCCAAATTGAAGCGCACTCGCCATTCAGGGATTTTGAATACCAAATCCGGACCCATAGCGGAAATCTGGCCTGGATGTCGATCTCGGGCCAAGCGTATTCCGATGCAGACGGCCGTTTTGCCGGCTACCGTGGCACGGGCAAAGGCATTAACGCGCGCAAACAGGCTGAAGATGCCTTGCTCAAGGCCAGTGCTTTGCAAAAAGCGATTTTTGACAGTGCCAATTTGTCCAACATTGCGACCGATGCCAAGGGGGTGATCCAGATTTTTAACGTCGGTGCCGAGCGTATGCTGGGTTACACCGCCGCAGAAGTGATGAACCAGTGCACACCGGCCGATATTTCTGACCCGCAAGATGTGATTGCCAGGGCGATGGCGCTGAGTATTGAACTGGACACGCCGATTACTCCCGGCTTTGAGGCGCTGGTGTTCAAGGCCTCGCGCGGCATTGAAGATATTTATGAGCTGACCTACATCCGCAAGGACGGCAGCCACTTCCCGGCGGTGGTGTCGGTCACGGCGCTGCGTGATGAAGACAAGTCCATCATTGGCTACCTGCTGATTGGCACCGACAACACCGCACGCAAGCAGGCTGAAGAAATTCTGGCAAAAGAGATTTTCAATCAAAAAGAAGCCGAGCGCCCCCTCAACAACTGGCTGCGATTGCAGAGTGCCGCGCTGGATGCCTGTGTCAATGCGCTTCTAATTGTCGGAGTTGATGGTGTCATTCAATGGGGGAACCCGGCCTTTTGCAAACTGTCCGGTTATGCCCTAGCCGAAGCTGTGGGTCACAGCCCCGATGAGCTATTTAAATCGGGGGCGCAAGACGATGCCTTTTACAAAAAATTGTGGCAAACAGTGCTTTCCAATAAATCCTGGAGGGGTGAGCTGATCAATCGGCGCAAGAATGGAGAGAGGTACTGGGAAGAAATGACCATCACGCCAGTCTGTGATGCACAAGGGGCAGTCACCCATTTCATTGTGGTGAAAGATGATTTCACTGAGCACAAGCATGCTGAGGAGGCCGCCAAAGCCGCCAACCGCGCCAAATCGGAGTTTCTGGCCAACATGAGCCACGAGATTCGCACCCCGATGAACGGGGTGGTTGGCATGGTGGACATCCTGCAGCAAACCCGGCTTGAGCCAGCACAAAGCCGTATGCTCGCCACCATCCAGCAATCGTCCATGGTCTTGCTGCATATTTTGAATGACATCCTGGACTTCTCCAAGATTGAGGCTGGCAAGCTGACCATCGAGCGCCTGCCCATCCATTTGCGCGAGTTGCTCGAAGGCGTGGCGGAATTGATGGTGGCCGCCTGCAATGTCAAGTCGATTGCGCTGACCTTGTTTGTGTCGCCAGCGCTGCCGCACCTGATCATCAGCGACCCGACCCGGCTGCGCCAGGTGCTGCTCAACTTGCTGGGCAATGCCGTCAAATTTACCAGCAGCCATTTCGGTCGACCTGGCAAGGTGATGTTGTTTGTGGAGCCCTGCACACTGGCGCAAGGCCAGGCCGGGGTCAAGCTGTTGGTGATGGATAGCGGCATTGGCATCAGCCCGGAAGTGCTGGACAAGTTGTTTCAACCCTTCATGCAAGCCGACGCGAGTACCGTGCGCAGGTTTGGCGGCACCGGCTTGGGGCTAAGTATCTGCCAGCGGCTGGTTGAGTTGCTTGGCGGCAACATTTCAGTGCGCAGCGAGTTGGGTGAAGGCTCAGTATTTAGCATTGAACTGCCGCTGGACGAGCCACCCCCCGGGCGAATGCCAGTGTTTGGCCCCAGCCTGCAAGGCGTGCAGGTGCTGGTCGCTATTGAGGATGAGGAGGTGAGCAAAATTGTGTCCTCTTACGTCCTTGCTGCCAACGCCACAATGACCGTGTTGCCCAGCTTGGCGGCAGCGCGCCAGCATCTGCAAACCTTGCCGCCCCAAACAGAACCTATGGTTGTTGTGCTGGGGTTTGAGTCACTTACCAAACTCTGCGAGCTGAACCTTCACGCAGCGGTGGGCGTGGTTCATTTGATTCCGGGCAGCAAAAATACTGCGGCCAATGCGGGCCAGGTGTGTACCAATCCGCTGCTTTACAACGACTTGATTGGCGTGATCGCCCAAGCCAGTGGCCAATTCAGCCTGGTCAATGCCTCCCTTGTGACCCGCACGGATGCCTTGACCATCCAACTGGCCCCCAGCGTCGAGCAGGCGCTGGCCATCGGGCAACTGGTGTTGCTGGCCGAAGACAACGAGACCAATCGCGACGTCATGACCGCGCAATTGCGCCTGTTGGGCTATGCCAGTGAGGTCGCTGTTGACGGCGTGCAAGCGCTGGCGATGTGGCGCACCGGCCGCTACGCGCTGCTGCTGACCGACTGCCACATGCCGCACATGGATGGTTTCGAGTTGACCGAGGCCATTCGGCAAGCTGAAGCCAAGGGCAAGCGCTTGCCGATTGTGGCCATTACCGCCAACGCCATGCAGGGCGAGGCCGAGCGTTGCCGGGCACGCGGTATGGACGACTATTTGTCCAAACCGCTGCGAATGGTGGAGTTGGCCCCGATGCTGCAAAAGTGGCTGCCTTTGGCAACCCAGCACTTGCAAGCCTTGCTGGTCGAGGCAGACACCACGCTGGGGCAACTGCCCATTTGGGAGGCCACAACGCTGGGCCAAATGGTGGGCGACAACCCCGCCATACACCGCCGTTTGCTGGAGAAGTTTCTGCTGAATGCCGAGAAACAAGTGGCGGTCATTGTTTTGGCCACCGACGCGGGCGAGTTCAGCGCTGCGGCCGACGTGGCGCACGCGTTTAAATCGGCCTCACGCATGGTCGGCGCCCTGCGTTTGGGTGAATTGTGCGAGCAGATCGAAACGGCAGGGCATACTGGTGATGGGCCGACCTGTAGCCACCTGCGCGAAGACCTGGCACAGACCTTGGCCCAAGCCCGAGTCAGCATCACACAGCACATGGAAAGTTTGGCAGAATAAAAAATGAAAAAACCTCACCACCTCTCCCAAGCCATTGATCCGTCCTTGGCCATGTCGCATGAATCCAACGCGCGTCAAAAGGCGGAAGAGGTGGTGCTAAACGCAGGGGCTTTACAGAACGCCATTTTTAACAGCGCCAACTTCTCCAGCATTGCCACCGATGCCCGGGGCGTGATCCAGATTTTTAACGTCGGTGCCGAGCGCATGCTGGGTTACACCGCCGCCGAAGTGATGAACCAGCGCACACCGGCTGACATCTCGGACCCGCAGGAGATCATTGCCCGGGCCAAGACCTTGAGCGCGGAACTCAACACCAACATCACGCCCGGCTTTGAGGCGCTGGTGTTCAAGGCCTCGCGCGGCATTGAAGATATTTATGAGCTGACCTACATCCGCAAAGACGGCAGCCGCTTCCCGGCGGTGGTGTCGGTCACCGCGCTACGCGATGCGCAGGACACCATCATTGGTTACCTGCTGATTGGCACCGACAACACGGCACGCAAGTTGATTGAGGAGGAGCAAAAGAAGCTCGATCAGCGCCTGCGCGACCAGCAGTTCTATACCCGCTCGCTGATTGAGGCCAACATTGATGCCATCATGACGACCGACCCGGCGGGCATCATCACCGATGTCAACAAGCAAATGGAGGCGCTCACTGATTGCACCCGCGATGAGTTGATTGGCGCGCCGTTCAAAAAGTATTTCACCGACCCGGTGCGGGCTCAGGCGGCGATTAGTTTGGTGCTGAGTGGTCAAAAAATAACCAATTACGAGCTGACCGTGCGTGCCCGCGATGGCAAGGAAACCGTGGTGTCTTACAACGCCACAACGTTCTATGACCGCGACCGCAAGCTGCAAGGTGTGTTTGCCGCCGCCCGCGATGTGACGGAGCGCAAACGGCTGTACCTGGTGCTGCAAGATAAAAATGTGGAGTTGGAGAGCGCCCGCTCGGTGGCGGACAAAGCCAACCTGGCCAAGTCAGACTTCTTGTCCAGCATGAGCCACGAGATTCGCTCGCCGTTGAACGCCATTCTGGGGCTGGCTTACCTGCTGGAGCAGGCCAATCTGGACCTGGATGCCAACAACATGGTGCGCAAGATCCGAGCTTCTGGGCGCATGCTGCTGAGTTTGATCAGCGACATTCTGGATGTTTCCAAAATTGAAGCCGGTCAGATGATGATTGAGCAGGCCCCGTTCCGGCTGGCCGATGTGATTGACAACTTGTCGATTGTGTTGGGTGTGGCGGTGGGCGACAAAAACATCAAGCTGATTATTGAGCCCCCGCCCGCCGGTATGTTTACCTTGATTGGGGACGCTTTGCGGCTGGAGCAGGTGCTGATCAACCTGAGCATCAACGCCATCAAGTTCACCAGCGTGGGGCAGGTGGCGTTGCGCACCGAGCTGCTGTCCTCCACGCCGGAAGAAATTGTGCTGCGGTTTTGCGTGCGCGACACCGGCATTGGCATTGCGCCGGAGCTGCAAGGCGGCGTGTTTGCCGCCTTTACCCAGGCCGACAGTTCCACCACGCGCCGCTTTGGTGGCACCGGGCTGGGCTTGACGATTTGCCGCCAGTTGGTGCGTTTGATGGGAGGTGAGATTGGTTTGACCAGCGTGTTGGGCGAGGGCAGCGAGTTCTGGTTCACCGTGCCCCTGAAGAAGGTGGCCGATGCCGACATTGCGGCCACCAGCCTGGTCAGCGTTGATGCCCTGATTGCCGATAACAGCGTGAGTGCCCTGCGTTATGTGAGCACCATTGCCGAGTGCCTGGGCTGGCGCGTGAGTGCCGTGGATTCGGGCGAGGCCGTGCTCTCGCACGTGCTGGGGCGCAAGGGTGGCAAGCTGCCCGACGTGGTGTTGCTGGACTGGAAAATGCCCGGCATCGACGGCCTGGCCACCGTGCGCGCCATCCGCCAAGGGGTGTCGCAGGACGAGTGCCCGCTGATCATCATGACCACTTCGTTTTCGCTGGGGAGCCTGGCCAGTTATTCCGGGGTGGAACTGGTGGATGCCTTGCTGGAAAAGCCGGTGACGGCCTCCAGCCTTTACAACGCGATGATTCAGGCCCGGCGCAAACAGGCCGCCACCGAGGGTATTTCGTTTGCCTTGCATCAGTCGGCCGGGCAGGGTTTGCTGGGCATTCGGGTGCTGGTGGTGGACGACAGTGAGATTAATTGCGAAGTAGCGCGGCGCATTTTGCATGGGCAAGGGGCCATTGTGTCGCTGGCGGCCAACGGGCAAGAGGCGCTGAACTGGCTGGTGGCGCACCCGCATGACGTGGATTTGGTGCTGATGGATGTGCAAATGCCGGTGCTGGATGGGATTGAAGCCACGCGCCAACTGCGGCGTATGCCCCAGTTTGCCGAGCTGCCGATTGTGGCGCTGACGGCAGGTGCCTTCAAGTCGCAACAAGACGCAGCGCAGGCGGCGGGTATGACGCATTTCATCAGCAAGCCCTTTGATGTGCCGTCAACCATTGCCTTGATTCAGCGGCTATGCCGCCGTCCCACGTCGGCGCTCAGTGCAGCGGCTGTTGCCGCCAGCCCGAAGCCTGTGGCCCCCACCAGTGTGTCGGTGATGGACGTGGCGCAGGGGCTGGAAATCTGGATGGATATGCCGTCGTACCTCGACTATTTGCGCCGTTTTTTAACGCAGTACCAAGATGCCGTGGCGGTGATGCACGCCAGCCTGGCCCAAGGTGACCGGCCGGCCGCCACCGCCCTGGCGCACAAGCTGGCGGGGGTGGCGAGCAATCTGGCCTTGCCCGACACGCGTCGTCTGGCCGCCGAGGCCGAGCGAGTGCTGCGCACCGGGCTTGACCCTGCGCCCGCGTTGGCTGATTTGGCGCTGGCATTGGTCAGTGCGGTGGCAGCGATTGAACACTTTACGCCCTCTGATTAGCCGGTTTTATATGGCTAATCAGCCTGTAGCCCCCGTGGATACTGCGTGAGTAGCTCTGTTAGTGGTAGCAAGCAGCGGCGTTTGCGGGGCTGGCAAGTTTTTTATAATTAATTAATTTCAAGGAGTTAGAGACAGTGGTTATGAGTAACACAGCATTGCAGGGTTCACAGCAGACGGTTCTGGTGGTGGACGACGATGAGTTCAGCCGCGAGGTTTTGCGCAAGAAACTGAACTTTTGGGGCGTAACGGATATTCACATGGCGCACGACGGGTGCGATGGCCTAGCCGTTTTGAACGCTATGACGCGCGCCCCCGACTTTTTGATTTGTGATATTTTCATGCCCGACATGGATGGCGTTGAGTTTATTGGTGAACTGGCCAAGCGGGAGTTCAAGGGTGCCCTGATTTTGGTCACTGGGGTGAACCGGGACATGCTAGAGGTGGCAGAAAGCATGGCCACCATGAAGGGGCTTCGCGTGTTGGGAACCTTTATCAAGCCGCTGCACTATGAGCCGCTCGGGCAGGTGCTGGGGTTTTCAACGGCTTCGGAACAAAAACATGACCCCAAGTAGCTTAACCATTCTTGTTGTGGATGACCTGGAACTGATGCGCAGAGCTACGGTCACCCAGTTGCGCGGGCTGGGGTACGAAAAAATTCTGACAGCCTCCGATGGTGCGGCTGCATTGCGCTTGATTCGTGAGCGCAAAGTTGACATCGTGTTGTCAGATCTGAACATGCCGGTCATGACCGGGCTGGAGTTGCTCAGAGTGATACGCGCAGATCCTGCGCTGACTCAACTGCCGTTTGTGATGATCACTGCCGAGGCCGAGCGCAGTTGCATTCAGGATGTGATTGTTGCCGGTGTCACGAGCTTGCTGGTCAAGCCATACATACCCATAAACCTGCAGAATCGCCTGGAGCAAATATTCGCATCCAAGACCCAGGTGAAGCCAACAAGCACCAGCACTGGGCCGGTGGTTTTGGGTCAAGTGAAGGTCGATGCAAATCTGAATTTGTCACCCACGCGCATTCTTGTGGTCGATGACAACCCGACCGTCCTGGAGCTGATGGTCATCATGTTCAAGGATGACCATCAGGTGCAATCCGCAGCCGATGGAAAGTCTGCACTGGCCTTGTGCCGGGTCGAGCCGATACCTGATTTGATTCTGATTGATGTCAAGATGCCCGACATGGATGGGTTTGAGGTGGTGCGGCGCTTGCGTGCGGAGACTGCAACCGCGCAAATCCCGGTTATTTTTGTTACCGGCGCAACCGATGAGGAGGCTCAAATCAAGGGCATGGAACTGGGTGCTGTTGACTTCATCTCCAAGAAAATGCCGCCCAAGGTGATACAGACCAAAGTCAAAAACTTTATCAAATTTATTGATATGCGCCGCCAGTTGCAGGCTGACTACGATGCCATGCTGGAAGCCAACCGGATGCGCGAGGATGTAGAAAATATCAACCGCCATGACCTCAAGGGTTCGCTCGCAGCCATCTTGAGCATGGTTCAAGTGATGGCTTGCGATGACGCAGCGAATACCACGCAAGTCGGGCAGTTGCGGCTGCTTGAGACGACTGCATTGCACGTCATGAGCATGCTCAACCTGTCCAGCGAGTTGTACAACATTGAAACCGATCGGTTCAAACTCACGGCCGTGCCCGTTGATGTGGGTCAACTTCTGCTTGGTCTTGTTGAATTGGCGCGTAGCAGCTTTGCCGAAAAAAGACTAACCATTGAACTTGATACCAATAGCGCCGATGGCGGCGAATCACTCATGGCATCGGGCGACACCATGCTGTGTTACTCAATGTTGCAAAACCTGCTTAAAAATGCCTGTGAGGCAGCACCGCCAGACAGCACCGTGCTTGTGACAATCAAGGACGAACACCCGCTTCGCATCCTGTTGCAGAACAAGGGGGTTGTGCCAGTCGGGATTCGTGAGAATTTTTTTGAAAAATACGCCACCAGTGGCAAACCCGGTGGCACGGGTATTGGCACCTACTCGGCCCGTTTACTGGCCTTGGCGCAACATGGCAGCATCACCATGGACACGCAAGACAATGACAGCACAACCACACTCACCGTCTCGTTGCCACGTCGGCCAATGCTTTTCTCCAATCCCCAATGAAACGCAACTTCTCATGCGCGCCGCAACCGCCGGATTTGAAACATCGGGCTTCCCACTTTAGGCGGGACGCATTGCAATATCAATGGGTTACGTTTGATCCGTTTGCGTGGTCTTTTTTGCAGGGGAAGCTCATCCATTTGGCTGGCTTGCTACGCCATCTCTGTCCCGCCTAAAGTGGGAAGCCGGATTTCATTTTGGTGAATATCGGCAACTGTCCAGATTCAGGCGATGTCGGCCTGGCCAAAATTATCAAGAAAAACACCCTCTAACGCCCGTCGTATAAACGTGAGAAGCTATTGTTTTTGTAGTAAACAGGGTCAGGCGATCAAGCTGCTGCAAGGCAGACCAGCGCGGCTGATCGGCCTTGCGATGCAATCGGGCCTGGCGTGCGCGGCACACCAGGCCAGAGCGGCTTTATTTATTGAACCGTGATTTTCTTGAATGCCGAAGACGGTTTCTTGGGCAGTTCCAGAATCAGCACGCCATCGACGTATTTGGCCTGCACATTGGCATCGTCAATGTCTTCGGCCATGCTGAAGGTGCGCGAAATCGTGCCCCTGAAGCGTTCGCTGCGCAGGATTTTGTCGTTGCTGGCTTTTTCATCCTTGGCCTGGGCGGCTTGCACATCAATCTGCACCAGGTTGCCATCAATGCGCACATTGATTTCGTCCTTGCTCAAACCGGGCAAATCCGCCTTGATTTCATAAATGCCATCGCGTTCAGCCACGTCAACCGGCATTCTCAGCGCAGGCATGGGTGACTCCCAAGTGCTGGGGGTAAAGAATCGGCGCATGACTGATTCAAATGGGTCAATCAAAAAGGGATCAGAAAGGCTAACGCTATTCATGGAAAACTCCTTGGTAAAGTTGAACAAAATCTGCAAGACCGCACAGAACAGAGCCACTGGACCGACCCCTGTTTGACGTTTTTTGGTCAAACATCATCGGCCTTGCAACTGCGTCCTGTCCGATGAATTTAGTAAGTTTGTATAAAGTTTTCTTGAGATTTCGCAATTTCCGGTCAATATCCCGCAGCAACAATTCCGGGCATCCAGAACAATGGATAGCAGCAATACACCCGGAGACAATCAAACATGTTGAACATTAAAAAACGTTGGAGCTTGCGCTGTGCCGATCCGGTGCTTTCAACACAAGCCTACAACCAGGCATCTTTGCGCATCATCAACGATGCCATCATCAACAATGGCATCAGCCATTACCGTGATGGCGAGTTGAAACCGGCCAAGCCAGTGCCAGCACAGCTTTTTGAGGTACCGGTCATTCGCCAAACAACCCACCTGCAGCCATGCCATGTACCGGCATACTGAACTGCCACCCAAAAATAACAGTTGAATCAGGCTCTAGCCCTTGTACCTATTGCGCTAGCAGCTACAACTAATATAGCAAAATAGAACACCGGCAGAAATTTCCAGCGGTGTTCATTGGGCCTCAGCGCCATGACTTGCTAGCCGCGATGACCTTTGCGTGCACCGGCCTGGCCAGGCCTGATGTTGACCTGCAGGCCGCGCATGCCGGCCACCCGCCGGGCCGCCCGTTCAACCTGAAAGCGGGTCTGGTGGGTGTCCACATGGCCGTTCAGGGTCACCATGCCGTTGTCCACCGACACCTCAATGTCGGCACCGCCAATGGATGGAATGGCATCAAGGCGCTCCATCAGGTCAGCTTTGATTTCTACATCTGTTGTCATGATCAAACTTTCTGCAATTGGGCCGGGCGCCACCTGGCCCCATGAGTTAGGTTGGCTTGGCGCGACCTCACTCTAGTGGGGAGCCGCTGCCCCGGGCTTGCGATTTCGCAATTTGCTCCATGCCGATCACGGGTTAAATCCAGCCTGACCCGGCCACCCGGCTTTACCCCAAGCTTTGGAGAGTTCATGTCTTCGCAGTTGACCGATGATCGTCAGTCTTCATCCCGGTTTGTGCCCTGCAGCCGGTTAGCCGATGTTGCTGGCGCAGCACGCCCAAAGGGTGTAGCCGGCGCCATAAGCCCTTG
>CAIQOO010000241.1 GCA_903873485.1 uncultured beta proteobacterium | reverse complement strand
GTGCCCTGGTTTGGCTACCAACTGTTTGCCGGCAACAGCCTGATCGGTGCGCGCCATCAGGTCTATCGCCCCGGCGGCCTCAAAAAAGGCGCCAAACCCGCCTGGCATGAAGAGCCGCCACGCGATTGCAGCCGGGCCTTGCCACGCCAGCCCGATGAAATCTGGCACTTCTTGCTGCCCGACCCCGGCATGGCCAGTTACACCGACAAGGCCGCCAAAGCCCTGTACCCGGACGACTTCAAACGCCTGACTGCCTGGCGCAACGAGTTCAAAAAGCCGCTGGAGCCGCACGAGCTTGCCCGCCTGCAGCAACTAAGCCTTTGCATTGACGAACTGTGGGCCGAACATACAGTGGCTTTGGCGCGCGACCGCGAACGCACCGAAGACCACCTGACCGTCTGGCCGCATCCAACAATTTATGACAAATCGGCCTCTAGCCCAATAGGGACGTGCGCTAACAGCTCTATAAACCATAGCATCAACCGGGCCGAGAAAGAAGCGATTCGCCGCTCCGGTCTGCTCAATGCCGATGGCGATCTGGCCACGCCCTACCGCCGCCTGAAACTGGTGATGGACTACTGGTGCGCCCTGTGGTTTTGGCCGATCACCCAAAGTGCCAGCCTGCCCAGCCGCGAAGCCTGGTGGCTGGAAGTGGGGGCCATACTGGAGGGCAACATCATTGACCTGGCCCCCCAGCAAACCATGGCATTCGACTTCTTCGCGCCTGCTGAAACCAGCCCTGCAACTGCCGATGCCGTTACTGCCACCGTTCGCCCTGCAACTGCCGATACCGCTACTGCCACCGTTCGCCCTGCAACTGCCGATACCACTATCGCCACCGTTCGCCCTGAGCCAGTCGAAGGGCTTGCCCCGGTGCAGCCCAGCTTTGACGGCTTTGAGACCCAGCTTTCCTTGAGCGCGGCTGAACCCGTCGCCAGCCCGGCGCCAGAGGCTGCCCAACTGCATGACAAGCTCGGCCAGTTGCGCATCAGCAAACTGCGCACCCACTTTGCCCGCATCGCGCAGGTGGAGGCGGTGGCCGAGGCGCGACGATTTTTGCATTGGGATTTGTGCTTTGCCGACATTCTGCTGGCGCGTGGCGGTTTTGATCTGATACTGGGCAACCCGCCCTGGCTCAAGGTCGAATGGAACGAGGCTGGCATTTTGGGCGAATACAACCCAGTGTTTGCGGTGCGCAAGATCAGCGCCAGTGACCTGACCGGGCTGCGAGCCAAGGCGTTCAAAGACTTCCCCGGCCTGCAAACCGCCTGGACTGACGAACTGCAAGAGGCCGAAGGGACGCAGAACTTTTTGAACGCGGTGCAAAACTACCCGCTGCTCAAAGGCGTGCAGACCAATCTGTACAAATGTTTTATGCCGCTGGCCTGGCGCTTGTCCAGCGCAACCGGGGTGAGCGCCCTGCTGCACCCGGAAGGGCCGTATGACGATCCGAAAGGCGGCAACTTGCGCGAGGTGATGTATTCAAGGCTGCGCAGTCACTTTCAGTTTCAAAATCAGGAAATGCTGTTTCCAATTGGGCACCGGGTCAAGTACAGCATCAATGTCTATGGCCCAGAGCAAGCCACGCCCGGTTTTGATCAACTGGCCAACCTGTTTGTCCCGGCCACGGTGGATGCCTGTTACCAGCACGATGGCAGCGGTTTGCCAGACGGCATCAAAAACGAGAGCGGCCAGTGGAATACCAGCGGGCACTACGACCGGATTGTTCATATAACCGATGCCGCACTGGCGACCTTTGCCCAGCTTTACGACGAACCCGGCACGCCGCCGCGACGCGCCCGTCTGCCTGCGCTGCACGCCGGTGCCCTGAACAGCGTGCTGGCCAAGCTGGCTGCATATCCGCGTCGGCTTGCGGATTTGGGCGATGACTATGTGGCCACCGAGATGTGGCACGAAACCATGCAGCAAAAAGACGGCACGATCAGCCGACGCGCCAGCAGTGATGCCGGTTTTGCAGCCAGCCCGGCGGACTGGGTGCTGTCTGGCCCGCACTTCTTTCTGGCCAACCCGTACAACAAAACCCCGCGCAAGGTCTGTACCGAAAAGGGCCATTACGACATCATCGACCTGCCCACCCTGCCCGACGACTACCTGCCGCGCACCAATTACCGCCCCATGCCCGACCGCGCCGAATACG
>CAIQOO010000240.1 GCA_903873485.1 uncultured beta proteobacterium | reverse complement strand
TTGGTGATCTCGGGTTCGTATGGACGGTGGTATTTGTCCTTGAGTCCCATTTGAATGCCGCCAGCGAGTGCCTTGTCTATGCAGAGGTAGATCATCGTTCGGCTAAATCCCAGGCTGCGTTGTAGCTCTGTGACAGAAATTCCATCGGCATAGCCCAACATCACTTGGGCACGCTCTGTCTCACGTTTGGCAGCCTTGCGCGAACCAGACAATTCTTTCAGCTTTGCGCGTTGCTCCTCGGTCAGGATCAGTGGTGCCCGCATTGATTTTCTCGCCATAATTGCCGCCTTGAAGATTGGAAATGAATTCCCGCGATTATCGCTTGTTTACATTCGATTTAATGGAACTTACTACTAGTTGGTTTATTGCGGCACTATCACATTGAAGCCATGTGGTGGAATATCGCGCCGCTTGATGCACCAGGAATAGGTGGCAGCCAGGCATTTGAGCATCAAATTGGCCTGTAGTCCTTATGGAATATACGCAAGCAGCTATCAATAGCATAGTTACCTTGGACGCTGAGTTCATCTGGCATGGTGTTGCTAAACGGTTCTACCCTATTGTTTCAAAAAGAGTTTTCACGGATTTCAAGCGCGCAATAGCAGTTGTTAAGCCAATGCTAAATGGCTTATGTCAGCAGCAAAGTCAGGCGTTTGATCAGGTTGAAATCAAAGGACATGGCCAATCACTTTAAAGATCGTTATACTCAATTTCAGCTCATCTGCCACGTGCAGAAGGAGTATCAGGAGCCCTTGCACAGTGATGTGCCGGGGCTTCAGTCTTTTTGGCTAAAGGAAGGCCGCGCAAAACTGGCGATAAACAGCCCCGCCACTTGCCGAAACGTCAGGCTCTTTTTTAGCTCAACGGTTTCGCTCTCGCGCAGGGGTTCAGAACTTATGCAGCCTCCCCCTCAAATCCATCCGACTCCAACGCCCAGCCCGCCAAACGCTCGGCGATTTGTTCCGGGCTGGGCAACTCGCCCTGAAAGCTGGCGGGCAATTGCGGGGTGACGGTGTAGGTTGCAATGCCCAGCGGGCGGGTCATGGTGCGCAGCGCGTATTCCACCATCGTGCGTGTCTTGCTGCGGCAAATGACGATGCCAATCGGCGGGTTTTCGCCGTCCATGCGGTGATGCTGATCCAGTTGATCCAGATAGAACTCGATTTGCCCCTTGTGCTCGGGCTTGAACTCGCCAATTTTTAGCTCAATCGCCACCAGACAGCGCAGTCGCCGGTGAAACAGCAGCAGGTCGATAAAGTACTCGCGGCCATCGCTTTCCAGCTTGAACTGGTTGCCGACAAAGGTGAACGCACCGCCCATTTCCGCCAGAAAACCGCGCAAGTTCGTCACCAGCGATTGCTCCAATTCGCGTTCAGAATGCTGTTCGGCCAACCCCAAAAAATCAAAGGTGTAGTGGTCTTTGACGGCCAGCAGGGCTTGCGCCTTGATGCTGTCTGGCACAGCCGCATCAAAATTGGTCTGCCCCAGCAGGTATTGGCGGTAGCTGTGGTTGTCGAGTTGGTGCTGTAGCACGTTTTTGGTCCAGCCAAAGCGTGCAGTGGCACGCAGGTAAAACTCGCGCTCTAGGTCGTCTTTGCAGCGCGCCATGACGAGCAGGTTTTTAGACCAACTGATTTCTGCAACCAGTGGTTGCAGTTTTGGCTTGTCTGCATAGTCGCGGTAAAAATCCAGCATATTCCAAAGGTTGCGCGCAGAAAGCCCGTTGCGCCCCGGAAATTCTGCCTGCAAATCCCGCGCTAAATTCTCCACCACGGCTTTGCCCCAGCCCAATGTGGCTTGCCGCTGGCTGATGTTTTCACCCAGCCACCAGTAAAGCGCCAGCAGCTCGCTGTTGACGGCCCTCAATGCTTGGAGCTGGCGCTGGCGAATTTGGACTTTTACTTCGCGCAAAAAGTCGGCATAACCGGATGGCTTTGCCACGTTTGGCTGCGCCGCTGTCAATGATGTGGACGTTGCCGGCTCTCGTTCAACCGCATTTTTTTTGCTTGCACTCATACGGATTCCCGTTCGTTTTCTGTTTCATCCGGCGTATCCAGCTCGCTTAACTGTCGCGCCACTTGGCGCAGTCCGTCATTCACAATCACCCGCACCACATTGGCATGGCATTTTGGCGTGAGTTGTCCGACCGCTCGCTGAAACAGGCTTTCATGGGCTGTGAAAAGCTTGCAGTGAGGTCTGAAAAAGGAAACGGCAGCAAGACTATTTGGCGGACTGCAAATGGGCCCATGCGGCATCCCTCCTCAACGCGCGTCCAATCTTGTGCCAACGCTGATTCGCTCAAAGTTGCGCCGCATAGTGCAGTGTCTGCTGTAGCGAATTCTTCGATGAACGTGACCAGTACGCGCCGTGGTGTCAGTGTTGAAACCACGGTCAAGTCCAAGAACTGAAGACTGCCGTCGGGCCGTAACACCGCTTCATAAGTTTGCAGCATGGCTTGAATCCTTTCCTA
The DNA here is from genome assembly GCA_903873485.1 of uncultured beta proteobacterium. Lineage (GTDB taxonomy): Bacteria > Pseudomonadota > Gammaproteobacteria > Burkholderiales > Burkholderiaceae_C > Rhodoferax. The sequence goes on along the minus strand of CAIQOO010000240.1, from coordinate 10,890 downwards.
AAGGGGTACTACTTATTTCAGAACTCATATCCTAACCCTCCCAGCTTAGTGCGTATCAACTGATCCAGCTCCGCGCCCTTGGTCATTTGTTCACCCAGCTTTTCGGTGAGCTGCTGCATTTTGGTGGCAAAGTCTTCGTCGTTGTCTTCGACCTCTTCTGCGCCGACATAGCGGCCGGGGGTGAGGACGTGGCCGTGCTGGGCGATCTCGGCCAGCGGCACTGAGCGGCAAAAGCCGGGAATGTCTTGGTAGGCGCTGTGCCCATCAAACCCTTCGACAAGCTCAGGGTGAACGGAGCCGTTGTCCGTTCGTGGTTCGACAAGCTCAGGGTGAACGGAGCCGTTGTCCGTTCGTGGTTCGACAAGCTCAGGGCGAACGGAGTCGTTGTCCGTTCGTGGTGAGCTTGTCGAACCACGCCACGCGGCCACGGTGGCAGCGATGCGCTCGATCACCGCATCGGTCAGCTCGCTTTGCACCCGGCTGATCATGGTGGCTTGTTTGCGCGCGTCGATGAACAGCACTTGGCCTTTGCGATGGGTTTTCTGCTTGACCAGAAACCACAGGCAAGCCGGAATCTGGGTGTTAAAGAACAACTGCCCGGGCAGCGCCACCATCACTTCGACTACATCGGCCTCGACCATCGCGGCGCGGATTTGCCCCTCGGAGTTTTGGCTGCTGCTCATGGAGCCATTGGCCAGCACAATGCCGGCCCGGCCCGTGGGCTTGAGGTGGTGCAGCATGTGCTGCAGCCAGGCGTAGTTGGCATTGCCTGGCGGTGGGTCGCCATAGACCCAGCGCGCATCACCCGTCAGGCTGGCGTGCCACCAGTCGCTGATATTGAACGGCGGGTTGGCCAAAATGAAGTCAGCCCGCAGGTCGGGGTACTGGTTGCGGGTGAAGGTGTCACCGGGCTGGGCGTCGTGGTAAAAATAATCGTCAGCGGGGTTGGTCAGGCGTGTAACCAGTTCGGCGCGGCGGGCGGCAAAGGTGTCGCTGATGTATTTGACGAAGATCAGACCCAGCACCCAATGGCACTGACTTAAGGAAAAAAATGAATAAAAACATAAACTTAAAACCACTAATGCTTGATCAATGCGGAAATTGACAGCTCGCAGAATTGATATATGCCATCCCCCACACGCGGGCAGGCCGAACTGATGCAACGGCATCTCTTTTGTAATGATTTTAAGTGATTGATTTAAAAGAGAACTTTCTTAAGTCAGTGCCATTGGACCCAGCACCAGGTGCTTGTATTCGGCTGCGTCCATGTTGGCACGCAGCTTGTCGGCGGTGGCCCAGAGGGTCTTTTTGATGTCATCGAGCATGGGGTTTGGGCTTGCCTTGGTGTTGCTTGTTTTGCTTGTTTTGCTTGTGGTGGGACTATAGCCAGTGCGTTGGCCGGAGTTGATCGAGATCAGCCGCACAGCCAGTCCAGCGCAACCTCACGCCACCCCATGACAGCGCAGTCTTGCCGGGCATAGCTGCCGGCACCCCCAAAAATGATGATCGGCGTGTTGGTTGGCGTATCTGCCATGCCGGTCCATTTGCGCACTGCCTGTGGCCAATCTGAAGCGAAAGTGCTGCCGGATTTGATCTCGATGGCCTGCAGGCCCTGGGGGGTTTCCAGCACCACATCCACCTCGTGACCGACGTTGTCGCGCCAAAAATAAAGGTCTGCCCGCTGCCCGGCATTGAAGCGCTGTTTGAGCAACTCTGACACCACCCAGGTTTCAAACAGGGCACCCCGGGTGGCATGGGTTTCCAGCGTAGTGGCATCCCGGATACCCAGCAGCCAAGCCATCAGCCCTGCGTCCAGGAAATACAGTTTGGGTGTTTTGACCAAACGCTTGCCAAAGTTGCGGTGGTAGGGCGGCAGGCGCATCACCAGGTAGCTGGTTTCCAGCACCGACAACCATTTGGCCGCCGTGACTGCCGAAATGCCGCAATCGGCTCCCAATGCCGCCAAATTGAGCAGTTCCCCGGAACGTGCCGCACACATGCGCACAAACCGGTGAAACTGGCTCAAATCCTGCACCGCCAGCAATTGGCGCACGTCGCGCTCCAGATAAGTGGCCACATAGTTGGGAAACCAATCTGCAGGTGCCAGGGGGCGGTCATACAAGGCCGGATAACCGCCGTTCAACAACATGGCATCCAGGGTTTGCGGCAGACGATCCGGCCCCAACTCACGGCCAGACAGTGGCAACAACTCGACCCGCCCGACCCGCCCGGCCAGGCTTTGTGTGATGCCCGCCAGCAAGTCAAACTGAGCCGAACCGGTCAAGATGAAATCACCCATGCGCTGACGCTCATCCACCATTTGCTGTAACCAGGACAGCAACTGCGGGCAACGCTGAACCTCATCGAGAATGGCGCCGTCGCCAAAACGGGCCAAAAACCGCTGCGGGTCGGTCAAGGCAAACTCACGTTCCTGCGGATTTTCCAGAGACACATAGGGCTTGTTTGCGAATTGGGCACGCGCCAGTGTGGTTTTGCCAGACTGGCGCGGCCCGGTGATGACCAGCACAGGAAAACCTTGGGCCAAGCGATTTAGCGTGCTGGAAGCTTGACGTGGAATCATTTTACAAATCTAAAGTTATAACATTGAATTGTAAGATCAATCCCGTCTGAGGTGGTCAATGCACCCGGTCAAAGGCCAGCACTCGGTGAAAAATCACGCTGGTTGGCCCGGCCACTTTTATATGTCAAATCAGGCTGTGGCCCCCGTCCTATATGCGCAGACAGCTAGTTTATTTATAGCAAACTGGTGATTCGCCGGGCTGGAGTTCACACTGCTGCCAGGGCCAGCCGCGCACCGTCAGATACAAGACACAGGCAGCGGCCAGCACGCCCAGGCTGGCCGGCAGGCGCTGCAGCCACTGGCGGCACTCCAGTGCCCAGATCACCAGAAAAACCCAGAACAGCGACTCGACAAACCAGAAATGGCCGACCGGCTGGATATGCAGCAGATACCAGGGCATCGCCACCGCATGGGTGCCGGCAATGTTGGCTTGCAGCACGGCAAACACGGTGCCCACCACCAGCATCGGAACCAGCAACCGGCGGGTCTTGCCCAGCAAAAAAGCCCGGCTGTTGCCGGCAAACGGCCGCATGCCATACACCAGCCCCGACAAAAAGGTAAACAAGGGCATGCGCAAGTAGGCCAGGCCATCGTTGAGCCAGCGCAGGGGGCCATCCTCCAGGTGCAGCCCGTTGCCGGGGTCGGCCCCCACCATGTGGTAAGCCACCAGCAGCAGGCAGGCCAGGCCACGCAGGGTCTCAATTTGCAAGTTCATGCCAAAGATCGCTTATCTCAGGTTGGCGCGCGACATGCCCGCCAAACCCTGATTGCAACCGAAGACGCCCCACAGAATGTGGCGAGATTGCAAACCCCACGCTTCACGCGCCAAGCCAGCGGCGCATCCGCACGGCATCGATGCATTCCCGGACAGAATAACAGTGTTTTATGCCTCAAGCCCTTATGGGTAAAGCGCTGACAGCTATATTAAATGTAGCATTTCAAAAACCCTTTCAAGCCCGGGCATCAAACTGCAAAATGGCCCGTGCCATGCTTTCGAGCGGCAACACTTCATCGACTGCCTGCAGCTTGATGGCTTCTTTGGGCATGCCAAACACCACGCAGGTTTCTTCGTTTTGGGCAATTGTGCGGGCACCGCCATCGTGCATGATCTTCATGCCACGGGCACCGTCGTCACCCATGCCGGTCATGATGATGCCCAGCACGTCACGCCCGGCGCATTCGGCGGCTGACTTGAACAGCACATCGACCGAGGGTTTGTGGCGGTTGACCGGCGGGCCGTCCTGCACTTTCACAAAATACTGGCCGTTGATTTTTTGCAGCTTCATGTGCAGGCCACCAGGGGCAATCAGCGCGACACCGCGCTCGAGCCGGTCGCCGTCCCTGGCTTCGCGCACGTTCATGGCGCACAAGCCGTCTAGGCGCTGGGCGTACATGGCGGTAAATTTCTCTGGCATGTGCTGGGTAATGGCAATGCCGGGCGCATCGGCGGGCAGGCTGGTCAGCACCAGTTCAAGAGCCTGTGTGCCACCGGTGGAACTGCCAATGACCACCGGCTTGTTCATGGCAAAGGTGTGGATGCTGCCGGGCACCGGCGCACGCGCCATTTGGGCGCTGGCCCCAGGGGGCAATGATTTGGGCATGAGGGCTGGCATGGGGGACGTTCTGGCGCGTGGCCTGGCTCTGGCAGCCGATTTGAGGGTTTGAATCATTTCATGGCGGCTATCATCAAGGTGCTGTTTCAAGCCGAGCTTTGGCTTGGCCAGCACCGCCACGGCACCGGCACTCAAGGCATCAAGTGCCACCCGGCTGCCTTCGGTAGAAAGTGTCGAGCAGATCACCGTCGGGATCGGCGTGCCGGCCATGATCTGGCGCAAAAAGGTCAGGCCGTCCATGCCGGGCATTTCAATGTCGAGCAGCAGCACATCGGGCCGGTTCTTGGCGATAGCCGCCATCGCCAGCAGCGGGTTGGGCGCACTGCCAATCAGCTCGATATCCGGGTTGCCGGCCAGCATGTGCGCCAGCGCCTGGCGCACCACGGCCGAGTCATCCACCACAAATACTTTCACTGCCATGGTCTTTGCGTCCTGTTAATTTGAAGAAATTGTTTCCACCGTCGGCTCGCCTGGCCCGACAGTCCACTGTAACTTGCGATAGCCGGCACCGCCCAAGTCTTGTTTGAGCACCGGGATCTTGTGGTGTTCCAGGTAGCCCAGCACCCAATCGACATTGCTGGCGCCCACATGGTGGTGTGTGAACAGCTTGGGAAACATATTGCCGCCGCCCACCACGTAGGCCACGCAACTGCGCGGGGCAAAGCCGATGGCATAGAGGCGGCGCACCATGTCGGCCATCGCCACCGAGCCATAAGCGGTGTTGTTTTTGTTGGCTGCGTTGGGGTGGCCCACATGGACGATGTGGCACATCACCCCAATGGTGCGGCGCGGGTCGGTGAGTATCACGCTGACACAGGATCCCAGCAGGGTCTTGAGCTGGTCACCGGCGTAGCCGAGTGCCACGTCACCGGGCATGAGTTCAAAAGCGGCCATATTGGGCTGAGTCCATCAGGCCGGTTTGCGAAATGCACCCGGCTGCACGGTTTGCAGCGGGGTTTGGCAGTTGACCCGACCTTCTGCGGTTCCCAAGAAAAACAGGCCACCCGGTTTGAGGGCGGCCAGGACCCGGTCCACCACCGCGATTTTGGTCGGAATGTCAAAGTAAATCAGCACGTTGCGCAAAAAAATCACGTCAAACGGACCAATGCCATCGATCGGCTGGCACAAATTCAAGCGGCCAAACTGGACCCGCTGGCGAATCTTGTCCTGGATCAGGACCTGCCCTTCGGACTCGCCCTCGCCACGCAGGCAATAGCGGCGCAGCCGCTCGGGGCTGACGGCGCGCAGGCGGTCTTCAGGGTAAATTGCCTCCTTGGCGCTGAGCAGCACCCGGTGGCTGATGTCGGTGGCCAAAATCGACCAGTCCGGCCCAACCCGTCCTTGCACCTGCATATCCGACAGCAGCATGGCGGTGCTGTAGGCCTCGTCGCCAAACGACGAGGCCGCACTCCAGATGGCCAGCGTTGCCCGGCTTTTGCGGGCGGTGAGTTCCTGCTCCAGCAGGTCGTAGTGCTTGGGTTCCCGAAAAAAATAGGTTTCGTTGGTGGTCAGCATGTCCACCGCCATCTGAAACTCAGTCGCCTGCGACTCGTCTTCGAGCAGGGCAATGTAGTCCCCAAAGCTTGCCAGGCCGATGCGCTGGATGCGCGGCGCCAGCCGTGACTGGATCAAAGACTTCTTGGAGTCATTGAAGGACAGACCTGCAGCCTGGTACATGATGTCGCTGATGCGCTGGAATTCACGGTCGCTGAAGGTGATGATCGACACACACGTCTTTCTTAATAGGGGCGGAAATTGCCGCTGCCACGCACCGGCGCCGTCAGCAGCGGCGCGGCGCTGCCGGCAGGTGGCGTGCCTGGTTTGCCACGTCGCTCCGGCAGCGGCAGTTGCTGACGGCTTCGTTCCTGCTGCGGGTCAGCTCCGGTGTTGAAAAAGGCAATGCTTTGCTGCAACTGTTCGGCCTGCTCGGACAATTCTTCGCTGGTGGCGGCAAGCTCTTCGGAGGCGCTGGCGTTTTGCTGGGTGGCTTTGCCAAGCTGTCCCATGGCACCGCCAATTTGCGTGACCGACTCGCTTTGCTCGCTGCTGGCGGCGGCAATCTCCTGCACCAGTTCACTGGTTTTTTGAATGCTGGGGACAATTGCGTCGAGCAGTCTGCCGGCCCGCTCTGCCGTGCTGACACTGTTGCTGGCCAGTTCGCCAATTTCCTTGGCGGCTTGCTGGCTGCGTTCGGCGAGCTTGCGCACCTCGGCGGCTACCACCGCAAAGCCTTTGCCGTGCTCGCCGGCGCGGGCGGCTTCAATTGCGGCATTGCGCGCCAGCAGGTTGGTCTGGTAGGCAATGTCATCGACGATGCCGATCTTGGCGGCGATCTGCTTCATCGCTGTCACCGTTTGGCTCACTGCGGCACCACCCTCAACCGCCTCTTTGGTGGTCTTGCTGGCCATGCTGTCAGTGACCCGCGCATTGGCGCTGTTTTGGTTGATCGAGGCCGACATGATCTGGATGCTCTGTGAGGTTTGCTGCACGCTGGCGGCTTGTTCGCTGGCGGCCTGTGCCAGCGACTGGGCCGTCATGCTGACCTGACTGGCGGCACCGGTCAGCGCATCGCCCGCCGCCCGTACTTCGTCGAGCACCCTGGTCAGGTTCTCGGCGGTGGCGTTGGCGTTGTCCTTGACCCGGCCAAACAGGCCTCGGTAATCATGTTCGATTCGCTTGCTCAGGTCGCCTTGCGCAAATGCTGCCAGCACCTCGGACACATCGGTCAAACCCTGCTCGCTGGTCTGCATGAGCTGGTTCATGCCGTTGGACAAGCTGGCAAAAAACCCCGCCTTGCCCTGCAGGCTCAGGCGTTTGCCGAATTCACCGCTGGCAGCGGCTTCGACAACCGTCGCAATGTCGTGTTCAACACCGACTTCCAGGGTGCGGTCATGCCACTCGACTACCACGCCAACCCGCTCGCCCAGGGCATCGAGAATCGGGTTCGCGGTAAAACCAAAGTGCAGTTCACCGATCTGTATATTGGCCTTGTGTGGTGCCGTCAGAGTTGCCAGCAAGCGACGCTGGCGCGCCGGGTTTTTATGAAAAAGGTCAATGTTCTGGCCAATCAGCCGGCTCGCGTCAAACTGCGGAATTGCCTTGCGCAGCCCGTCCTGGTTGCGTTGCAACATCGCCGTGATGGTGTCGTTCATGTAGATGATGTCAAGATCGGCATTGGCAATCATCACGTTGGTGGTGCATTTGTCGAGTGCGTTCCTGATGCGCAAGTTGGACTGTGCGGCAGCAGCAGCCTGCCGAAGGGTTTGCTGCACCTTGTCGATCGACTCATTGATGCGGGCTTTTTGCCCTGGCAGCCGCTTCAATGATGTCGCAAGGCGGCCCTCGGAATAGTCCGTCACAACCGATACGATGTTCATGGTTTCGGCCACGTGCGACTGCACCAGCTTGTTGACGGCTTCGGTCATCGACAAATAAGACCCCTTGAGGTGCTGGGTTGGGATCACATAGTCGAGCATACCGGCATCATGCTGATTCGCCATCTCGTGTTGCGAAGCCTCAAAGCCGTTCAAGGTCTGCTGCATATGCTGCAGCGCCATCAGCAATTGACCGATTTCATCCATCACTTTGACCTCGACATGGCTGTTGAAGTTGCCCTCTGCGACCGCCTTGGCAGTCGCTACCGCCTGGTCAAGCGGCCGGGTAATGGCGCGAATCAGCCAGATCGCCGCCGCCATGCTGCCCGTCAGCGCCACCAGCAGAAAGCTCAGACTCAGAATGAAATGGCTGCGGTTGGCGGCGATGTTGTCCTGTTTGATCGCCTCTACGGCGCTGGCTTTGGTCTTGATGGCTTCCATCAGCACCGTTCGCAGTTTGCGCCAGGCCGGGGTTTCGTCTTTGTTGAGTGCTGCAATGGCTTGCGCCTGATTGGTTAGCGCAAGGGCCTGGACCTGACTCTGAATGGCCGCCAATTGCTGGTGCAATGGAACGATGGTGTCGGCCAGCGCCCGGTTTGACGGCACTTGCTCACCGAGCTGCTGCAGCTTTTGAACATTGGCCTTGAACTGACTGGAGGCCGCTTGCAGGTTGTCGCTGGCAGTTTTGTTTTGCGGGTCAAGAATGATGTTGCGCAAAGCCTGTTCAATTTGCAAGCCCTGGCTGTAGAGATCATTGACCGCCTGGCTGGCAGCGACATCCACCGCAATAAAGGACTGAAATCTGGTTTCGGTGGACTTCATGCCGAACAAGGCGGCAGAGGTGGCAATCACCATCAAACTGAGCGAACTCGCCAGCGTCAGGGTAATTTTCGTTTTGAGATTCATGTTGGATTCTGCTTTTTCACTTCTTTTTATGCAACGGACTTCACCGTGGCGCTGGTTAGTGGCCGCACGGGTTAGTGGTAAGGTCTGAAATTGGTCAATACATTCCGGCGCACCGGGTTGGCAAGCGTTGGTGCAGCCATCTTACCGACCCTGCTGCGGCGATCAAATGCCGGTGATTCGGGCGCGCTTTGGTCTCGTGACGAGTCGGCTCCCGTGTTGAAAAAGGCAATGCTTTGCTGGAGTTGTTCCGCCTGGCCGGATAGCTGTTCGCTGGTGGCTGCCAATTCCTCGGCAGCCGATGCGTTTTGTTGCGTTGATTTATTCAATTGCCCCATGGCCCGGCCAACTTTGGTGACGGTTTCGCTTTGTTCGCTGGATGCAGCAGCAATTTCCTGCACCAGCTCGGAAGTCTTTTGCACGCTGGGCACGATCGCATCAAGCAGTTTGCCGGCCCGCTCGGCGGTGGTGACGCTGCTGCGTGCCAGCTCGCCAATTTCCTTGGCGGCTATCTGGCTGCGTTCAGCCAGTTTGCGCACTTCGGCCGCCACCACGGCAAAACCCTTGCCATGCTGACCGGCGCGGGCGGCTTCAATGGCCGCGTTGAGCGCCAGCAAGTTGGTCTGGTAGGCGATGTCATCAACAATGCCAATCTTCGACGCTATTTTTTTCATAGCTTCCAGCGTAAGACTGACGGCGGCTCCACCCTCAATTGCCTCTTTATTTGTCGTGGTGGCCATGCCGTCGGTGACTTTGGCGTTGTCGCTGTTTTGATTGATCGAGGTTGACATGACATCAATCGAGGCCGTGGTCTGCTCGACACTGGCCGCCTGTTCGCTGGCCGCCTGGCTGAGCGACTGGGCGGTGACCGACACTTGGCTGGCGGCACCGGTCAGGGCCTCGGCGGCTGCGCGCACCTCGGCCAGAACCCGGGTGAGGTTGTCGCTGGAAGCGTTGACACTGTCCTTGACCTTGCCAAACAGGCAGGCATAGTTGCGGCTAATGCGCTGGGTCAAGTCCCCTTCGGCCAGCGCCGCGAGAACCTGTGCGACATCCCCCAAGCCTTGCTCGGTGGTTTGCAGCAGTTCATTCATGGCAACGCTCAAGTCGGCAATGAACTCACTCTTGCCCTCAATGCTGATACGACGACTGAAGTCGCCGACACCGGTGGCGGCCACGATGTTGGCGACCTCGGTTTCTGACTTGATTTCTTCGGTGCGATCAATCCACAGCGTGACCTGGCCCAAGGAAAGGCCCTGGGCATCCTGAATCGGTGAGGCTGTCAAGCGTATCTGACGACCATTCATTCCAAAATCAAACGGCTGCCCGGAACTTGCGGCGGCCATGAAACGCTCGGCAAGAGCCTGATCCTGGAATAGATCAATCAGCCTGTTGCCGTCATACTGGTCCGCATCAAAGTCGGGGCGGCCAAGTTTTTTCAGCAAAAACCTGGCTGCCGGCGTGGCGTAAACAAACACCCCTTGCGCATCAGACACGGTCACGCATTCGCGCAAGCTGTCGAGCGCCAGCTTGATGCGCAGATTTTGGCTGGCAATCAACTGTTCTTGCTGTTGGGCCAACTGTTTTTCCTGGGCCACAAGCCGCTCGGTCTCGGCATTTTTGGCCATTGTTTTGAGCGAGACATTGGTCTGCTGGAGGGCCTGCGCAAATGAGCCACGCAAGCCACCCGCCTGGGCCAGCCTGAAATACTGACCCTGGCTTGCGTACTGCAAGGCGGTGGCCTGCTCCCGAAAACAGGTTTCGAGCTGATCGAGCATGTCATTGAAGTCCCAGCACACGCCATGGAGCAAACCGGCGGCGGGGATGTTGAGCATGCGTCGGCCAAACTGACCGTGTGCCACATCTTGCGCAATCGCCTGGAGTTCTTGCACACAACGCTGCTGGGCGTGCAATTTTGTCTGCCACAGCAGCAATACCAGCAGCAGCGGCAGCAGCCAGATCAAGGTAAACGGGCTCCAGCCATCAACCCAGCTCTGCAGCACGGCAGCGGCCAGCAGCGCGGTGCCCATCGTCGTGGCATAACCAGCCGAATCAGAGCGAGAGGACGAACTGTTCATAGCTGACTCCTTGTTGTTGCAGGGTTTGGGTCAGTAGCGCCAGCGAGGCCTCGCAGGCAGCTTTTGGCCCCGCCTGGCGCTCGGCTTCCAGCATCGCCTGGTAAAGCTCGGTCATTATCGCTATGGCTTTGGCACTGGCCTTGCGGCGTACCGAAAAGTAGCCCACCACCTGACCACTGGCATCGACATCGGGCGTGACAACGGATAGGCATTTCAACCACACGAGGCCAAGTATCGCACGCTGGAATCCCACTGAATTCACCTGAAACACTCGATTTGCCACCCCACCTGCCAGATTCACCACTTGGGTTTGGCGTTCAGCAGCGTGATGTTCGGAGCAC
>CAIQOO010000239.1 GCA_903873485.1 uncultured beta proteobacterium | reverse complement strand
TGTATTCTCAAAGATGGCTCGCACCTTCTTGCGCCACATCCGTGTCAATTCGAAGGATGAACTCAAAGCGCGCATTCTCAAAGGCATTGCAGAATTTAATGCTGTACCGGTCATTTTTCGGTGGAATAAGTTCGATCTAGGGATCGCTTAATTAACTTCTATATTAATGGAACGATCTACTAGACGCCATTTTTTTCTAAAATCATGATGTGGCGTGCAACTCCAGGCGGGTGAGTTCCTCGTGGTCGAGCAGCCCCTGAATCACCTTTTGCGCATCAGCCCCGCTCAGACGCTGGCACCAGGCCGCCAGCACATCGGCGGGCACCGGGTGCGGCGGAAAGTGGATGTGCGATGTCGCCTTGGCCACCGTGTTGCCGGGTATACCGGCGGCCAGCAGCGCGGTGGTGAAGCGGGCAGCGGCATCGCCCTTGCGAAAGGCATGCAGGTTGGCATTGACGATGCGCTCCCCCTTGTTCTCGAACAAGGCGCGGATTTGCTGCTCGATCAGTTCGACGGGCAGCGGCAAATGCTGGGCCGCCGCACCGAGTGCCGCGATGTTTTGTGCCTTGATGGTGCCGGCCTTTTGCGCCAGCCGGGTGGCATCGAGTGCTACCAACTGGGGCGCCGAAAACAGCACCCGATAAACGGCATCCAGGGCCGGGTAGTCGGGCATGTTGCGCATCGGCGTGATGTCGCTGACGATCCAGCCGTCGGGCCTGAGCAACTGGGTGTAGCGCAAGGCCTCCAGGGGTTCGACCGACAGCAGCAGGCTGGCGCAGCCCCGGCCAATCAAATCGCTGGCCACCGGCTGGTCCGACATGCGCACAAAGGCCGACACGGCACCGCCGCGCTGCGCCATGCCATGCACTTCGGACTGTTTGACATGCAGGCCGGCCGCATGAGCGGCGCGGTCCAGCACGGCGGCAATCGTCAGCACGCCCTGGCCACCGACCCCGGCTATCACCAGATCAAAGTTCATGCCGCCACCACCGCGATGTCGAGCTTGTGCGCTTTGATTTCCTTGATTTCCTTGGCGTAGGTGACGCAGGCGCGCCGTGCAATGATCACCGACAGGCCGGTATGCGCCAACTCTTCGCGGATGGTGGTGATGGTCTGGTGCTTTTTGTGGGCGGTCGGTTCAACGATGCGGATGTGCTGGCGCGGCACGCCCAGCCCGGCCACCAGGTTCACCACCTCTTCATCGGTGACCATGGTCGGCTGACCTCCGGTCATGGCGACAATGCTGTTGTCGAGGATAAACACCTTGATGTTGCTGTTTTCGCGTGCGGCATCGAGTAGCGGGGCCATGCCCGAATGGGTGAAGGTGCCGTCGCCAATCACGCACAGGCTTGGGTTCATGCCGGCGTGCGCGGCACCAATCGCCATGCCAATCGACGAGCCCATGCACAGGCACGAATGGATCGCCTGGTGCGGCTCCAGGTAACCAAGTGAATAACAGCCGATGTCGCCCATCACCCGCACGCCCGCGCCCAGGTCGGCAATCACCTCCTTGATGGCGATGTAGGCATCGCTGTGCGGGCATTTGTCGCACAGGCGTGGCGGTCGTCCCATCAGCACCTCAGCCAGCCCGGCCAGTTGCAGCGAAGGCTCGACCGTCAGGCCAAAGCACGGTTTGATCGCGTCCTGGCTGAGTTCGCCCATGCGCGGCAAATCACCGGTGAGCTTGCCGCGTATGCGCCGCTCGGTCATCAGGCCGAGCGCGCTGACATAACGCTCGATGAACGGGTAGCCTTCTTCCACCACAAACACCTCGCTGGAGGCATCGAGCAACTGGCGGATTTTTTTGACTGGCAGCGGGTAGCTGGCAATGCGCAGCAGGTTGTAGCCGCCGATGGCCTCACCCAGCGCTTCGTTGAGGTAATTCCAGGCCAGGCCGCTGACCAGAATGCCGGGCTGGCCCTGGCCCTGAATCGTCAAGGTGTTGACCGGATGCGCTTCGCTCCAGGCTTGCAGCGCAGTTTGTTTGTCGATCAGTTGCGCATAAGCGCGCCGGGCATTGGCCGGAATCAGCGTAAAACGCGCCGGGTCATCGACATAATGCGGCTTATTTGGCGCGCGTGGCGGTGCCAGCCTGACCTGCGATCGGCTGTGCGCCAGCCGTGTCACCAGGCGCAGCAGCACCGGCACCTTGAGCTGCTCGGACAGCTCAAACGCCTCGCGCGTCATGTCGTAACACTGCTGCTGGCTGGCCGGCTCCAGGCAGGGCACCATGGCAAAGTCGGCAAAATAGCGCGAATCCTGCTCGTTTTGCGAGCTGTGCATGGAAGGGTCATCGGCTACCACAATCACCAGCCCGCCATGCGCACCCGACACCGCCACATTCATGAAGGGGTCTGCCGCCACATTCAGCCCGACGTGTTTCATCGCCACCAGCGCCCGGCAACCGGCGTAAGACACCCCCACACCTTCTTCAAGTGCCACTTTTTCATTGGTGGACCAAAAGCCCTTGATCGGCAGGCCGTGCTTTTTGGCATGGTCTTCAATTGCCTGGTAAATTTCGGTCGAAGGGGTGCCGGGGTAGGCGTAGGCGGCGGTGATGCCGGCATCGATGGCGGCGCGGGCAACCGCTTCATCGCCGAGCAAAATCAGTTCAGACATGTGACATCCAGTTGAAAAATTGCCTCAATGATAAAGCTATCCGTGTTTTAAGCCTCTAGCCCTTATGGGTAAAGCGCTGCTAGCTATAGTAAATATAGCAATCAGCAAGTGCTTGCAGGTCCGCCCAATCCTGATTGCAACCGAAGACACCGCAAAGCATGTGGCGCGATGGCAAACCCTGGCTTCACGTGTCGCGCCAGCGGCCCAGGCGCACGGTATTGACACCGTCTTGATGCAGGTAAGCCACACGGTCGCAGGCATTGCGGATGATGGCGAGACCAAAACCACCTTCCGGAAAGCTGTCAAAGCCGGTGTCTGGCACCTCCGGCGGCGGCGTAAAGGCCTGGCCCAGGTGAATCAGCTTGATGACAAATTCGTCCGCCAGTTGCTGGGTGACCAGTTCCAGCGGCGCGTCTGCCAGCAAACCTTGGCCATGGCGCACGATGTTGGTGAACACTTCGACGCAAGCCAGCAAAAACAAATCGGCTTCCTGCTCGGGCAGTTTGGCGTGGCGTATCTGCTCGCTGACAAATTCACGCATGCTTCGAATCGAATCCAATGAAATCGGGAGTTCCAGACGGGCCTGGGCGATGCTGGCATCGGGGCGCGCCACCAGCACCAGTGTCACATCATCGACCACTTTGATCGCCGGATGTAACAACTGCTTGCGCAAGGAATGCAGCGCAGCGGCAGGGCTGGCTCCGCCCGACAACAGTTGCTGCATACAGTGGTTCACGCGCTCGCGCCCGACACGACCACCGTCGGGCCGTATCGCATCGGTCAGGCCATCCGAGCACAAAAACACCGTTTCACCCGGTGCCAGCGCGGCCTGATCCTGGGTGAATTCATCACTGTCGAGCACCCCCAGTGGCGGATGCTGATTGCCAGGCAACTGGGTGCGGCCACGCTGCCCCACCAGCAAGGGCTCTTTATGCCCGCACCCAACCCAGGTCATCAGGTTGCGCCGGGTGTCAATGCACACATACGACAAGGTGACAAAGCTGTCGAGCTGTTGCAGGTGCGGGGTCATGGCACGGTGTACCGATGCCATGATGGCACTGGGCTGGGGCGGCTCCATCAGCCCGCCGCCATGCGCCAGCAGTTCGGCGATCGACCGGCTGAATTGCAGCTTGGTGGCCGCCCCCATCAGCGCCGCCGGCACACCCTTGCCCATCACATCACCGGCGATGATGTCGGTGCAATGCTCGCCGATCTGGATGACATCGACAAAGTCACCATCAATGCCTTGCGAGGCCTGGTTATAAAAACTCATCCACAAATCTGGCGTGATGTGGGTTGGATGCCCGGCCAGCAAGGCTTGCTGGATCTGGTTGCCCGTTTCAAGTTCGCGGCGACGCGCTGCCTCAAGCGCCATTTCGGCCTGTCGCAACTGCGCAATTTGCGCCATGACGCGGCAAAAAATCGCACCACGGCAGACGTGCTGCGGGGCACGGCCGGCGAAAACATGGTGCTGACATTCACCAACACCGACTGCGGTCTGAAAGACCTGAAGGTGGTGCGCCCAGGCCACGATGCCCACACGGTGTCGTCCTGGGCGGACCGGGCCACCGAAGGCACGCATTACGCAGCGGCCGCTGGCGTGCCCTGGGAGCACATCATTGCCCTGGCCAACCAGACCAAAAAGGACATCTGGATCAACATTCCGGTGCGTGCCGACGACGACTATGTGCGCCAACTCGCCACGCTGCTCAAGCAGACGCTCAATGCCGACAGCAAAATTTATGTTGAATACAGCAATGAAGTCTGGAACGGCGGTTTTTCCCAGTTTGGCATCAACCGGGAGCTGGCCCTGCGCGAGGTTCAGACCGGGTCGGCCCTGGCCTACGACGGCAGCAGCAACCTCGACACCCTGGGCATGCGGCGTGTGGCCCCCGATGGCGAGTCGCACCGCATGAAACTGGTGGTAACCGGCAATCTTCTTGATCAGGCCGCCGTCATCTTCAAACAGCACAAAGTAGCGCAGAAAGTCCAGCAGGTACTCGGGAGCCAGCACGCCACGCACCAGCGTTTGCAGTTCGTTGAACTCGCCCAGCGGGTCGAGCGTGATGCCGTCTATCGTGCGCCAGGCCATGAAGCGCTCGGCATCGCTTGACAGGGAACCCAGCAGCGCTTCGGTGCCGTCGGTGATGACCAGCACCTCGTTGTACTGGAACACATCGGGGATTTGCTCCTTGTAGGTCTGAATCTGGTCGTAAGCTCGTCCTACGTCCGCGTTCAAGTCAGCCGGGTTCTTCAGCTCGATCAGCACCAGCGGCAAGCCGTTGACAAACAGGATGATGTCGGGGCGGCGGGTATGGTGCGAGCCTTTGATTGAAAACTGGTTGACCGCCAGCCAGTCGTTGCGCTCCGGGTTGGCCCAGTCGATCAGCCGGACCAAGTCGCCGCGTGTTTCGCCATGCAGTTGGTACTGCACCGGCACGCCGCCCACCAGCGGGCGGTGAAAGTGGCGGTTGGCCGACAGCAGTGCGGGCGTGCCGAGGTCGAGAATCTGCTTGAGTGCGTCCTCGCGGGCCGCAGCCGGGATGCCCGGATTGAGCCGGTTGATGGCTTCGCGCAGGCGGGCGGTCAGAATGACCTGGAATAAGCGCAGCAAGCTATAAATAACATAGTAATTTTATCTGTGCTGAATGCCTGTCAACACCTCAAGCTGCCCGCACCTCGGCCAGCAAATCCGGGTGACGATCGAGCAGCTTGAGCAGTTTGACCAGCGCCAGCGACGGCCTGGTTTTGCCGGTCTCATAGCGCGAGAACGCATTCACACCGCCGCCAAACAGCTCGGCCGCCTCGCGCTGGTCGAGCACCAGCTTTTTGCGCACGCTGATGATGAAACCGGGGTCAACAATTGATGCGTTGACCTGTTTTTGGAAGGCTCCTATCGCAGCGCTGTAACGGTCGCCGTTGACTCTGTCCAGAATCACCTCGGCACAGGCTGGGCAAAAGTCGCCCGTGATATCAGGAATCACGGTGCTTTCACCCTTGTAGGTATAGGTCTGATCGCGCGTGTCGTGAATCAGTTCGGCGGCTCCGCAGCATGGGCATTTCATGGTCATAGCTCCTTGAAAGACACGATGAGAACGTCATCGATCACGGTTAATTTCAGATACACATCGGCCCCGGTGGCCGTTTGGGTGTTGTACACATCCTGCCAAATCCGGTGGTCAGCATGGGTGGTCATGCTCTTTTTGAAGTGAGCCGTGGTCAGCGACAAAACCACTGCACACATACCGTCCAGGTTGTCAATGCCAAGTTCCCGCGCGCCTTGATATGCCACGCCTGTGGCAAGCACCTTGTCGGCCTGCACCAGCGCCTTGATGACACTCAACTTGCAATGTGGCGTGTTCTTTTCCATGGGCAGATATTAACCTAGTAGATCGTTCCATTAATATAGAAGTTAATTAAGCGATCCTAGATCGAACTTATTCCACCGAAAAATGACCGGTACAGCATTAAATTCTGCAATGCCTTTGAGAATGCGCGCTTTGAGTTCATCCTTCGAATTGACACGGATGTGGCGCAAGAAGGTGCGAGCCATCTTTGAGAATACA
>CAIQOO010000238.1 GCA_903873485.1 uncultured beta proteobacterium | reverse complement strand
GCGCAAATAAAAGCCGCTGGCACACTGTACGCAAAAATGCAGCAAGAGAAGCTTTCTGGTGTGCTGGCAACGCGTATTGTGGGCGGCCACGTTGTCAATCAGAGCGCTTTGGCCCGTACCGGGCGGTTGCTGAGACCTGGTCTGCAGAGCCTGGTTTTTAGCCTGTCGGCAGGCATGGGCCTTTTGGGTTTAGTCGCAGGTGCCGTGGTTGTGGGCGGCCCTGGCATGTTGATGACGCAAGGTGTATTGGCAGCGGCAGGGTGCCTCGTGCTGACGGGCTTGACGGCGGCTTGGCAACTTCATGCCACTGCCATCAAGCCGCTGCAGCAGCTATTGTGGTTCACAAATAAACTGGCTGCAGGTGATTTATTGTCCCAACATGACTATAGCAACCAGGGCCTGCTTGGTCACCTGAATCGTTCGATCAACCAAGTGGCGGTTAATGTACGGGCCATCATCAGCGACATTCATGCAGAAATCAACAGCCTGTGTAGCGAGACGGAAAGCATGTCCCATGTCAGCCGCGATCTCTATGAGCGCTCTGTATTGCAGTCCGGTCATCTGGAAATGACCACTGCCGCCATTGCCCAGATCACCCAGACCTTGGACCAAAGCACCGCATCGGCCCTGCGTGCAGCAGAGCTGGCGAACCAGTCCGCGCAGGTCACCGAACGTAGCAGTCATACCGTACAACAGGTCAGCCTCAACATGCAGGCGATCAGCGAGTCGTCGCATCGCATTGCAGAGATTACTCAGGTGATTGACGCGATTGCCTTTCAGACCAACATCCTGGCGCTCAACGCTGCCGTGGAGGCCGCCCGCGCAGGCGATCAGGGGCGGGGTTTTGCGGTGGTGGCCACCGAGGTGCGTACGCTGGCACAGCGCACCTCAAGTGCCGCTCGCGAAATCAAGAAACTGATAGAAGATTCTTCCGCGAAAGTAACCCATGGTGCCCGCATCACCGAGTCGGCCCGTGCCACGATGGAGGACTCGCTGGCGAAGGTGCATAGCGTGAGCGCTCTTATCAAGGAGATGAGTGACGGATCTCAGGCGCAGGTCAGCAGCATGATGAAAATTAAAACGGCGGTTGACCAGCTTGAAGTGATTACCCAACAAAACGTGGGCATGGTCAGCGAGATGGAAACCTCTGCTTTTTCCCTGCGTTCACAGGTTGAGAGAGTTGAGGCATCCTTGCAGGTTATTCGCATCAACGATGCCAAGGGAGCCAGCGTGGTTGATGTTGTTGCACTGCGACATCAAATGAAAACCCTGGCCATTGGCTCAACCCCAAGACAACAACTGAGCCACTGTGCCGGCTAATAAGGATATGAATATGAATAACCTGAAAATTTCTACCCGCTTGATGATCTTGGGTGGCTTTATGTCGGCGCTGGCAATTGTTCTGGCTGTCCTGGGGCTATACGGTATCAGCAAGTCAAACAGTGCTTTGCAAGCGGTGTATGAAAACCGCACGGTGCCGACCGGGCAGTTGGGGCGCATTGTGGCGATGATGTTATCCAACCGGCTGGCCATTGCGCTGGCACTGGCCACGCCCAGCCCCGAAGTGATTGCGCTTAGCGTAACAACGGTCGATGCCAATGTGGCAGAGATCACAAAAATATGGGACACCTACAGCGCCTCCAAACTGACCGGTGAAGAGGAAAAACTGGCCCTCACGGTTGCTACTGAGCGCAAGAAGTTTGTGCAACAGGGGCTCATGCCGGCCGTGCTGGCCTTGCGCGGCAATGATCTGCCTTTGGCCCAGCGACTGATGGTAGAGACGATTGACCCTTTGTACATTCCGCTGAAAAAAGCAACTGATGCGTTGCTCCAGGTGCAAGTGGACGAGGCCAGCAAGGAGTTCACGCAAGCAACGCAGCGCTACGCCACGATCCGCATGATTTCAATTGCCGTGTTTGTTGGCGGTATGTTGTTGTCTGGCGTGTTCAACCTGATTTTGTCGCGCTCCATCGTGGGACAACTTGGGAGCGAGCCCGGCGAAGCCATGCGCGTGGCGCAAGCGGTTGGTGCCAGCGATTTGAGTCAAACAATTACCGTGGCGGCAGGCGACACCAACAGCCTGATGGCTTCGCTCAAGTCCATGCAGAACGGCCTGATCCAAATGGTGATCCATGTGCGCCAGGACTCCGAGAGACTGGCGGCTGCCAGCGCCGAAATTGCGCATGGCAACCACAATTTATCGGCACGCACCGAGAGCCAGGCCAGCGCCCTGGAGCAAACTGCCGCCGCTATGGAACAACTTGGCGTGACCGTCAGGCAAAACGCCGACAACGCAGTTCAAGCCAACAAGCTGGCCCTGCAGGCCTCCACGGTCGCCGCGCATGGTGGTCAGGTCGTGGGCCTGGTGATTGAGACCATGAAAGGCATCAACGCGGCCTCGCACAAAATTTCCGACATCATTCAAGTGATTGACGGGCTCGCCTTTCAGACCAACATCCTGGCGCTTAACGCAGCGGTAGAAGCGGCTCGCGCTGGCGATCAGGGACGTGGTTTTGCCGTGGTCGCCACCGAGGTGCGGTCCCTGGCAGGGCGCTCGGCCGAGGCGGCCAAGCAGATCAAGCAGTTGATCAACACCAGCGTCGAGCGTGTTGATGAGGGCACAGCGTTGGTGGATCAGGCTGGATTTACCATGACGGATGTGGTCAGCGCCATTAAACGGGTGACCGACATCATGGGTGAAATCAGTGCTGCCAGCAAAGAGCAAAGCCTGGGCGTGGCGCAGGTGGGTGAAGCCGTCATGCACATGGACCAGGTAACGCAGCAAAATGCGGTGCTGGTGGATGAGATGGCCGCTGCCGCCAGCAGCTTGAAGTCGCACGCGCAGGAACTGGTGCAGACGGTTTCCGTATTCACGTTGAATACCAATGAGCGGTATCACGCAAGAGCTCACCACCAATTTGCGTTGAAAAATACACTTTTAATAGTATCCTGAATATGCCAACGATTTTGATTGTTGATGATCGCCCTGTGATTCGGCGCCTGATCGCCATATCGCTAGGCACGGATTATGAAATTCTTGAAGCCGAAGACGGGGTCAGTGCATTGGCGCTGATTCATGGCCGCCACCCGCAGTACGTTTTTCTCGATGTCATGATGAATGGCCCAATGGATGGCCTGCAACTGCTTGATGAGATCAAGGGCAACCCGCTAACGCGCGACATACAGGTGGCCATGGTGACCGGGCGTGGATTGGCTGCAGACAGTGAAGATGCCCTCAAGCGTGGTGCCGATGCGTACTTTGTCAAACCCTTCGGTATGCGGGATATGCTGACCTGGGTGCAAAGTGCCGTGAAATAGAGCAAACATGTTCAAGCTCACGTTTCGCAGGAAGTCTCGTTGAAACTCTTATCGCCGAGCAGTATTGCTCTCGGAAAGACCTTCCCTTACTCCATCTACGACAGAGGCGGCGTTTTGCTTTTTTGTCAGGGCTCCGTGATCAACATGGCCGACCAGGTCGCCCGACTGGTCGCACGTGGCGCGCAGTACAACGAAAATGAGGCACCGCTGAGTACACAAGCAGGGGCGCAACGACATGCCCTGCCAGGGCAAGATGAGCAATCTCCGTTTGAAAACTTCAACAGTCTTATTCTTAACCTGAAGCTGCCTCGACACCCCAAACCTACCTTAACGCTGGCTTGGCGAAACAATTTGTCATCCGCAAGTGCAACGCTAATTTTATTAAAAACAATAGCTGCCTGCGCCCGTCTGACGGGGGCTGCAGGCCGATTTGGTATAAATTTAGCCAGCCAGCCCGCCCGCAGATCAAGCTAAAACCGCCGCTTCAAAGGCATCCATCATCCGGCGCAGCGGCGCTTGTTTGAGCTTGAGCGCGGCCTGGTTGACCACCAGACGCAAGCTGATGTCCATGATGTGCTCAACCTCGACCAGGTGATTGGCCTTGAGCGTGTTGCCAGTCGAAGGAAATAAGGGACAGACCACGGTTTGAGGCTTTGTCACTTTTCCTGAATCACTGCGCCGATCCGCGACTATCAGGCGACCACTGCAAATTCCAGCTTCTTGATATTCGCAAGTTGCACCGAACCTTTAACATTCCACAGGTTATAAGCATCTTGCATGGTCAACCAACTCTCTGGAGTTCGCCCTAGCGCCTTGGACAAGCGCAAAGCCATCTCCGGGCTAATTCCGCTTTGTTGTTTCAGGATTCGATTCAGAGTTGAAGCAGCAACACCCAGTTGCTCAGCCAAGTAACGGCAACTGATGCCAAACGGTTCCATGTATGTGGCAGCGATAAATTCACCTGGATGGGGTGGGTTGTGCATAGCCATTAGTGATAGTCCTCGTAGTTAACAATATAAGCATTGCCATCATCAAATTCAAAAGTAAGCCGCCAATTACCGTTGACAGATATTGACCACGTCGATTGGCGATCACCCTTGAGATCATGCAACTGATAGCCTGGAATATCCATATCATCAATGGTCGTTGCAGTATCTAATGCAACGAGCTGCATACGCAGCTTCTTTGCATGTGCGACCTGAATACCCTTGGTTGAGCCTGTCTCAAAAAACAACTCCAAGCCTTTATGGCGTAAAGATTTAATCATAAAGCCACTGTAGCACGTTGCGCAACACTGCCAATAGAGACCAGCATCAGTGGGAGTCAGAAAAACCGCCCAAGCAGGCCGACTTCCAAACTTTTGTCATCGACTGAAGCGACTGGCGCACATTCGCCCCTGGCGCATAGCCAAAGCTCTTGCCAATACCCACCTGCTCGCCGGTTTTGGGGTCGATGGCATCCCAGCCCGCAGGCGGCTCGCCCAGGCCGGCGCGGGCGCTTGCCTCTCCCTCGGCGCGGGTCACCGAGGTAATGCGACACTGACAGCCAAACCCATTGGGGGCGAAATGCGTCTTGAAAAAAGGGTGATCAGCGGGCAGCGTCAAGCCATGCCACTGCAAATGCTGCTCGCGCGGGTTCAGTACGTTGGAACTGTGGATATAGCGCCAATACGGATGCAGTTTGAGCACCTCGGGGTCGCTCATCTGTTGGTAACGGCCAGCGGCATAACTGGTGGCCATGTTGGTCTGGTAGATGATGCGCGTGCGCCAGGCCTCGCCCTCCTTGCTGCCCTCGCCGGTCCAGCCGGTCCAGCCATGTTTGGCGACGATGGCCTTGAACTCCTTGCGAAACGCCTGCAGCCCCCGGCCATCTGTGGCGCGCTGCACCAGCTCGGCCTGCAGATCGGCCAGCAAGTCCACCTTGGCCGCACCGGCGACGATAAAAGCGCGGTCATGCGCGCGGCCCTTGATGTCATCCCAGCGCTCAGTGGGTTGATGCCCGAGATCACCACCGAGCCCCAGCCCTGAAACGCGGCCTGGAACAGCAGGTCTGACCAGGGTGCGGTGAAGACACGTCCATGCACCATGCCGGTCAGCGCCAGCACGCTGTAGGGAATCAGGCCGGCCCCTGCGATGCGGCAAAAAGCAATGTCAAATGGGGTTAGAACGCCGCCGTGTGCCGGGTCGGCAGAGGCCCGGGCAATCAGGATGAACGATGTCCAGATCAGCACGGTGACGATGGCTGCAGCCAGGCCGATGGTGCGCGGCGAGAAACGGCAGGGCAGGGCTTGGGCAGATCGGGACATGGGCCGATTATCTGTTGCGTGCCAGCGCCAGTTTTCCGGGGCTGCGTTGGCTGCATTGGTCTGGGTAGCTTCAGATTAGCCTGCCCGGCGGCAGTAGCGAAGCGCGCAATGCTGGATATAAAAACAGTATCATCGGGCACCCAGCCCCTGCTGGCACTGCCCCATGCCCACTGCCGCACGTCCAGCGCAAGCCCACTCGCATTCTCACGCGGGTGGGCCAGCGGGTGCAAAGCCCAAGCTCTACAACCCGCGCCACCCCGAACGTACGCTGCTGTACCAAACCATTGCCGAACATTTCGAGACTTGGCATGAACTCGCCAGTGCCGGCCAGTTCGACGGCCAGGGCGACCACCACACCCCCAAGCCCTATGTCCGCCAAGCCTTTCGCAAATACCTCGAATGCGGCATCT
>CAIQOO010000237.1 GCA_903873485.1 uncultured beta proteobacterium | reverse complement strand
GCGCTGAGCGCATTTTCGGTGTTTTTCACCCAAAGCCCGTCGTTTCTGGACGCTCAAACACGCGTTGAGCAAGGCGGCGGCAAAAGCAACGCCCAGACAATTTTTGGTGTCCACAAAACGCCCAGCGATAACCAGATTCGCAATCTGCTCGCTCCGGTGCCGCCCCGGCAGGTCTATCCGCTGATGACTGAGATTGCAAAAGGTCTGCAAGAACTGGGTTGTCTGGAGAACTTTCGGGTACTCAAAAATCAGTATCTGATCGCCATGGATGGAACGGATGTGTTTTCGTCGGAGAAAATTTGTTGTCCCCAATGCAGCACTCAACAACTCAAGAATGGGAAAACCCTGCACCGCCACACAGTCATCACGCCTGTGATCGTGGCCCCCGGGCAGGCACGGGTTGTACCTTTGCCGCCGGAGTTTGTCACACCCCAGGATGGCAGCGAAAAGCAAGACTGCGAGGTCAATGCATCCAAGCGCTGGCTACTCCTGCACGCATCGGACTACGCCCCTTGGGGCTGCACGATCTTGGGCGACGACCTGTATTGTCACCAGCCATTTTGCGAGGCTATCCTGCTGCAAAACATGCACTTCATTCTGACGTGCAAGCCCCTGTCACACGAGCTGCTCTACGAATGGGTCAACGACCAAGCAAGCCTCGGGCATCGCCACACCGTGCAGCAGGTGCGCAAGATTGGCACGCAGTGGTTTACGGACACGTATGCCTACGTCAACTTGGTGCCCTTGCGCGACAGCGATGATGCGCTGATGGTCAACTGGTGCGAACTGAGTACCACCGATGCCCAGGGCAAGGTGATTTTCTACAACGCGTGGGCTACCTCACACAAAATCACCGATGCCAATGTGGCCGAGATTGCACTGGCTGGGCGTACCCGCTGGAAGATTGAAAACGAAAACAACAACACACTCAAAAACCAGGGCTATCACCTCACGCATAACTTTGGGCATGGCAAGGAACACCTGTCGAACCTGCTGACGACGTTGAACCTGTTGGCTTACTTGACGCACACCACGCTGGACTGGTTTGATGAGCGTTATCGGGCGATCAGGGCGCGATTGCCATCGCGATGCACATTTTTTGAAAACTTGCGCACCTTACTGCTCTATTTGACCTTTCAATCGTGGGATCACCTCATGGAGTTTATGCTCAAAACCCTTTCTATAAAAAGGTCTAATGCTCCTGAAAATAGAGCTAATTTATGAATTGAGAATTGCTGGCTGGCTTGCGGGCAAACACCAGCAGCCGGTTGTTGCGGGTATGACCGGCAATGTCGATCAGCACGTCGATGCCATCGGCACGAATGCGCTCGGCCAGAGCCGCATCACTCAGGCCCACCGTGGGCAGCCAATGGTCGGCATAGCGCTGGTAGCGCTCGGTGAGCGCATCGGTGCGGGTTTGCTGCGCATACAAATAAACCTCCACTGCGCTTTTGTCATGCCGGGCCAGCAGCGGCTCCAGAAAATAGCGGCACGAATGGTTGAAAAACGTGGCCGCCACATAGCCCACTTTCAAGCGCCGATCAAGCGCCCGGTGGTTGCCATGCGCCCGCCAGTCCTTTTTGAACGACAGGCACTGGGTCGATTCAAAACCCCGGTATTCGGCAAAAATTTGTTCGGCTGACAGGTCTGGCTGGTAGTTCAGCGTGAACAACAAATTGGTGTAAGCGTTGACAAAGTCGGGTTTGAGCAACAAGGCCTGGCGGTAACAGGCTTGCGCTTCATCAAGCCGCCCCCAATCCTTGAGTACATTGCCCAGGCTGCTGTGTGCGACTGCAAACTCAGGGTTGAGCGCCAGTGCCCGCCGAATACTTTGCTCGGCTGCCGTCAGCAGTCCCATCTCATGCAGTCTCAGGCCCAGATTGCAGTGTGACTGAGCGAGTTGCGGATTGATCTCTATGCTGCGGCGCAGGCAGGCAAGGGCTGGCTCAAACTTGCCGGCCATGGACAGCGTCACGCCCAGATTGTTGTAGGCCGTAACCGATTCGGGTTGCAAGCGCAGTGCCTGTTCATAGCAGTCCTGCGCCTCTGCAAGCCGCCCCAGATCATTGAGTACCATGCCCAAGTTGCACCACGCATCGGCATCCTCGGCGCGGCAGCTCAAGGCGTGCCGATAGGCTTGTTCGGCCTCGGCAAGCTGTCCCAGGCTTTGCAGCGCATAACCCAATTGCCCGTAAACATTGGCATCCTCAGGGGCTAAAGCGGCGGCCGTTTACAACGGCAGCAGCGCCTGCGCGGCCAGCCCCTGCTGATTCAGCACGCCGCCCAAAACGCGCCAGCCAAACACGTCGTTCGGAAAATTCGCCGTAATCAATCTGGCCATGGCTTGCGCCTGTGGCAACTGCTGCTGCGCCATCAAAGACGCTGTTATCTGCTGCAACTGCTGCTGTG
Source organism: uncultured beta proteobacterium (assembly GCA_903873485.1). GTDB lineage: Bacteria > Pseudomonadota > Gammaproteobacteria > Burkholderiales > Burkholderiaceae_C > Rhodoferax. The sequence continues at coordinate 2,154 of CAIQOO010000237.1, read as the reverse complement.
CCGCCGCTGCTTGCCCGGATTGCAGCATGGCTTCGATCTGGCTTGGCGTCGGCAACTCGGGCCATAACGCAGGCGCGCCGGCAGCGGGTTGGCTGGCGGCCAATGCTGCGGCAGGTTCAGATTGCGGCCGCTGCGCCCACAGCGCAAACATCTGCCGATAGGCGGCCTCGACCCGGCGGGCAAAACCGACTTCATCCATCAACGGGCTGCTTTGCATGGCCGCCCGCAGGCTGGCGCGGATGGCCACCAACTGGGGCCAATCGGCTGCCAGCGCCACTGCAATCGTGGTGTATTCGTCTTCGCTGTGCGCCACCCAGTCGGTGCGCCCTAGGCCGGTCAGAATGGCACTGCCCAGCGTACCGACACTGGGCCGGCCAGCCAGCGTGACAAACGGCAGGCCCATATACAGGCTCTCCAGCAAGGTAGTTCCCGAATTGTGCGGAAAGCAGTCCAGCGCAATGTCGATGCTGCGCAGGGTGTCCCAGGGCGGACTATGGTAGCCGATCAACAGCCGCTCGCGGCCGATGCCATGTTTGGCAAAGCGCTCGGCCAGATCGTCCTGCATCGCAGCGTGACGAAAGTCATGGCTATCGATCAGCAGTTTTGAGTTGGGCACGCGCTGCAAAATCTGCGACCAGACCCGCAACGTGCGATGGTTGATGCGCACGCTGCGCGTCAGGGTGCCAAAGGTGACATAGCCATTGCTCAGCGCCGGCAGCGGGCTGACCTGGCCCATATCCGGGTGGGGCCGGTACGCCAGTGCCGGGCCATCGAGCCGCCACGGTGTTTCACTGAACAGCGCTTCGCTGCCAGCCGGCACGCTGGGCCAGTCGCTCAGGTAATAGTCAATCGCACTCAGGCCCGTGGTGTAGCCAAAATCCAGCCAGTGCAGTGATACCGGTGCCGGTTTGCGCGCAAACACCGTCAGCCGGTTGCCGGCAGTTTGGCCGTTAATATCCACCAACACATCAATGCGGTCAGCCCGGATGCGCTCGGCCAGCGCCTCGTCACTCAGACACTCACTGTCAACCCAGTGGTCGGCGTAGCCCTGATAGCGCAGCGTCAATTCGTCGTTTTGCGTCTGATGGGCGTACAAAAACACCTCTACCGCCGCTTTGTCGTGCTGCGCCAGCAGCGGCTCCAGAAAGTAGCCGCACGAATGCTGGTAAAACGTCGCCGCCACATAGCCTACCCGCAGCCGTCGCCCAAGCGTGCGGTCGTTGCCATCGTGGGCGCGCCACTGGGTGCGCCACGGCAGCCCCATAAGCTGGTCATAGCGCCTGAAAGCGGCGTAAATTTGCTCGGACGACAATTCAGGGTGGTAGTCAAGCGTGAACAACAACAGCGTATGCGCATCGACTGAGCCGGGCGCAAGCGTCAAGAGCTTCTCGAAGCAGGCCAGCGCCTCATCAAGCCGGCCCCGGTCTCTGAGCAGCCCGCCCAAGTTGCGATGCGCGTCGGCCAGGTCGGGCTGGAGCGCGAATGCCTGGCGCAGGCTTTGTTCGGACGCATCAAGCTGACCCAGCAGTTGGAGTGCGATGCCCAGATTGTTGTGGGCTGAGGCCGACTGTGGCTCCAACGCCAGTACACGCCGAAAGCAGTGCATGGCCTGTTCCGACTGGTTGGCTTTGGCCAGCAGCACCGCCCCCAGATTGTTCAACACCAAAGCCGAGTCAGGCCGCAGGCGCAGCGCCTGTTCAAAACAGGCTTGTGCTTCATCAAGCCGCCGCCCCAGGCGGTTGAGCACCAGGCCCAGGTTGCACCATGCGTCGGGCAGATTGGGGTTAAGGTCGGTCGCCCGGCGGAAGGCTTGCTCGGCCTCAGACAGCCGCCCCAGCGCATACAGGGTCAGGCCCAGGCGCGCCCGGATTTTGTTTAGAGGGAACCCTCGGTGAATTGAGGGCTAGGGCTTTAATCGAGCCTGGCCCCAATGGCACTGACTTAAGCTAATTGCCGAAAAAAAACGTAGCAATAATGCTCTGGAAATTAGAGCAAATGACACCAAATTGAAACTGTTAAGAGGTCGAATTCGACACTTACACCAACCAGGAGTTGATCAAATGGATGCTACCAAAATCGGTGTTAGCTGGATTGGGTCTTTGCAATCCCGGGTGCAGCAGTTTCTGAGTCGGTTTGCGCAAACTGGCGCTGATG
>CAIQOO010000236.1 GCA_903873485.1 uncultured beta proteobacterium | reverse complement strand
GAGGCCGGGCTGGTCATGGTGCGATACGCCGATGATGCCGTGGTGTTGTGTCGCAGTGAGGAAGAAGCGCAATCGGCGCTCACTCGCATGCGTGCGTGGGTCACTGCCAACGGACTGACGCTGCATCCTGACAAGACCCATCTTGGGGATTGTCGGGAAGACGGGAAAGGGTTCGAATTTCTGGGATATCGGTTCGAAGCAGGAAAGCGGTGGGTGCGCAAGAAGAGTTTGATGTCCCTGAAGGACAAAATTCGCGCCAAGACGAAGCGTAACGAGGGAAATTCCATCGAAAGCGTGATTGCGTCACTCAATCCGACCCTGCGGGGCTGGTACGGCTATTTCCAGCACGCCCATCGGTTCACGTTCTCAACACTCGATGGTTTCATTCGCCGTCGGTTGAGGGCAATGTTGCGCCGCCAAAAGCACAGACCGGGTCAAGGACGATGTTATCGCGATCACAAACAATGGCCAAATGCTTACTTCGCTAATCTTGGGCTATTCACAATGTCAGAGGCTCATAAATTGGCGCGCCAATCCCGATGCGGAAACAACTGACTGGAGAGCCCGTCGCGGGAAAACCACACACCGGGTTCGGAGGGAGGGGACGGCGGGAACCGTTCCCTACCCCTATTCAACTTCTTTATCACCGCATTACATTAGTCTGTTTCCTTGCCAACCAAAGTAGGCAACCATGAAGCGTCTCAGCAGTAAGTTGGTCAGAACAAACTAGATATGTACCATGCGATTTATTTTCTATATAAATCAACAACTTACGTACAATAGCTATATATCAAACGTATTGTTACGGGCTTAAGACGCGTGGTTCTGACGATGCGTATGAAGACTTTCACTATGCAAATAGAACCATCAATTTTCAGCTAGTGGCTACTTTTTTTTTTGACAGTAGTTCTAAAGATTGACAAACCATTGTCAAATTGATAAAATACCAGAATGTGCTAACGATACGCTGAGGAAGTGCAAATGATAAGTAACGAAAACGAAGGTATATTATAGATGACTTATCGTGATATAGATACATATAGATACTTTAACTGATTAAGTTATACATTATAAATATTTAGTTCTTTGGCGTTATATCGTTATATAAAAACTAATGATTATTTTATAAATTAACAATATTAACTTTTTACTTCATCGTTTATTTCATTGAGTTTTTTTGATTGTGTGTAATGATTTGGCTTCGGCAGTGGTTACTTTCTTCTGCACTTTAATGAATTGATATTATTTTAATAATATCTACATATTTATGAAAAGTTAATTTACTTATATTTTTTTAATACAATTTATTTATTCTTTATGTATCTATGTCACGATAAGTCATCTATATAGTTACATAAAAGATATTTAAGATGTTTCGAATTCGGTAAGAACTAGTTTATAGAGGTTTTTTTAATCAACTTATTTCTCATAATGTGTTGATTTATATAGAGTTTTCGACTTAAGTCTAAAGCTGTCAGTCAAACGAAGAAAGTCAATTTATGATCTATGACGATTTTGCATCATTTGATGTTGAGGATCCATTTCAATGCTTGAGTTTGCTTAATGACGGATTACTTCCTCCACCGCCAATTGTGCGAATTGAAGGCTGGCAATATTATGTTAACAAAGAAATTGTTACTAAACCACTGATGCCGTCTATTGATGTTTTAAACTCAATGACGGCAATAGAAAAAAAAGAATTTGCGAAAAAAAGGAAAAAATACCACTCTGAAATGCCACTAATGGAAACACCGACATTGGCTCAAATTCACAAAGAAGCATTACGAGTTGCTGCACTGAATTACAGTGGTTCGCCTGGAGCTCGCATGGGCATTGTGTTAGATGGCTTGGGAACAGTGGGAAAATCTAGCATTGTAATGGAGCTTGGCAAGAAGTATGAGCTTTCATGGAGAAAGAATATTCTTCCAAAATTAAAGTGTGCAGGTATTCATAACTCGATTCCAGTTATTTATATAACTTTAATTGGTGAATTGAGTGTCAAAGACTTTAATAGGCTAATTGTTAGTTTCATGGGTATAAACGCACCATCGAGTGCAACAGTCTCTTGGTTAAGTAATCAAATTATTGACACAACACAGGCTTGCGGAACATCGCTTATAATTATTGATGATATTCACTTCCTGAAAATGTGCAACAGAACGGCACAAGTGATAAACAATCATCTAAAATTTTTAGCTAATTGCATCAGTGCAACATTTATTTATTCTGGTATTGATGTTGAAGGATCGGGATTGATGAAGGAGGGGAATTCTACAGAAAAGGCGTTTGTCTCCCAGACGCAACATCGCTTCAAATGCTACTCGATAGCGCCATTTTCAAAGGATTCTCCTGACCTTAAGCCGCTGCTCAATTCATTTGAGGCAAGTCTGGCTCTGCAAAATCAACTAAGTGGAACTTTGGCAAATATTTCTGATTACATTCATGATCGTACAGGTGGATTCATGGGCGCAATCAGTAACCTAATTCGTGAGGGTGCGAATTTAGCAATAGATAACGGTTCCGAACGAGTTAATCGTGTTGTTTTTGATAAAATTCGGCTGGATTTTGCTTCTGAAGCGCATCGAAAAACCACTATTTCTCGGAGTTAACCTAGAGTTGAACAGAAAGGGCAATCATGTCACAAGAACGAAATCTCCAGCCTTTGATTGGAATACCGCGCACTTTTCCTGTCAGGTTGCCCGTTGTAGATGGTGAATTATTGCTAAGTTACGTCATTCGCCTGTCTGCTCGGCATGATGTTAATTTGGGGCAAACAATTAGCCGACTAGGGCTTGTAACTGAAATTCGAGATAGGCCGCTGCCCGGTTTTGGAATTGTTATGTCGGACGATAACGTTAAAACTTTTTCCTTTGTTTCAGGACTTAGCGAAACACAAACAAGATCATTGCTATTGAATAGGTATGCCGGGATTGCGGGAGACTTTCTTGGAGCGTCGCCTATCAGCGCTGACTCCATTCGTAAAGCGTCAGTGCGTGAGTGGGCTTATTTTTCTGGATCGCACTTTTGTCCACAATGCTTAAAAGAATCTGAGGGGGCTTGGAGTCTTGTATGGAAACTTCCTTGGTCTTTCGCCTGTGCGAAGCACAAGGTGTTGCTTCATGATCATTGTCCAGAATGTGGAGGCCGTGCATTCAATGGACGAAAAGACGGTTCTTTATCACCTGCATTTACTGGGAAAATTCCGGTTCCTGGAACTTGCGGAAATGTGTTACCGACAGGCCAGGCGAATGTAGGCAAGGGTTCAATGCCGTGCCAATGCGATTTGAGGAATATCGATTCGTTTGGGCTGGATGGGTGTGATGAGCTGATTGCAACCCAAAAAACTATCAATGAATACTTATCATCACCGGATTTGATTAGTAGTGGTAAATCGTTAGTGTTTTTCAATGAAATGCGTTCAGTAGCGGCATTGATTCTTTATCGTGCAGAAGTCGAAGACTTTCCGAGTTTTCAAGAACCGATTCAAGAAGCAATTGCACTTCACATTGATCATCGAAACGCAACGCAAAGTCTGCGTACGCAAAGCGGTCTAGGACGAAATGGTGTTAGAGTAAGTATGTATACTGGTGCTCCGAAAAGCGCCTTGCTGATGGCTGCCGTCTCCCATGTAGCATTGTCAATTGTTCAAATAACTGACCAAGGCTTATTACAGAATTCGTTACGGGTTTTGGCAGAACGAACCATTGACAGAAGCCCTAAGTATCGCTATGCGGTACTCAATAATGTTGGCTTTAGTGAACGCCTGCGGACTGCCTTTGCGGGTGAACTAGCTACAAAAGGCACCTTTGACCGGCGTGCAGGTCACCTTTCAAATGTCCAAACGCGAATTGATGGTCGATCCAACAGTGCAGAGCTGCCAAAATACGAGGCAAAACATGTTCCTCAATGTATACCCGAATCTATCTTTAATAGGGACTTTAAAGAATTTTTTCCAAATGTACGAGATCAATTCGCACGTCGATTTTGCTCTCTTGCGGCTGTAAAGCGCTTAGGTTATACATGGATCGCATCGGCTGAGTTTTTGGATCAGCCTAAATCCATGTATGGCATGGCAAATCGTTGTGTCATGCTCTTGAATCAGCAAGGTCATTACGACCAGTTTGCCGAATCCCTCTACAAATGGACAAAAACTATAGCCAAAACGAAAGTTCATATTGATTACGCGCAAAGACGTGATGTGTTACGCAATTTTGTAGAATTCCCTGATGATCAATGGCTACAAATTTGCAGTGATTCAGGCGTTTCGAAAGGGAAAATTGGAGGTCGCAGCAAGTACGCAGCAACGTGGCTATGGGCTGAAATGACTGGCGGTGATTGGGCTTTAGCACCTGCCTTGGCTGCACATATAAGTCGCACAAATCAGCATGCTGTTTACAAAATCTTCGTCAAGACACTTCTTCCAAAACTTATGCCGGCATTGTTAGCCTATGGAAAAATAATGCAAGAATCTGTTATTACACAGATTGATAGAACATAATCTAAGAATAAGTTTACAATAAAGTTTAATTAAAGAAAATTAATCAATGATATATCGTTATAAATCTACTTTTAGGACTTGTGTGTAAGGGTATGGCCTGTAGGGTATTTTAAGAGGCTTAGTTTTTTGAAAGATACTCATCAATCATAAATTAAAAAAATCGCCATCATCTTCATCCTCGTCTTGAGCTTCAGCTACTGTTCTGAACTTTTTGGCTGCTGAAGTGTCGGTAGTGACTTGATCTTCAGAAGCTGATTTCGATGGTTCCCACATATCGAGGTCACCGTTTGTGCTGAGAAGTTGCATTTCGCCATCTGGTGCTGAAACTGTTGGCTTTGTAGGTTTATCCCTCACGGAAGATGTCGTGTTCATCATGTTCACAGCGGCAAGCCTGCGCTCTTTTCTTCCAAGCATTTGTTGATCATCTATGCGATTGAGCAACTTGTGAAGACTTGCTTCAAGTTCCTTGTGATTATTTTTGTTTCCACCGTTTTCAATCACAAGTGCTTTAGCGTAACTGACAGTCATTTCATTGAACGGTCGATGAACTGGCCCTATACCCAACCAACTTAACTCATGCCACTGGTTTAATGTGTGGTCATAAAAAGCAATAAATGATCTGTCACGTGGGTCATACCGGAACGGCCATTTTCCATTTTGAGTCGGATAGGGTGATTTTTGATCACGAAAGTCGTTGAGAATGTCACCGTCATACCGAAGCCCTCTGAGTTCAACGCCATAGTGCTGGATCGTGCGCCAATCGGTGGGAAGAAGTTCGTAGTACAAATTCTTGTCCGGGACAACGTAAAGAAAACCAGCTCTTGCTATACCTTCTTCAAACATTTGATTGGGACTGATGTGCAAATCCGGCACATTGGGCAGTGACAGACCGTCATGATGTCTTTGTTGCCAATAAGTAGCCACCCATTCTGTGAACTTCATCTCAATTTCATCAAGGAACCAAAATGCGTTTTCACCTGGATCACTACCTCGTGACCAGACATCAGGACCTTTGTAACCATCCAGATTCAGTACGAAATTTTCACGAATCGTCTTGAACACACGTTCTACATGAGACTTGTCGGTAGGTGTGTAAGGTCTAGCTATGTACAGGTTGATTCCAAGATGTCTACAGGCACTTGAAAAGGCTTCTGACAAAAACACACGCCCTCTATCAATGATCACTGACTCAGGATGGATAAAAGGAATTGCTGCAAGAGGTGAACCTGGTGCATCGTTGCCAACTTCTATAACAATGCTTTCTGGTACACCAACGTAGGCAAATTTTGTATTTTCTGCCCAGTCATACCCTTTGTATTTCGGCTTGATCATGTCAGCCAAAAGGAATGCAGCATCAACAGCTTTAGTCCCTTTTGGGGTAAATCTCCAGGCTACCAATGATCTTGTAAACAGGTCAAGTGCGATGGTCAGTTCCACCGATATCCACTCAAATGAGTATGGATCCATGGCATAGGCATCCAACGGCGTGGAGTCAATTAACACCATTTCACCTGGTCTCGTTGCTACAAAATGTGAGTATGGTTTTTCTGGTCGGTTTGCAATGCTTCGGCGCTGCTTGGCTGCACCGAAGAGTCCAATGCCCTTTGTCAGGTCATCCAGTCGCCGATTGAAGGTTGTCTCTGGTGGCAAATCAATCTGTTCATCCGGAAATTTAGCCTTTAATTCACGTTCAACCAATCTGCGAATTCGCTGTTTTGTTGTATTTGACTCATCTTTAAGTGAAGTGACAACAGTGAGAATGGCAGATTTGACTCGATCATCAATAGTGCTAGTTCTCAGCCTTTTTGCTCGTCCATCAATCAAGCCGTAAATACCGTGAGCTTCATAAGATTTTTTTTGGTTCCATAGTGTTCGACTTGTAACTTTGAGTTCATTTGCTTTTAGTTCAAATCTAGCTGCCATGGTAGTGACAACTGGGTCGTACCCAGGAAATGGTTCCCCTTGTATTGCATCTGCTTCTGAACCAGATCGGTAGCCTGTCATCGCTTCCAATAAGTGAGTTACTAAAACACTTGCAGCTTTCACTTTCTCCTTGGACGCACCATCAATTACAGGAAATACTTCATCATTTTTTACGCCCAAGACTTTGAATGACTCAGATGTGACCAAGTGTCTAAGTCCCAGTCTGATTACATTGCCATGTGTTGATCGCAAAAGAACCACAGAACCAGCAAACCCTTCTACAGCATAAGCTGTACCTTCGTATTGCACTTCTGTTCCGATGGTCAATTTTTGAGCTTTAATCATGGCAAGTCCCTTTTTGAATTTGAAATGTTTCTGAAATAATTTAATCAGCCAACCAGACTTCCGAGGTGTTTGACAGCAATAACCGTGTATCAAAGTTGAGTTGCTGTTTCCACATCAGAAAAAATAGAACAGGGCGAACCAAGGATTGAGGTCCTAAATCGGCTAAAAGGTTCTCGACTGTTTGTCGTTTGACTGCCTTTTCAATGATTACTGTAGCAAACTGATTGAAATTTTCTGGGGTTCGGCGATACCCGGCAAGCCAGTTTAAATTTGCCAGAAAAACTGGATTTGGTTCACTGAGAGTTGCATATGACCACCCCAAAGATTCACACAATCTTTCACATGCACCAAATGATCGTTGGTTGATTGGCTTACCAAGATATCTTTTGGGTTTTACGTTGACCAGCATGTATTGGCCGCTTTTAAGCCAGACTAGGAAATCGGGTATGTGATATCGACGCTTTCCATCTGATGAAAAGTGCAAGAAAAATGGCTGAGGAAGAATTGCTTTGATCTTCTGAGTGAAATCAAGCTGTTTGAGAATGAACATCTCAAGTCGGCTTTCGTACCAAACCAACTCGTTCATCTGCGACACCCAAAAGAACCCTGGTATGTGCTTTTGTGTACGATGAACGCCAGGCACTCTGCATGAGGCCAGTTCAGAGCGTTCAAATTTCGACAGCAACGCCGGTTCTCTCTTCTGAACCAAATCGCCAGAAGCCAAAGTTACTGAAATCAGCAAATCATCCCGAATAGAAGCCATTGACCCAACCTTTTCAAAGGAGTGGACCAATTTTACCACATCTACTGAAAAATAGGTGGTTGAATGTGTTTTACTGAAATGTTACTGAAAAGTATGGTGATTCACTGAAAAGTACAATGAATCCCTACAACACCATCATCACACCACCTGTCCGAGCTTGAAGATTGGCAGGTACATGGCGACCACAATGCCGCCAATCACGGTGCCCAGAATCACGATGATGATCGGCTCCATCAGGCTTGAAATGCCGGCCACCATGTCATCGACCTCGGACTCGTAAAAGTCGGCCGCCTTGCCTAGCATGTGGTCGATTGAGCCGGACTCCTCGCCAATGGCGCACATTTGCAGCACCATCGACGGAAACAGGTTGGCGTTGGTCATGGCCGTCGTCAGCGCGGTGCCAGTCGATACCTCTTGCTGGATTTTGATGGTGGCCGACTCGAACACCCAATTGCCGGCAGCGCCGCCCACCGAGTCGAGCGCTTCGACCAGCGGCACACCGGCGGCAAACATGGTCGATAAGGTGCGGGTCCAGCGGGCAATGCAGGATTTATCCACCAGCACACCAAAAATGGGCAGCTTGAGCATCAGCTTGTCCATGAATATTTGCACACCCTGGTTGCGTTGCCAGGCCTGCATGAAAAAGTAAAAACCGCCACCCAGACCGCCAAAGATCAGCCACCACCATTTGACAAAAATCTCGCTGATGGCAATCACCGCCAGCGTCGGCGCCGGCAGATCGGCGCCAAAGCTGCTGAACACCTCCTTGAACGAGGGCACCACAAAGATCATGATCACGGCAGTCACCACAAAGGCCACGATCAGCACCGAGATCGGGTACATCAGCGCCGATTTGATCTTCGACTTCATGGCCTCGGTTTTTTCCATATAGACCGCCAGCCGATCCAGCAACTGGTCCAAAATGCCGGCTGCTTCACCGGCTTCGACCAGGTTGCAGTAGAGGTTGTCAAAGTACAGCGGGTATTTGCGAAACGCCGTGCTCAGCGATGTGCCGGTTTCGACATCGGTGCGGATGTCGTTGAGCAGCCGGGTGACACTCGGGTTCGGGTTGCCGCGACCGACAATGTCAAAGGCTTGCAGCAGCGGCACGCCTGCCTTCATCATGGTGGCAAGCTGGCGGGTGAAAATCGCCATGTCCTTGGGCTTGATGGAGCGCCCGGCACTCATGCGGCGCTTTTTGATCTTGCTCGGCATCACGCCTTGGCGGCGCAGCGCGGACTGCACCTGGTTTTCGCCGCTGGCGCGGGTTTCGCCGCGCACCTGCTTGCCGTTGCGGTCTTTGCCCTCCCATTCATAGACAAATTCTTTGGGGCCTTTGGATTTTTCAGTAGCCATGATGTGGTGCTGCCTGGTTGGTTGGATATGTGGCGAGTCGCCGTCTATTCATTCGATACGGCCAGAACTTCTTCCAGCGAAGTCAGCCCCATTTTGACCTTGTGCAGGCCGGCTTCGCGTAGTGTACGAACACCCTCGCGCCGGGCCTGATCGGCAATTTCAAGGGCGCTGCCATCGCGCAGAATAATGCGCTGAATGTCTTCACTGATCGGCATCACCTGGTAAAGCCCGACACGGCCCTTGTAGCCATTGTTGCAGGCACTGCACCCCACCGGATGGTAGGGTTTCCAGGTATCGTCAATTTCTTCGGGCTGAAAGCCGGCATCAAGCAAGGCCTTGGGCGGGATGTCGATCATCGTCTTGCAGTTGGGGCAGAGTCGGCGGGCGAGGCGCTGCGCCGTGATCAGGATCACGCTGGAAGCAATGTTGAAGGGGGCGATGCCCATATTGCGCATCCGCGTCAGCGTGGCCGGTGCGTCATTGGTATGCAAGGTTGACAGCACCAGATGACCGGTCTGCGAGGCCTTGATGGCGATGTCGGCGGTTTCGAGGTCGCGGATTTCGCCGACCATGATGATGTCCGGGTCTTGCCGCAAGAATGAGCGCAGTGCGGCGGCAAAGGTCAGCCCGGCCTTTTCATTGACATTGACCTGGTTGACGCCGGGCAGGTTGATCTCGGACGGGTCTTCGGCGGTGGCAATGTTGACATCGGGCTTGTTGAGCAGATTCAGGCAGGTGTAAAGCGACACCGTCTTGCCCGATCCGGTCGGGCCGGTCACCAGAATCATGCCGTAGGGGCGTGCGATGGCCTGCAATAGCCGCTCTTTCTCGGCCGGTTCGTAACCGAGTGCGTCAATGCCCAGGCGCGCGCTGCTGGGGTCCAGAATCCGGATCACGATCTTTTCGCCAAACAGCGTGGGCAAGGTGCTGACGCGGAAATCAATCATCCGGTCAGGCCCGATCTTGAGCTTCATCTTGCCGTCTTGCGGCACCCGCTTTTCGGAGATGTCCATTCTGGAGATCACCTTGATGCGCGAGGCCAGCTTGTCCTTGATGGCAATCGGTGGCGCGGCAATTTCACGCAACTGGCCGTCAATCCGAAAACGCACCCGGTAGTTGTGCTCGTAGGGTTCAAAGTGCAGATCGGAGGCGCGCAAGGTGAAGGCATCGATCAGCATCTTTTGCAGGAATTTGACCACCGGTGCGTCATCCACCTCAGCGGCGTTGATGCTGCTGCTGTTGTCGTTGACCGGCTCGGACACCAGATCATCAAACTCAAAGTCGTGGCCGACCAGGTTCTCGATGGTCTCGGTCGCCGTCACCGCATTGGCCGACACCATTTTGAGCAGCTTGTCGTACTCGGCAATCACCCAATCGACACTGAGTCGCGTGGCAAACTTGATTGTCTCGACCGATTGCTGATCCGACGGGTCTGCGGTGGCCACAATCAGGCGGTTTTGCCGCTTGCCCAGCACCACCAGCCGGTAGTCCTGGCAAATTTTTGGGTCCAGCAATCCCTTGGGCAGGCGTTGCGGGTCCACCGCATCGAGGTCAATCAACGGCACGGCGAAAGCCAGTGACAGGGTGTGGGCCAGATCTGCCGCGGTGAGCGCGCCCGAGCCAGTCAGCTCGGCGATGAAGCTCGACCGCTTGACCTGGGCCTTGCGAAAAATGTCTTCGGCAAACTTTTGTTCCAGCTTGCCCGCTGTCACCAGCGCTCGCCCCAAGCCGGGCAGGGCGCTGGCGGATGTGGGGGTTGAGGAGGTTTCAATCGCTGCCATAAGACCTGAATGTACTACTTGCAAGCCAGACCGGCCGGGCCTCAACCGGCTGGCTGGTTCAGCACCCGTGTCAAAAAGGCGGAGATATCGGCAATTTCGCGCGGATGCACGCTGTGCGGCATCGGGTAGCTGTGCCATTGCACCGCATAGCCAAGCTGCACCAGCAGGTCGCGGCTGGCTTCGCCACGCGCCGGGATCACCACCGGGTCCTGGCTGCCGTGCGCCATAAAGATGGGTGTGTGGGCATTGGCCATGCTGCGCTCTGCTGCCAGGTGCCCGGCCAGCGGCAGGTAGCCAGACAGCGCCACGATGCCGGCCAACTGCTGCGGATAGCGCAGCCCGGTATGCAAGGCGATGGCACTGCCTTGCGAAAAACCGGCCAGCACGATGCGGCAAGCCGCAATGCCACGCGCAATTTCCCGCTCGATCAGGGCGATGATGGCTTGTGCGGACTGGCGAATGCCGGCCTCGTCTTGCTGGCGGACCAAGTCGGTGCCACGTATGTCGTACCAGGCCGGCATCACATAACCGCCGTTGATAGTTACCGCGATGCTCGGCGCATGCGGAAAAATAAAACGGATCGGCGGACAGCGGCGCAGGTCCAGCTCGGGCACCAGAGCGGCAAAGTCATGGCCATCGGCACCAAGGCCGTGCAGCCAGATGACCGCCGTGTCGGGGTTGGCGCCAGATTCAATTTGCAAATGGGGGAGTAACTGAGTGCTCATGGCAGTGGGTGATATGGGCCGCAACGCGACGGTCAGTGGTTGTTGAGGGCATTGGCCCGACGCGGCGGGTGCCGGGCGGGTCAGGCCAGCAGCGCCTGGGCAAATTCGCGGGCATTGAAGGTTTCCAGGTCTTCGAGCTTTTCGCCGACGCCGATGAAATAGACCGGAATCGGTCGCTCGCGGGCAATCGCCGCCAGCACGCCACCCTTGGCAGTGCCGTCAAGTTTGGTGACGATCAGCCCGGTCAGGCCCAGCGCATCGTCAAAGGCCTTGACCTGGCTCAAGGCGTTTTGGCCGGTGTTGCCGTCAATCACCAGCAAAATTTCGTGCGGTGGCAGGCTGGCCGTGGGTGGGGCGCTGGTTGTCACACTGGCAGATGCCGGGACCGGGGCCGGCGCACGGTCTTCCATCGGGCCGGTTTTTTGAATTACCCGTTTGATTTTTTTCAGCTCTTCCATCAGGTGCAACTGGGTCGGCAAGCGCCCGGCGGTGTCGATCAGCACCACGTCGCGCCCGCGTGCCCGTCCGGCGCTGACCGCGTCAAAGGACACCGCCGCCGGGTCTCCACCTTCCTGGCTGACGATATCGACTGTGTTGCGGTCGGCCCAGACGGTCAATTGTTCACGGGCAGCGGCCCGAAAGGTGTCGGCAGCAGCCAGCAGCACACTGGCGCCGGAGTCTGCCAGGTGCCGGGTGAGCTTGCCAATCGAGGTGGTCTTGCCGGCACCATTGACCCCGGTGACCATGATCACGGTGGGCGCGTACTGGCCAATCACCAGCGGCTTTTGCAGCGGGCTTAGCATGTGGGCAAGTGCATCCACCAGCAAGCCCTTGACCTCGGCCGGATGGGTGCTGCCGTGGTCCATGACGCGAAACTTCAGGTCCACCAGCAGATGCTCGGTGGCCCGGACACCGGCATCGGCCATCAGCAAGGCGGTTTCCAGGTCTTCATAAAGGGCCTCGTCAATCTGGGCACCGGTGAATACCGTGGCAATGCTGGTGCCGGTCTTGCGCAAGCCGGCCTTGAGCTTGTTCATCCAGTTTTGGCGCGCCAGCGGCGGCTCAGGCGTTACGCTGTCGGTGATACTGGGTGCCGTTTGCGGGGGTGCAGCCGGGGTTGAAACCAGCGGGCTGGCGGCTGTAGCCGGCGTGGCCGGGGCGGGCGCGACCGGCATGATAGAGGGTCGCGTCGCTACCGGCGGCGCGCCGCTGGCGGCTATGGCGGCTATGGCAGCAGCAGGGCTGGCGCTGTCAGGCAGCGCCGGGGTGGCGGACGGCGCGGCATCGGCAGACGGGCCGGTTGCCAGGAATTTTTTTTTGAAGAAACTGAACATTTTTTGCGGTTGTGGTATCCCAGCATTCTATGAAACACCTTCCCCATTTTTTCAATCGCAGTTTTCCGGCCCGCCGGTCGATCGGCCTGGTCCTGCTGCTGGCCAGCGCACTGGGGCTGGTGCATGGGCAAAGCACCACCCTGCCGCCGCCCCAGGTCGAGCAGTTCACGCTGGCCAATGGCCTGACCTTGATCATCAAGCCGGACCGCCGGGCACCCACGGCGGTGCACATGTTGTGGCTGCGGGTCGGTTCAATGGACGAGGTGGATGGCGCCTCGGGGGTTGCCCATGTGCTCGAACACATGATGTTCAAGGGCAGCCCCAGCATCAAGGCGGGCGAGTTCTCGCGCCGGGTAGCGGCTTTGGGCGGGCGTGAAAACGCCTTTACCGGGCGCGACTACACCGGCTATTACCAGCAAATCCCGGCCGCACAGCTCGAAGCCGTGATGCAGCTCGAAGCCGACCGTTTTGCCAACAACCAGTGGCCCGATGACGAGTTCAATAAAGAGCTTGAAGTGGTCAAGGAAGAGCGCCGCCTGCGCACCGAAGACAACCCGCGCGCGCTGCTGAGTGAAGCATTGCAGGCCACCGTGTTTGTTGCTTCGCCCTACCGCCGGCCGGTCATCGGCTGGATGAGCGACCTGCAGTCGCTGACCGCCGCTGATGCACGCGACTTTTACCAGCGCTGGTATGTGCCGGCCAACGCCGCCGTGGTGGTGGCCGGTGATGTTGATGTGGCGCAGGTGCGCACGCTGGCCGACAAGATGTATGGCCACCTGCCGGCGCGCGCCGTGCCAGAACGTAAGCCGCGCACCGAGCCGCTGCAAGTAGGCATCAAGCGGCTGGCTTTCAAGGCTGCGGCCGAGCAGGCCAGTGTGATGCTCGCGTTCAAGGTGCCGGCCCTGCAAGGGCGCGACGGCGCATCGGACGCTGCCGCTGCCGCTGCCGCTGCCGATGCTGATACCGATGCGCTGGCGCTGACAGTGCTGGCAGCGGTGCTGGACGGCTACAGCGGCGCCCGGCTGGAGCGCAGCCTGACGCAAGGGCCGGACCGGGTGGCCGACAGCGTGGCCGCCTACAACGGCCTGCGCGGTCGCGGGCCGCAACTGTTCATGCTGACCGGTGTGCCGGCCAAAGGCAAGACGGCAGACCAGGTCGAGCAAGGCCTGCGTGCCCAACTGTTGCGCATCGCGCAAGAAGGTGTCAGCGCAGCGGAACTCAAGCGCGTCAAAACCCAATGGGTCGCCAATGAGGTCTATAAGCTCGATTCGCTGTTCAACCAGGCGCGAGAACTGGGCAGCCAGTGGGTGCTGGGGCTGCCGCCAGATGCCGGTGAGCAGTTGATCGTCCGGCTACGCGCCGTGACTGCCGGGCAGGTGCAGCAGGTCGCCGCCAAATATTTTGGCGACGACGCACTCACCGTGGCGCACCTGTTGCCGCAGCCGCTCGACAAAACCCGCAAACCAGCTTCTGCAGCGGCCGGGTTGCGCCATTAACCGGTATTGAAAGAACACCACGGTAGCTATTATAAATATAGCTAGCTGCGCACTGTTTATAAGGGCTACAGGCCTTTTTCTTGTAAATTCGGCACAGGCGGGCAGGGTGCTGGCGCACTGGACCCAAGATGGATCACTCACGGTTCGTGATGGGCGCAAAGTTGCAAGGAACTCAATGGCGCTGTGGCCGGGGTGCAACACCGCATGCATGGAATCGAATGATGGCTTCAGGTTCCAATCTACGTCGGCAGTGCAGCGCTTACTGTCGGCCACCAATGCCCGGTTCCGAGTAAGCCAATTCTATGAATTCGGAAACCGGTTAGCCTTCTCGTGCAAACCGCCGGGCAATCGTGCCGCACGTGGCATCACCGGCTCCGATGACAAGAACGGCTTTCTTTTCGTTCATGGTGCGCTCCTTTTGAAAAAGATAGTTGGGACGTGGCTCCGCAATCGGCTCTTTCACCGTCTCGGCGTTGCTTTGCCCGCACTGATAAGTTTCTCGCCCGCGCTCATCACTGCATTTAATAGTTCCTGTTGAAGTGCTTCACTGTGCATAGCACGCGCGAGCATGACCGCTCCCACGTTTTGTGCCATGACCGCCCAGGCGGTATCTGAATTACGTGTCAAAGCGCTAACGTTCGCGTGGATCGTTTGGACACCTTCCTCAAATGCCACTTTGACGGCGTCGTCGGCACGCCCTATCTCGGGTGTCAACGAGGGCAGCGGGCATCCCATATCCGGGTGCTGCACATGACTCAAGCTCAGGTAGCCCGCCAAGGCGCGTGAAACCTGCGAGGGGTCGGTCGCGTCAACGGCGCCGTACATGTCGGCCGTGCGTTTCAATTCGGCGGTGATCATCGCGACGAACAGGTCCGACTTGCCGCTGAAATGTTTATATAGGGAACCGGTCGTTACGCCAGCCGCTGCAGCCAGGTCTGCCATTCCACTGCTGATGAATCCATGCCGCTTTGCGTGCCGGCCGCCAGCATCCACTAGATTTGCGCGTGCTTGTTCTTTGTACTCGTTGGTGTAACGCATGTGACCTCTCTAAAAATTTAGTTGACACATTTTCAATATGTAACGTAGGATAATGATCACTATCCAATAAATCAACAGCTTTTTTGCTAAGGACAGGAACGCCATGGAAACTACAGAGACCGACGACTGGAAGAAAACCGCATGCATCATTTGTTCGCTCAACTGTGGCCTGGACATCAAAACGGACGGCAAGCGTATCACCAAGATCCGTGGGGACAAGTCCCATCCCATTTCACAGGGATACATCTGCGAAAAGTCACAGCGCATGGACTTCTACCAAAATGGTGCAGACCGCATCGACTCACCCAAACGTCGCAAGCCCGACGGTAACTATGAAAATATCGATTGGGACACAGCCATCAGGGAAATCGCAGAGAAGTTCACCGCAATCAAGCAGCGCCACGGCGGCGACAGCATTCTGTATTACGGTGGCGGAAGCCAAGGCAACCATCTGGGCGGCACATATGCCGACAGCACCATCAAGGCCCTGGGCATCGCGTACCGCTCCAACGCATTGGCGCAAGAAAAAACGGGCGAAGGCTGGGTGCAGGGCAAGATGGCAGGCGCCCCGGTGCATGGTGACTTTGAACACTGCGAGGTGGCGGTGTTTCTCGGCAAGAACCCTTGGCAATCCCACGGCTTTGCCCGCACCCGTGCCACGCTGCGTGACATTCAAAATGACCCGAACCGCGCCATGATCGTGATCGATCCGCGCCGCACCGAGACGGCCAAAATGGCCAACTACCACTTGGCCGTCAAACCCGGCACGGATGCCTGGTGTTTAACGGCGCTGTCCGCCATCCTGGTGCAAGAGAAGTTGGTGGCATCGGCCTGGCTTGCTCAGCACACCACGGGCTACGAAGCTGTGGAGGCGGCCATGAAGAAGATCCACATTGCCCGCTACGCCACGGTCTGCGGTGTTGAAGAGTCGCTGCTGCGGTCTGCGGCAAGGCGCATTGCCAGTGCAAACAGTGTGGCGATGATCGAGGATCTGGGGGTGCAAATGAATGTGCACTCCACCTTGAACAGCTATCTGAACCGTCTGGTCTGGCTGCTGACGGGCAACTATGCCAAGACTGGCGCCAACAACGCTTTTGTGCCGCTGCTCAATCTCTCCAACTCCAGTCGTAGCGCCTCCAAAATACCGGGCAATGCCAAATCTGCAGCGCCGCGCAAATGGACGCACAGTCCGGTCACCAATTCCAAGGTGATCATGGGTTTGATTCCATGCAATGTGATCCCGGATGAAATATTGACCCAGCACCCCAAGCGTTTTCGGGCCATGTTCATTGAGAGCGCCAACCCGGTGCACTCCTTGGCGGACAGCCAGCGCATGCGCCAAGCCCTGCGCGCCCTGGAGTGCAGTGTGGTGATTGACGTGGCCATGACAGAAACCGCCCGCCAGGCCGACTATGTGCTGCCCGCCAGTAGCCAGTTTGAAAAGGCCGAGGCCACGTTCTTCAATCTGGAATTCCCGCGCAATGGCTTCCAGTTACGTCACCCGCATCTCGCGCCACGCCCGGGTACGCTTGCCGAGGCGGAGATTCACGCAAGGCTACTTGAAGCGATGGGCGAGTTGAACGGCGCCAACTACACCTTTTTGCGCGCTGCGGCGCGCATGGGGTACACGGCGTTCGGGCTGGCTTTTGCATGGAAGTCGATGCGCGATAAAAAGGTGGCCCGGTATGCCCCGGTTGTGCTGTACCGCACACTGGGGCCAAGCCTGCCTGCCCATTTGGATCCAGCTGCATCACTTTGGGGCATCTGCCAACTCTACGTGCGAGCACAGCCGGCAGCCGCAACGGGTGCCGGGTTTGGTGGACCTGCACTGCTGGGTGGAAATCGGCTCTTTGACGCGATCCTTCAGAGCCCATCCGGTGTCATCTTTGCCGTTAGCAAATACAGCGACAGTTGGGATGCCGTGAAGTTGCCCGACCACAAAATCAACTTGAACATCAAGGAAATGTTGGACGAGTTGGTAACCATTGACAACAAACTGCCACCCCACCGACCAAATTACCCCTTCATTTTGTCGGCAGGAGAGAGGCGGTCTGAAACAAGCCAAACGTCTATCCGCAACCCCGAATGGATGAAGAAAGGCAGTTTTGGAGTGCTACGCATTCATCCACAGGACGCGGCTACGCTGGGATGTGCCGAGGGTGACTGGATTCAACTCTGTACGCCACGGGGCACTGCGCAAGCACCGATTGAACTGACCGACGAGCTACAGCCAGGTCACGTCTCGCTACCCAATGGGCACGGCCTGGACTACACCCGAGCTGACGGGACGCTGGACCGTCGGGGAGTTTCTTTGAACGAGCTCACCAACACCACCGACCGTGACCCTTTTGCCGGTACGCCTTGGCACAAATACGTGCCGGTGCGCCTTGAACGCCTGACCCCAGCCTGAAATCGTATTCAGAACACTATGACCCATGTTGTTTCTGAGAGCTGCATCCGATGCAAATACACCGATTGTGTCGATGTCTGTCCAGTTGATTGTTTTGTCGAAGGATCTAATTTTTTGGCCATCGATCCTGACGGCTGCATTGATTGCGCGGTGTGTATCCCCGAGTGCCCAGTCAATGCAATCAGCAGCTTTCTGACCGTCTGATTGAAAGTTTGCATGACCGTTCCTGGCCTGGCCAATTGGAGGTGCCGCGATCATCGAAATCAACGCGACATTGCTGAACTGCAAATGGAGGCCTGAACGGCCGGTTTGGCTGAAGCATTTCGGCAAGCTGGCTGACCGCTGAGGGTCTTTATCGGTAATAGAAACACCAACTCCTGCGCTCAGTTCTGGTGCCATCAGCATCGTTCTTGATGAATATTTTTCGACCTGCACGATTGACCGAATCAGCTTAAGTGCCGCAGTTCCTGAGATATCAGGTGTCTCGCCGTGCAACCGTGGCGGGCGAGACGCCCGCCCACCCAGGTGACGCGCCCTTGGGTAAAGTGATGATTTGCCATTAAGCAACGACAGCGACTGGCGCAAAATCGCGATCACAATTGTGCAGGTCGAAATTTTTGTGATGTGAAGAACCGCATGGAAACTATTAAAAATATAGCTAGACGCGCACTGCTGATATGGGCTACAGGCCTTTTTCTTGTAAATTTGGCACAGGCGGGCATTGCCGTGCAGCACTGGACCCAAGCCAGCGGGGTGCAGGTGTTTCTGCTGCCCAGCCCGGCCATTGCGATGCTGGATGTGCAGATTGACCTGGATGCCGGCAGCCGCCGTGACCCGCCACAGCAAGCCGGTCTGGCCAGCGTGACCGCCCGCATGTTGTCCAAGGGCGTGCGCGCTGGCAGCCTGCCGACGGAACCGGCACTCGATGAAAACGCCCTGGGCGAGGCCTGGGCTGATCTGGGTGCCGACTTTGCTGCCAGTGCCGGTCCCGATCGCCTGAGTTTTTCACTGCGCAGCCTGACTTACCCGGATTTGCTCGGCCAGGCGGTGCAGCTCGCGGCGCGTCAGCTTGCTGAACCGGCATTTGCGGCGACGATCTGGCAGCGCGAGCGCGACAGCCTCAAGGCCGCGCTCAAAGAGGCCAGCACCCGGCCTGCCACACTGGCCGGGCGCGCCTTTGCCAAGGCGGTTTATGGTGAGCATCCTTACGGTTTCGAGATGACCGAGGCCACACTCGACCGCATCGAGGTGGCCGACATGGCGGCGCTGCACCAACTGATTCAGCCATGCCGTGCCAAGGTCACGCTGGTGGGTGCCGTCAACCGGGCGCAGGCCGATGCGCTGGTGCAGCAGTTGTTTGCCCGCTTTGACCAGACCGGGTCTGGCGCTGCCTGTGCGCCATTGCCGGCGGTGCCCGAGGTGCAGCCACTGACGCAAGCCGTCGAACAACGCATTGCTTTTGATGCCGCGCAGGCGCAGGTGCTGATCGGCCAGCCCGGTTTCAGGCGCGATGATCCGGATTTTTTTGCCCTGACGGTCGGCAATTACATTCTGGGCGGTGGCGGGTTTGTCTCGCGTCTGACTGAAGAAGTGCGCCAACAACGTGGCTTGAGTTACAGCGTCTATAGCTACTTTGCGCCGGGCTTGCATGCGGGCGCCTTCACCATCGGCTTGCAGACCCGGCCCGATCAGGCCGATCAGGCGGTGCAGGTGGCGCGTCAGGTGCTGGCGCGCTTTGTCGCCGATGGCCCGACCGAACAGGAACTCAAGGCCGCCAAAGACCATCTGGTGGGCGGTTTTGCCTTGCGCCTTGACAGCAACCGCAAACTGCTCGACAACCTGGCCCATATCGCCTGGAACAAGCTGCCGCTCGATTACCTTGACACCTGGACGCAGCAGGTGGACCTGGTGACGGTGGCCGGCATCAAGGCCGCCTTTGCGCGCAAACTGCAGCCGCAGCGGATGGTGACGGTGGTGCTGGGTGCCCCCGGATAACATGCGGATTCAACTTCAGAGCTGCCGACTTTTTCCAATGAAACAAGACCCCCCTGCTGCCTATCGCAAACCAGCCCGTCCGCGCCCGCTGCAAACCCACGAGGTGCGCATCATTGGCGGGCAGTTCAAGCGCAGCAAACTGCCGGTGGCCGACCGGCCCGGGCTGCGACCGACACCAGACCGGGTGCGCGAGACGCTGTTCAACTGGCTCGGGCAGGATTTGACCGGCTGGCGTTGCCTGGATGCCTTTGCCGGCACCGGCGCGCTGGGCTTTGAATGTGCTTCGCGCGGTGCCCAGGCGGTGCAGTTGGTGGAACTTGATGGCACGCTGGTAGCCCAGCTCAAACGCAGTCAGATGCAGCTCAAGGCCGCTGCGGTGCAGGTGCTGCGCGGCGATGCCTTGGCGGTGCTGCGGCAACAGGCAGCGGCCAGCCTGGATCTGGTGCTGATTGACCCGCCGTTTGACTCCAATCTGTTTGAACCAGCGCTTGCGGCCGCCGCAGCCACGCTCTCGGCGGCTGGCTTGATTTATCTGGAGGCGCCACAGCGTTGGCCCGATGAGCGGCTGCAGCCGCTGCAGTTGCGGCTGCACCGGCATCTGAAAGCCGGTGCCGTGCATGCCCATTTGCTGCTGCCAGCGTGATGCCAGGCGTGCAGGTCAGACGCGACATGACCGGGTGGCATCACGCCGCGTTTGCCGGTGGCCGGGCAACATCGCCATCATGCCGCTCAGAACTTCGGCAAATGAAACTTGGGTGGCACACCCATGCGGGTGTTGATGACCCACTGCTGGGCAATCGACAGCACGTTGTTGGTGATCCAGTACAGCACCAGCCCGGCCGGGAAAAAGAAAAACATCACACTGAACGCTAGCGGCATGAACCACATCATCTTGGCCTGCATCGGGTCGGGCGGTGCCGGGTTGAGCGAGGTCTGCAGCACCGTGGTGAGCGTCATCACCAGCGGCAAAATGTAATACGGGTCCGGGCTTGACAGGTCATGAATCCAGCCCAGCCAGGGGGCGTTGCGCATCTCGACACTGGCCAGCAGCACCCAGTAGAGCGCAATAAACACCGGAATCTGGATCATGATCGGAAAGCAGCCGCCCATCGGGTTGACTTTTTCTTCGCGGTAGATGCGCATCATCTCCTGCTGCATTTGCTGCGGGTTGTCTTTCAGGCGCTCGCGCATCTCGGTGATCTTCGGGTTGACCGCCTTCATCTTGGCCATGCTGGCGTAAGCCTTGGCGTTGAGCCAGTAAAACGCCGCCTTGAGCAGCAGCACCAGCGCCATGATCGACCAGCCCCAGTTGCTGATCAGGGCATGCAGCTTGACCAGCAGCCAGTACAGTGGTTTGGCCAGCATGGTCAGCCAGCCATAGTCCTTGACCAGTTCGAGACCGGGCGCCAGGCCTTCCAGCACGGTTTCCTCCTGCGGGCCGGCAAAAAAGCGGGCTTCAATCGCCTTGCTGGCGCCGGCGGCGATCGGGTCGAGCGGCGCGATCATGCCAACGGAGTAGAAATTGTTATCCACCTTGCGCATGAACAGCTCGCGCTTGATGCCATCACCGAGCAGCCAGGCACTGGCAAAATAATGCTGCACCATCGCCACATAGCCGTTTTCAGCCAGTTTTTCAATGTCAAACTTGCCTTTTTCGATGTCGGCAAACTCCACTTTCTGGTACTTTTTAGCCTCGGTATAAACCGCCGGGCCGGTGAAGGTCGAGTAAAAGGACGATTCGCCCGGCGGCTTGTTGCCGTCGCGCACCAGTTGCAAATAAAGCTGCGCCGCCACTGCGGTCGCGCCCAGGTTGAACACCTCGTGCCGCACCGCGACGGCGTAGCTGCCGCGCGTCAGGGTGTAGGTTTTGACCAGCTTGATGCCGCCCACCTCGGGCGACTCAAAACGCAACTCCAGCGACTGGCTGCCGTCTTTCAGCCGACGTTCACCGGGTGTCAGCGTCATGATGGATTTGTGCGTGGGCAAGCCAGCACCTCCGGCAGCGGCGGCAATCAGGCCCGACTGGGCCAGATAGACGCGGTCTTTGCTGTCGTCGAGCAGCACAAAGTTGCGGGTTTTGTCGGCCATGTCCTGGTGCTTGAGGAACTCGGCACGCACCACCGAACCGCCTTCGGTGCTGAAGGTGATCTTCAGCACATCCGTCTCAACCACCACCTTTTCGCTTGCAATGGCCTTTGCTGTTTGAGGCACCAATTCGGCTGTAGCCCGCGTCGGCTGTGCGCTTGCAGCTACAGATGTAATAGCAGATGGAACGCCGTCAGGGGCACTCGCAGCAGGTGCCGGTGCGGCGATCGGTGTGGCGCCGGGGAAGAAGGTGGCTTGCTTGCCGTTGTAAAGCTGCCATTTGTCCCATAGCATGACCATGGAAAAGCCAAAAATCACCCACAAAATGGTGCGCCGGATATCGTTCATGAGGACTTCTCGGAAGTGTTGGGGGAAATCAGGCGGGTCAGCAAGCCCGGCCGAATCTCGGTGGGGACAGCATCCGGACCGCCGTCGCACCAGGGATGGCAACGGCCAATGCGCCTGAGCGTCAAATAGCTGCCAGCCAATGCGCCGTGGTGTTGCAAAGCCTGCAAGGCATAGCCTGAGCAAGTCGGCTCAAACCGGCAGGATGAACCCAGCGCCGGGCTTAGCAGCAAGCGGTAAGCCTTGACCAGACCGATCAGCAGACGCGCGATCATGCCGCAGACACCGGCTTGACCGGCAGCGCAACCACCGCCTTTGAAAAAAGCTGGGTCAATTCCAGACGCACGGCGGCTTTCAAATCATCTGAAGTGGCGCTGACAAAGCGTTGGCGGTCAAAACCACTGCGCAAGCGCACCAGATGGGCGGCGATGTGCAGCGAAGAGGCAAAATCGCGACTCACGGCATAGATCTGCCGCTTGATGGTGTTGCGGGTGACCGCCCGTTTGGCCCAGCGCTTGGGCACCATGGCGCCAAACCAGATGTCATGCGGACTAAACAAGGGAGTTTGGCTGGCTGGCCCGGGTTCGGCGCCTGTCAGGGCAACCCAATGCAGCGCAAAATGCGGCGTTCGCGCCAGGGTGTCGCCGCCCAATACTGCCTGAAACTGCGGGCGGGTCTTGAGACGTTGCAAAGCTGGCCTGCACCCGGCAACAATCAGACGGACAGGCGTTTGCGGCCCTTGGCGCGGCGGGCGTTGATGACGGCCCGGCCACCGCGCGTCTTCATGCGCACCAGAAAGCCGTGGGTACGGGCGCGGCGGATTTTGGAGGGTTGGTAAGTGCGTTTCATGATTTAAAAAATTCCAAGGGGCTTTAGGGCGGCCCAAACCTGCGTCATGCGCGATGACACGGCTCAAACCGGCGTTCAGTTTATTCCTGAACCATTTCAGGGAACTTTGGATTATCGCAAACTTTGAACCGTCCATTTGTCGGGTCGCGCCAGCGCCACCTGGCCCTGCCGGATCAGATGACCCGCGCCAGCCATGCCCGACAATGTGGATAAGCTTTTGATAAATTAGAATTTGGCGCACCAGAAATTGAACCTATCCACAGAAACCAGCCATTCCATGACCGAGGGCACCCCCCCCACGCCAGACCCGGCACACCCTGAAACCGTTCCCGATTTCTGGCAAGCCTGCATTGAGCAGTTGGCCCAGGAATTGCCGGAGCAGCAGTTCCAGACCTGGATCAAGCCCCTGTCGGCGCAGGTTTCCGATGACTTGTCCAAGGTCACGCTGTTTGTTGCCAATCGCTTCAAGCTCGACTGGATACGGGCACAGTACAGCGCCCGTCTGGCCTTGCTGATGGAGCGCCTGACCGGGCAGCCGGTGGCCATTGAACTGGCACTGGCGCCGCGTGAACCGGTTGCCAGAAGCCAGCCTGCCGTCAAGCCGCCACCCGAGGTGGCCAGCGAACCCGGCACGGCCGCCATGGAACCGCGCACCTCCGAGCCGCTCAAAAGTCGCCTCAACACGGCATTGACATTTGAGACTTTGGTCGAGGGCAGCGCCAACCGCATGGCACGCGCCGCTGCCATGCATGTGGCGGGCATGCCGGGGCACCTGTACAACCCGCTGTTCATCTATGGCGGTGTTGGTTTGGGCAAAACCCACATGATGCATGCGGTGGGCAACCAGTTGATCAGCGAACATGCCGGCGCCAAAGTGCTCTACATCCATGCCGAGCAGTTTGTCACCGATGTGGTCAAGTCTTACCAGCGCAAGGCGTTTGACGAATTCAAGGAACGCTACCACACGCTGGACCTGCTGCTGATTGATGATGTGCAGTTTTTGGCCAACAAAGAGCGCACGCAGGAAGAATTTTTCTACGCCTTTGAAGCCCTGCGCGCCCGCAAGTCGCACATTGTGATGACCAGCGATACCTATCCCAAAGGCCTGGCCGACATCCACGAGCGGCTGGTATCACGTTTTGACTCTGGCCTCACGGTGGCCATCGAGCCACCCGAGCTGGAAATGCGGGTGGCCATTTTGATCAACAAGGCGCAGGCTGAAAACATCGTGATGCCCGAAGAAGTGGCTTTTTTTGTCGCCAAAAACGTGCGCTCCAATGTGCGCGAACTCGAAGGGGCACTGCGCAAAATTCTGGCGTATTCGCGCTTCAACCAGAAAGAAATCTCGATCATGCTGGCACGCGAGGCGCTGCGCGACCTGCTGTCGATTCAAAACCGGCAAATCTCGGTCGAAAACATCCAGAAAACCGTGGCCGACTATTACAAAATAAAAATTGCCGACATGTACTCCAAGAAGCGCCCGGCCAGCATTGCCCGGCCACGCCAGATTGCCATGTACCTGGCGAAGGAACTGACGCAAAAAAGTCTGCCCGAAATCGGCGAATTGTTCGGCGGCCGGGATCACACCACGGTGCTGCATGCGGTGAGAAAAATTGGCAGCGAGCGCCTGCAGATCACCGAACTCAACCAGCAACTGCATGTGCTGGAACAAACGCTCAAAGGCTAAGACCAAATGAGTGGGAAAATGCCAAATTGACCCGCGAGCGGTCCCGCAACCCCCTAACCCGTTGACCATCCACTACAAGAGGAAGACATGATTGTTCTCAAAGACACCCAGGACAAGGTGCTATCCGTGCTGCAAGCCGTCTCTGGCATCGTCGAGCGGCGTCATACCTTGCCGATTCTGGCCAATGTGCTGATCCGCAAGACCGCAAGCGGCATCCAGTTGACCACCAGCGACCTGGAAATCCAGATTCGCACCACCGCCGAACTCGGTGGCGATGCGGGTGATTTCGCGACCACGGTCGGCGCCCGCAAACTCATCGACATTTTGCGCAGCATGCCGTCCGACCAGACGGTATCGCTGGAGTCGAGTGCTTCCAAGCTCATCCTCAAAGGCGGCAAAAGCAAATTTACCCTGCAAACCATGCCGGCCGAAGACTTTCCGCTGGTGCAGGAGTCGGCCAACTTTGGCCCGGTATTCAGCGTGCCGCAAAAAACCCTGAAAAATTTGCTCAGCCAGGTGTCATTTGCGATGGCGATACATGACATTCGCTATTACCTGAATGGCATTTTGTTTGTCGCTGAGGGTCATCAGCTCAGCCTGGTCGCCACCGACGGCCACCGGCTGGCTTTTGCGTCAAGCACGCTGGATGTCGAAGTGCCCAAGCAAGAAGTCATCTTGCCGCGTAAAACCGTGCTTGAATTGCAGCGCCTGCTGTCCGATGCCGAAGGGGCAATTGAGATGCAGTTTGCCAACAACCAGGCCAGGTTCAGTTTTGGCGGCATGGAATTTGTCACCAAGCTGGTCGAAGGCAAGTTTCCCGACTACAACCGGGTCATTCCGCGCAACCACCACAACAGCATCGTCCTGGGCCGTACGGCGCTGCTCTCTACCTTGCAGCGCACCGCCATTTTGACCAGTGAAAAGTTCAAGGGCGTGCGCCTGAACATTGACCCTGGCACGCTGCGCGTGGCCGCCAGCAACGCCGAGCAGGAAGAAGCCGTCGATGAGCTTGACATCGATTACAACGGCGACAGCATTGAAATTGGTTTCAATGTCACCTACCTGATCGACGCGCTGTCCAATATCAGCCAGGAAATGGTCAAGATCGAGCTGTCTGACGGCAACAGTTCAGCGCTGTTGACCATTCCCGGAATAGACCACTTCAAATACGTTGTCATGCCCATGCGCATCTGAGCCAGCGTGTGCCAGTCGGCCATCCAAACCCGCGATCAACAGCTTGTTTTTTGCGGGTTTGATGTTTTCGGTGGTCGGCAAATTTTTATTTTTTACCCCGCAGCCAGCACCATGCCCTGCCCCAAGTTGATCAAGAGTGCGTCATGACCGAACAAAACCAGCCCGTCAATCCCATCGATCCGATCGATCCCCCGGTGCATACCGGCGAGGGCAGCACCGACAGTTCCAACTTTCAGCCCACCATCGACGCGCATCAGGCGGGTGCCTCGGAAGCCTACGGCGAAGGCTCGATCCAGATCCTTGAAGGCCTGGAGGCGGTGCGCAAGCGCCCCGGCATGTACATCGGCGACACCAGTGACGGCACCGGCTTGCACCACCTGGTGTTTGAGGTGGTGGACAACTCGATCGACGAGTCGCTGGCTGGTCAT
Organism: uncultured beta proteobacterium; assembly: GCA_903873485.1. Classification (GTDB taxonomy): domain Bacteria; phylum Pseudomonadota; class Gammaproteobacteria; order Burkholderiales; family Burkholderiaceae_C; genus Rhodoferax. The sequence goes on along the minus strand of CAIQOO010000236.1, from coordinate 9,442 downwards.
TGCGACGACATTCTGGTCACCATTCACCCCGACAACTCGGTGTCAGTGGTTGATAACGGGCGCGGCATCCCGACCGGTGTCAAGATGGACGACAAACACGAGCCCAAACGCAGCGCCGCAGAGATCGCCCTGACCGAATTGCACGCCGGCGGCAAATTCAACCAAAACAGCTACAAGGTCTCGGGCGGTCTGCATGGCGTCGGCGTGAGCTGCGTCAACGCCTTGAGCAAGATGCTGCGCCTGACGATTCGCCGCGATGGCAAAGTGCATGTCATGGAATTCAGCAAAGGCTTTGTGCAAAACCGCCTGATTGAGAGCGTTAACGGGGTTGAGGTGTCGCCGATGCGGGTGATTGGCAAGACCGAAAAGCGCGGCACCGAAGTGCATTTTTTACCTGATCTTGAGATTTTTCAAACCAACACGGTTTTTCATTACGAAATTTTGAGCAAGCGCCTGCGTGAACTCAGCTTTCTGAATAACGGCGTGCGCATCCGGCTGGTGGATGAACGCAGCGGCAAGGAAGATGATTTTTCAGGTGCCGGGGGTGTGCGTGGTTTTGTCAATTTCATCAACAAGGGCAAAACCATTCTTAACCCGAATATCTTTCACGCCATGGGCGACCGCCAAAGCGACCAGAACACCAATATTGGTGTCGAAGTGGCGATGCAGTGGAACAGCGGTTACAACGAGCAGGTGCTGTGTTTCACCAACAACATCCCGCAGCGCGACGGCGGCACCCACCTGACCGGCCTGCGCGCCGCCATGACCCGCGTCATCAACAAATACATTGACGACACCGAAATTGCCAAAAAGGCCAAGGTCGAGGTCACTGGCGATGACATGCGCGAGGGCCTGACCTGTGTGCTCTCGGTCAAAGTGCCCGAGCCCAAGTTTTCAAGCCAGACCAAGGACAAACTGGTCAGCTCAGAAGTGCGCGGTCCGGTCGAAGACATCGTGTCCAAGCTGCTGTACGACTACCTGCAGGAGCGCCCAGCCGATGCCAAGATCATCGTCGGCAAGATCATTGAGGCTGCCCGCGCCCGCGAAGCCGCCCGCAAGGCGCGTGATCTGACCCGGCGCAAAGGGGTGCTTGACGGCATGGGCCTGCCCGGCAAGCTGGCCGACTGCCAGGAAAAAGACCCGGCGCTGTGCGAAATCTACATCGTCGAGGGTGATTCGGCCGGCGGCTCGGCCAAGCAGGGCCGTGACCGCAAATTCCAGGCGATCCTGCCGTTGCGCGGCAAGATTTTGAACGTCGAAAAAGCCCGCTACGAAAAACTGCTGACCAGCAATGAAATCCTGACCCTGATCACCGCTTTGGGCACCGGTATCGGCAAGGCCGGTGGCACCACCGGCAATGACGACTTTGATGTCGCCCGGCTGCGCTACCACCGCATCATCATCATGACCGATGCCGACGTTGACGGTGCCCACATCCGCACCCTGCTGCTGACCTTTTTCTACCGCCAGATGTCCGAACTGGTCGAGCGCGGCCACATCTACATTGCCCAGCCGCCGCTCTACAAGGTCAAGGCCGGCAAGGAAGAGCTGTATTTGCAGGGCCAGACCGATCTGGAAAACTTTTTGCTGCGGATAGCACTGGTGCAGGCCTCGGTGTTCACCGGCGGAGCCACCGGTGCCACCTTGTCTGGCGACACCTTGACCGAACTGGCCCGCAAGCACCAGGTGGCGCAAGCGGTGATTGCCCGGCTTGGCAACTTCATGGATGCCTTTGCCCTGCGCGCGATTGCCGACGGCGTGCCCTTGAGCCTCGACACCGTGGCCGATGCGCAAACCTCGGCCGCCGCCATGCAGGCCTTTTTGCCCGATGCCGAGGTGGCCGGCGAATTTGATGTGCGTACCGACAAGCCGATTTTGCGAATCAGCCGCCGCCTGCATGGCAACATCAAGAGCAGCGTGCTGACCCAGGACTTTGCCCACGGTGCCGATTACGCGGCCTTGAGCGAAGCCGCCAAGACCTTCAAGGGCCTGCTCGGTGACGGTGCCAAAGTGATGCGCGGCGAGGGTGAACGCCAAAAAGAACAAAAAGTCGATGACTTCCGCCAGGCCATGGCCTGGCTGATCGCGCAAGCCGAGCACGCCACCAGCCGCCAGCGCTACAAGGGACTGGGCGAAATGAACCCCGAGCAGCTCTGGGAAACCACCATGGACCCAACGGTGCGCACCCTGCTGCGGGTGCAGATTGACGATGCGATTGAGGCGGACCGGGTGTTTACCATGCTGATGGGCGATGAGGTCGAGCCCCGGCGTGAATTCATCGAAGCCAATGCGCTGCGGGCCGGCAACATCGATATTTGATGAAATCGGCCTCTAGCCCTTATGGGATAAGCGCTTATAGCTATTGTATTTATAGCGAAAGAATGCCATGATTGACAAAAAGCCGTTCGAGATTGCCCGCGAAACGCTCAAGCTGCTGACGGCTCGCAAGCTGGCACCGACACCACTGAACTACCAGCGCCTTTACGCTGAAGTTGCCGGGCAGCCGATGGAGCCGGCGTTTCCGGCCGACCGGCTGCGCGACATTGCGGTGGCACTGCCGGCCAAAACACCAGGACAGCAAAAACAGCGCGGGCTGCTGGAGTCGGCCATCAACCAGCTCAATTGGGATGGTGTCAAAAACGCCCTGATGGCTTATGGCGGGTTCAGCCCACCCGCGCCAGAGCCTGGCAAGGCGGCCAGCACGGCACTGTTTGATTCGGGCAAAGTGGCCGCACCCGTGCTCGAACCGACCGAGCCGGCAGTGCTGACGGCACCGGCCCTGACCGCCGATTTTTTTACCCAGATTGCCCGCATGATCGAATACGCCCTGCCGGCGCTGGGGGCTGACGATGAACGCTTTCTGGAGCAAACCCAGACCATGATCAAGGCACTGCGGCAGCCCACGGCCGATGCGGTGGCGGTCAAACAGATGCTGGTCAATTACAGCCACCGCCTGTCGTTTGCGGCCGAGGACCAGGCTGAAGTCAAAAACGTGTTGCTCAAGCTGCTGCACCTGATCATCGAGAACATCAGCCACCTGAGTCTCGATGACAACTGGCTCAAAGGTCAGGTGGACGCGCTGATGGATGTGTGTGCGCCACCGCTGACACTGCGTCGGCTTGATGATGTGGAGCAACGCCTCAAAGACGTGATCTTCAAGCAGACCGAGGCAAAAGCCCGCAGTGTGCAAGCGCAAGAGGAAATGCGCCAGATGCTGGCCACCTTTATCGAGCGGCTGGCCACCATGTCGCAGAGTACCGGCAGCTTTCACGACATACTGGAAACCAGCGCCCGGCTGATCGAACAGGCCAAAACCATCGCCGATATCGCGCCGGTTCTCAAAGACGTGGTGGGAGCCACCCGCAGCATGGCGCACGACAGCCAGTCGGTGCGCGACGAGTTGCAAGACATGAAGAAAAAGGCCGATGAGACCGAGATCGAATTGACCAAACTGCACCAGGAGCTTGACCGGGTCAGTGCCCTGGCGCGGCACGATCCGCTCACCGGTGCACTCAATCGGCAAGGCCTTGATGAAGCGCTGGGCCGCGAAATATCCAAGGTCAGGCGGCAAAACACACCGCTGTGTGCCGCCTTGCTCGACATCGATAATTTCAAGCGCATCAACGACACGCTCGGCCATGCCACTGGCGATGTGGCCCTGAAGCACTTGGCCAGCGTGGCGCGCGAAGTGATGCGGCCGCAAGATGTGCTGGCACGCTTTGGCGGCGAAGAGTTTGTCATTTTGTTGCCCGACACGCCGCTGGAAAAAGGCATTGAGGCGATGACGCGCCTGCAACGCGAACTGACCAAGCGTTTTTTCCTGGCCGGCACCGAACAAGTGCTGATCACCTTCAGCGCCGGGGTGGCACAGCTTGTCAATGGCGAAACCGGCATGGATGCCATCAAACGGGCCGACCAGGCCATGTACTTGGCCAAGCGGGCCGGCAAAAACCGGGTGCTCGGTGCCTGACACCCGCAACGCCATGATTTATCTGATGCTGGGTTTGCTGATTTTTCTGGGTGTGCATTCGGTGCGCATGCTGGCCGGTGCCTGGCGACAGCGCCAAATTGAACGATTCGGGCAGCAACGCTGGCGCGCCGTCTATTCGCTGCTGTCCCTGATCGGATTTGGCCTGATCGTCTGGGGCTTTGGGCTGGCGCGCGAAACGCCGGTGCAACTCTGGAGTCCGCCACCGGGCATGCGCCACCTGGCCGCCCTGCTGACCTTGTTGGCTTTTGTGTCGCTGGCAGCCGCTTATGTGCCGGGCAACACCATCCAGGCGCGGCTCCGGCACCCGATGGTGGCAGCGGTCAAGCTCTGGGCGCTGGCACATTTGCTGGCCAATGGCAACGTCGCGCATGTTGTTTTGTTTGGCAGTTTTCTGCTGTGGGCGGTGGCAGATTTTGTCGCAGCCCGGCGGCGGGACCGGCTTGGCCCGGCATTGGCCCCGGCGGCCATCCAAAGAGGGGCGACTGGCATCGCGGTGGCGATTGGCGTGGCGAGCTGGATGGCGTTCACCCTGTGGCTGCACGGCCTGCTGATGGGCGTGCGGCCATTGGGCTAACGCCTATTTGATGCCCATGAAATACTGAATCAGGTACTTGGCAAGAAAGCCGACAAAGCCAAACGCCAGCCCCAAAAACATCACAAAGGTGCCAAATTTGCCAGCCTTGGACTCCCATGCCAACTGGCCAATAATGAACAGCATATAGAGGATGCCGGCACCAATGCCAAAGCTCATGCCAAAGTTGGTGATCTGCTCTTCGTTAAAGCCAAACATCAGCGCGACTCCCGTTCCGGCAAAGCCGACACATCCAGCAAGTCGCGGTACGCATGCCAACTGGCGTGCCCCAGCACCGGCAGCACCAACACCAGCCCGAGCAGCACAAACGTAAAACCCAGCAGGGTCAGCACCATGATCAGCCCGCCCCATAGTGCCATGACGATCGGGTTGGCCAAAATTACCTGCCAACTGGTGGCAACCGCCGTTTTGACCGATACCTGACGGTCCAGCAGCAGCGGAATGGTGACCACGGTGGAGGCAAAAATGGGCGCCACCAGAACCCCGCCCAACGCCAGCCATAGTTCAAACAGGAAGCCCTGTCTGGCCAGCACCACATGCCGGATGAAATCTGGCGGCGAGTTGATCGCCACCGGAGCCAGCCAGGTGATGAGGCCGGCCGACACCAGCACCCAGGCGGTGCCGGCGGCTGCCAGCAACACGCCAAACTGCAGCAGACTCCAATGCGCCTGGCCCCATTTTCTGAACTGCCCGTCCTGCCAGTTGAGCCAGGTTTTCAGCACGATCGCCAGATTGGCGGGTTCACCGCGCTCCAGCGCCCGGCTCAAGGCATACAGGCTGGTCGCCAAAATTGGCGCGACCAGCAAAAACCCGGAAAACGCCCCGGCCATGAACCAGAATCGGTCATGCGCGAGCAACAGCATCAGCGCGCCTGCCAAAGCCAGCGCCAGACCGTGCAACAGGCTGATGCCGGCGCACCGGATCAGGTCTTGCCAGGCACGCGCCAGCCAGTGCAGGGGTTGCGCTAGGTCAATGTTGCGAACCATGGCCAGCGGGGCCGGTGGCTGGGGTGCTGTTGAGGGTGGCGCGGAGTTGGACATGGCTGCGGGTGGTAAAAAATTCCGGAAACCGGCGATGTTGCCACAAGCCATGCGGTAGCAGTCGCCCCGACCGGCAAAAGACAAGGGCTGGCAGGCCCACACTGCGCCGGCCAGCCCGATCCGTCAGCTTTTTGCCAGACCGCAACTCACAATCAAGACTTGGGCTGCATTGGCCCCGGACCGTTGCCCGGACCCTGGAAGCGGCCATGATGTCCGCCTGGTCCCCGCATGGCCGATGCATCGAACACTTTTTGCTGCTCGGGGGTCAGCACTGCGTAAAACGCCTTGGTGGCTTCGCCGCGCTGGTCCATGGCCGCTGTCATGTCGCTCATGTGCTGGGCACGCAGCGTTCTCATTTTGTCAATCCGCTCCGGGGTGCTCAACTTGGCCATCTCGACCGGGTCCGGACGCTGCCGGTTCATCATGCTGGCCGGTGGTTTCAGCGCCGCAGTGAAGGTGGTCCAGGCCGGCTCCTGGGCAGCAGTCAGCTTGAGCTGGGCTTTGAGTACCGCCTGGCGCTGGTCCATTCTGGCCTGCATTCTGGCCGGGTCCATGCGGCCACCCTGCTGCATGCCTGGGCCTTGCATGCCTGGGCCCATGTCGCATTGGCCGCCCATCGGACCCATGGCATAAGAGATACCGGTCGCAGCCAGCAAACTGGTGATCACCGAGACTTTGAGAAGTGATTTCATGATTTTTCCTTTCGGTTGGAGCCGCTGACCAAACAGTGGCAGCGGCGTGTGGAGAAGTGTGCGTCACCTGTGTATCGCCACCATGATGGCCAGTGAAAGCTTTGTAAAGTTGGCGCGCCGGTTTGGCCGGGCATTTTGGTGGGATGATCAGCCTCTTGCAAAAAACCAGCTTAACCAGAAAGAGTGTCACGTGTTCAAGAACATCATCATGTACCGCATCGCGCCAGATTGGCAAACTACCGCAGAACAGGTCGAAGAGTGCCTGCAAGCCGGTCGCTTTGTCGAATGTGGCGCCAGTCAGGAAAAATCCGTCGGCTGGATTGAGCCACGTGGCCAGGCCAACGGGCTGCTGCTTGAATCCGTGGCCGGGCAGTGGATTCTGAAATTGATGGTGGAAACCCGGGCGCTGCCGGCCTCGGTGGTGAATCGCAAAACCCAGGAACGTGTTGCCCAGATTGAAGCCGGAACCGGGCGTAAACCCGGCAAAAAAGAAATCCGCGACATGAAGGACGACATGCGGCTGGAACTGCTGCCGATGGCATTTACCAAGCAATCATCCAAGCTGATCTGGTTTGACCGCGAAGCCCGGCTGCTGCTGATTGACGCAAGCAGCCAGGCCGGGGCAGATGAGGTGGTGACCCTGCTGGTGCAAACCCTGCCGGGCCTGGCGCTCACGCTGGTGAACACCAGGGTAGCGCCAGCGACCGCCATGGCCGAATGGCTGGTCAGCGGCGAGGCGCCGGCCGGTTTCAGTGTGGACCGCGAATGTGAACTCAAGGCAGCGGATGAATCCAAAGCCGTGGTGCGTTACGCCCGGCATCGGCTCGACATGGAAGAGGTCAAACAGCACATTGCCGAAGGCGAAATGCCAACCCGGCTGGCCCTGACCTGGAACGAGCGGGTGTCGTTCATGCTGACCGAGGGCCTGCAACTCAAAAAATTGGCGTTTCTGGAGGGCGTTTTTGAAGCTGGCAGCAGCAACAATAAAGATGACAATTTTGACACCGACGTGGCGATCACCACCGGGGAGTTGAGCCAGTTGCTGCCCGATGTGCTGCAAGCCTTGGGTGGCGAAATGCCGGTGGCTTGAAGCGCCTGCCCGACTTTGGCACCCAGTCAGTGCGGTGGTGGATGTGCTGCGCTGAACCATGGCATGACGCTGGGCGCGACCCGATTACACTCAAAATTTTGGAGACCCGAGCCATGAAGAGATGGATCGATTTGGCAGCCAGTGTGCTGGCCACGGGGCTGCTGCTGATGGTCAGTGGCTGTGCCATCATCGCGGTTGCAGACGCGGCCATATCGGTGACGGCCACCGTTGTCAAAACCGGTGTCAAGGTTGCGGGCGCGGCGATCGATGCCGTCATTCCGGATTGACGGCCAAGCCATCCAGGTTTCATGAAAAAAGCACAGAAAATTGCCGTCATCGCGGGCGATGGCATAGGTCGGGAAGTGATGCCCGAGGGGCTGCGCGTGTTGCAGGCGGCGAACCGCCGCTTTGATCTGGGTCTGACATTCACCCATTTTGACTGGGCGCACTGTGACTACTACCTGGCGCATGGGCAGATGATGCCCGATGACTGGAAGCAGCAGTTGTCTGGCTTCGATGCGATCTATTTTGGTGCGGTCGGCTGGCCAGCCAGCGTGCCGGACCACATCTCGCTGTGGGGTTCGTTGCTGAAGTTCCGCCGCGAATTTGACCAGTACATCAACTTGCGCCCGGTACGCCTGTTTGAAGGGGTCCCGTGTCCGCTGGCCGGCCGCCAGCCCGGCGACATCGCGTATTTTGTGGTGCGCGAAAACACCGAAGGCGAATACACGGCTCTCGGCGGCATCATGTTTGCGGGCACCGAACGAGAAATGGTGATTCAGGAGTCGGTCTTTTCGCGCCATGGTGCCGACCGCCTGCTGAAATACGCGTTTGAGTTGGCCCAAAGCCGCCCACGCAAGCACCTGACGCTGGCGACCAAATCCAACGGCATTGCCATCAGCATGCCCTGGTGGGACCAGCGCGCCGATGCGGTGGCCTGCGGCTACCCCGAAGTCACACTTGACAAGCAGCACATTGATATCTTGTGCGCGCGTTTTGTGCTGCAACCGGGCCGCTTTGACGTGGTGGCCGCCACCAATTTATTCGGTGACATCTTGTCTGACCTGGGGCCAGCCACGACCGGCACGATTGGCCTGGCACCCTCGGCCAATCTCAACCCGGAACGTCGCTTTCCGTCGCTGTTCGAGCCGGTGCATGGCTCGGCACCCGACATTTTCGGCAAAAATATCGCCAACCCGGTTGCCATGGTCTGGTCGGGGGCGCTGATGCTGGATTTTTTGGGCCACGGCGTGGGCACCTTTCGCTTGGCGCATGACGTCATCGTCAAGGCCATCGAGACTGTGTTGAAACAAGGCCCACGCACCCCCGATCTGGGTGGCGATGCTTCGACCACGGTGATGGGCGAGGCACTGGCGGCACAGATTGGCCTTTGAACCCGGCCCGGCCGCGCTCGCCACCGATCACCATGTTGTGTTCGATAGCGAGGCGAGCTTGCCGGTCAGGCCCAGTTCGCAAAGGGCTGTCGATAAAAATCAAAATCTTGGTGATATACTCGCCGACTTCGCGCAGCATCCACTCACAACGTGTCACCGCCTATCAAAAATAGGACCCCGGAAAATTGACTGGTATTTTTGTTGCTGCCTAAGATAACTCAACACAATCAACAGCTTAGGCACTGAACGCGGTTTCCGGAAATGCACCAGGAGCCAGGTGTTGTGTCAGATGGACTGGCTGCTGGTTGATACTGTTTTTTGTATTGATAATCCTCTACTTTTCGGAGTCTGAAAAATGGGAAAAGAAAAATTTGCGCGCACCAAGCCCCACGTCAATGTGGGCACGATCGGGCACGTTGATCATGGCAAGACCACCCTGACTGCCGCCATTACCTCGGTGATGGCAGCCAAGTTTGGCGGCACCGCCAAGGCTTACGACCAAATCGACGCGGCTCCCGAAGAAAAAGCCCGCGGCATCACCATCAATACCGCCCACGTCGAGTACGAAACGGCCAATCGCCACTACGCCCATGTTGACTGCCCCGGCCACGCCGACTATGTCAAGAACATGATCACCGGTGCT
>CAIQOO010000235.1 GCA_903873485.1 uncultured beta proteobacterium | reverse complement strand
CCGTCACTGCATAAGGTGTGCCTTGCGCCAGGGTGGTGGCAAACACAAAGCTGCCCGCATTGGCGGCCACCGGCAAGTCTTCTGCGGCGTTGTTGCTGAGCACCAGGCCACTGGCATTGCCCAGCCCGCTGATGCCGCCGCTCACGCTGTATTTGGGTATGACGGCCAAACCGGCAGCACAGCTTGCGCTTGAGCCGCCATTGCTGCCGCTGCAACTCCAGTTCCACGGCCCGCTGCCAGCCACTGCGCCAGCGCTGCCGGCACTGCACAGGTTGGCAGTCGGCTGGGTCAATACGGCAACATTGTTGGCACTGCCGCAGACACCATCGATAGCAACCGGGGTCGTCACGCAGGTCACCGACACGCTGCTGACATCGGCGGCTGGCATGACAGCGCTGCCGAGGCTGACTGAGCAGGTCTGCCCACTGGGCTGGGTTTGTACCGTGACGTTGTAGGCCGTGCCTGCCGGCAGCCCATTGGGGAAAGTGAAGCTGCTGGCATTGGCAGCAAGCCCGACCGTTTGCCCATTGCTGGCCAGCACCAGCACGCTGCCGGTGAGGTTGGCCACCGTGCCGCCGAGTTTGTAGCTTGGGATTGAGCTGCAACTGACCGACACATTGGTGACATTGGCCGCTGGCATGACACCGCTGCCGTTGCTGACGGTACACGTCTGCCCGCTAGGCTGGGTTTGCACTGTGACGTTATAGGACGTGCCTGTCGCCAACGCATTGGGAAAGGCAAAGCCAGCAAGGCATGGCGCGGTGACGCACACGATGGAGGGCACCGTCACCGTTTGACCATTGCTGCTCAACACCAGGCCAGCGTTGTTGCCGTTGGCAGAACCACCCAGAAAATGCGGACTGTCGGCCAAACCGGCAGCACAGCTTGCTGTTGCGCCGCCATTGCTGTCACTGCAACTCCAGCTCCACGGCCCGCTGCCAGTGATCGCGCCAGCGGTGCCGGCACTGCACAGGTTGGCAGTCGGCTGGGTCAATACGGCAACATTGTTGGCACTGCCGCAGACACCATTGACGGCAACCGGGGTGGTCACGCAGCTTACCGACACGTTGCTGACATCGGCGGCTGGCATGACACCGCTGCCGTTGCTGACTGAGCAGGTTTGCCCGGCGGGCTGGGTTTTTACCGTGATGCTGTAGCTGGTGCCAGTTGTCACCGGGGTTGGGAAAGTGAAGCTGGTGGCATTGGCGGCAATGCCCACGGTCTGGCCGCTGCTGGTCGTCAGCACCATGCCGGTGCCGGTCAGGTTGCTCAGCGTGCCGCCCAATGTGCTGGCGCTGCTGCTGCAACTCACCGTCACGTTATCAACATTGGCTGCTGCCATGACACCGCTGCCATTGCTGACGGTACAGGTCTGCCCGCTGGGCTGGGTTTGTACCGTGACGTTGTACGAGGTACCGGCCGCCAGCGCGGTGGCAAAAGTGAAGCTGACATCGGGTTTGGGTGTGGCAGCCGAAGCGGACGGGCTGACATCGACGTTTTGACCGCTGCCAGTGAGCACCAGGCCGCTGCCGGTCAGGTTGATCACCGTGCCGCCCAGTGTGCTGGGGTTGCCAATGCAGTTGACCGATACATTGCTGACATTGGCTGCCGGCATCACACCGCTGCCGTTGCTGACGGTGCAGGTCTGCCCGGCGGGCTGGGTTTGTACCGTGACGTTATAGGACGTGCCAGCCGCCAGCGCCGTGCCGAAAGTGAAATTGGCGTTGGGGCAGGTAGGCGAACATGCTTCGCTCGCAAAGCTCTTGCTATCGGCACCGGCACCGAGCACCAGACCATTGCTATTGCCACTGACCGTGCCGCCCACGGTAAACAGCGGGATGGTATTGCAGGTCACCACAACACTGGTGACCGGCATGCCGGACATGCTGCCAGAGCCGTTGCCAACGGTGCAGCTTTGCCCGGCGGGCTGGGTTTTGACGGTGACGCTGTAGCTGCTGCCGCCCGCCAGCGGGGTGCCAAAGGTAAAGCTGACATCAGGCCTGGGGGTGCCAGACAACGGGGTGACCGTGACAGTTTGGCCGTTGCTGACCAGTTGCAGACCGGTGCCGGTCAGGTTTTTCACCAGGCCGCCGAGGCTGGCGGCTTTAACGCTGCAACTCACCGCCACGTTATTCACATCGGCTATGCCCATGCTGCCGCTGCCATTGTTGACTACACAGGTCAACCCGGTTGGCTGGGTCAAGACGCTGACGCTGTAGGCGCTGCCATAGGCCAGCGGGTTGGCAAAGCTGAAGCTGGCGGCATTGGCAGCCGGGCTTGCCGTCTGCCCGGCGGCACCCAGCACCAGACCACTGGTGGTCAGGCCCGACAGGCTGCCGCCCAGACGGGCGCTGGTGGCGCTGCAAGTCACCACCACCAAGTTCAAGTTGGCCGCAGGCATGCTGCCACTGCCGCCCGCCACACTGCAAGTAGCCCCGACTGGCTGACTGGCGATGCTGACGTTATAGGCGGTGTCGGTCGGCAAGCCGGTGGCAAAGCTAAAGCTGCTGGCGTTGGCCGGCACCATCAAGGTCTGGGCATTGTTGACGCTGAGCGTCAAACCGCTGCTGCTGCCCAGGCCGCTGATGCTGCCACCCAATGAATAAGGCGTGTCGGTGCAGACCACCGCCACCGTCGTCACATTGGCATCGGCCATCACACCACTGCCGTTGTTGACCGCGCAGGTAGCAGCAGCAGGCTGGGTGGCAATTTGCACGTCGTAGCGGGTGCCGGGCAGCAGTTGCACCGGCAGCGTGAAACTGCTGGCGCTGTTGTTGTCTATGCTGATTGAGCCGCTCACATTGTTCCAGAGCCGGATAAAACCAATGCGGCCATCACTTGGGACGCTGCCAATGCCGATCGCATCGCTGCCGTTTTTCAGCACTAGGCCGATACGATGGTTGCCGCCAGAAATGCTGCCGCCGACGCTGTGCTTGGGCAGCAGTTCGGTGGTGCCAGCCGTGTTCTGCACCACGGCAACGTGTTCAAGCACCAGGTCGTAGCCCGTCAAGTCGGTCTTGAACGGCTGCGTCAGCGCATCAAAGCTGGCGGGGTTAAGCCCTGCATCCAGCAGTTTTTCCTTGAGCTGGTTGTTCAGGGCTTGTTTGGCGATCTGCACCGCCGCCAGATTTTTCAAGACATCGGCGGGTGTCAACTGCGCCGGGCCACTGCGACCGGCCGCCACTGCTACGTCAGATGCAATTTTGTCAGTGAGCGCGGTCAAATTAATCGTATAAAACTTGCGGTTGGCGGGGGCCGGAACAATCTCGCTCACCAGCATTGAGCGCCACACCAGGTCGGTGCGCAGGACGTTGGCCACAATCGGGGCTTTCATGCCGCGCAGGTTGATGCGAAAGTAGCCGTTGGCATCGGTGCTGGTTTCGATGACGCGGTTGTTGATGTCAACAAAACGCAGTTTGGTGTTGGCAATCGGGGCACCGTCACCGGCACTGCCATCGGCACCGGCATCACCGCTGCCGTCGCCACCACCACCGCCGTTGCTGGCCGCCAGATTGGCCATTTCCTGGCAACTTACCGGGTTATTGAAGCTGTCGGTATAGGCAATGCAATCGGACGCGACCGATGTCGTGCCGCCACCGCCGCCACATGATGCGATCAGCAGCGCCGCACTGAGCGCCAGCAAGCTGCCCAAACGAATGCCGATCAAGCGGCTGAAAATTGAAAAACCGGATTCAAGCAGTCGGTACAACAGACCTGGATTGAATGTGACAGCGTTAAAGACACGCATGAAATTTCCCTTGGCAGTTGCAGAGACTCTGATGCAAAAATATTGACAAGGGAATCTCAAGCCCGGTTCAACACTTCCAACGTTTTTGTTTGCGCCGAGGTTAGCACAGTCAAAAACCTGCCCAGTACCATGCTGCGATGCCATCCAGGCGCTGACATCAAGTCGATGAGTCGGTAGAGTCTCTTGATTTTGTTGACTGTTTCGGATATTTCCGGCTCGGTATCGGATGTTTCGGGCTGAAGAGCAGCGCCCGCGATGACAGCGCAACATTAGGGTTAACACTTATATTTATTATCCTGACCGAGTCTGTCCGAGACTGGTTGAAAATGGCGCATCGGCGCGCTTGTGGCGTCACTCCCTCTCAGCCATCATCATGCTTGAATTTTTGCCTGCGCCACTGGTCGGCGCCATCGCCAGCCTTCTGATGCTGCTCAATATCCTGTTCTGGGTACCGATTTTGCTGCTGGTGTCGCTCGTCAAACTGCTGCTGCCCTTCAAACGGGTGCGTTTGCTGATCGACCCGTTGCTGTTGCGCATTGCCGAAGCCTGGATTGACGGCAACAGTGGCTGGATGCGCTTGACCCAGCGGCTGGACTGGGACGTGACGGGCATCAATGACCTGAACCCGCGTCAGTGGTATCTGGTGGTGTGCAACCACCAGTCATGGGTGGATATTCTGGTGCTGCAACATGTGCTGAACCGGCGCATTCCGCTATTGAAGTTTTTTTTGAAACAGCAACTGATCTGGGTGCCGATCATGGGTCTGGCCTGGTGGGCGCTCGAATTTCCGTTCATGCGCCGGCACAGCGAGGCTTATCTGCAACAGCACCCCGAAGCGCGCGGCAAAGATGCCGCCACCACCCGCGCCGCCTGCGAAAAATACGCCCTGGTGCCCACCAGCGTAATGAATTTTCTGGAAGGCACCCGCTGTACCCCCGCCAAGCAGCAGCGCCAGCAGTCGCCCTACCGGCATCTGCTCAAGCCCAAGGCCGGCGGTGTCACGCTGGCGCTTGATGCGATGGGCGAAAAATTTGGCGCGGTGCTCGACATCACGCTGATCTACCCAGAGGGCACCCCCAACTTCTGGCAGTTTCTGCAGGGCCGCATGCCCCGGGTGGTGGTGCGGGCACGCACCCTGAGCGTGCCGCAGGCGCAGCCCCAAAAAGGACAAGACAGCCAGCAAGCTTTGCGCGACACCTGCCAGCAGTGGGTCAATCAGTTGTGGACAGAAAAAGATGCCCTGATTTCCTCTGTTTTAGACAAAAAAGCCTTGCAGCCCTTATAGCCATTGCGCTGACAGCTACATAATTTATATCAAATTGATGTTGCCAGAATTAACCGGTTGGCCCGCCAGTCGCATTGATATGACAGCGGCGCACAGGCTCTTTACCGTAAGATCAAGACCTCCATCCGCAAATCTGGCAATGGGCTGAGAAAGCCGATTAATTGTTACCCATTCATTCATTGATCCAAACAGATCGATAGACCCTGTATGTCAAATGATCCCTGCATTCTTTTAAATTTCAATTCAGCGGTGAAAATCGTTCTTTTGAGCCTCATGATGGTGATCGGTTCTGCCACGGTCGCCGCTGCTTCTGATGCAGCCATTGCCTTCACGCCGCAAGAACAGGCCTACATTGAGCGGGTTGGCACCATAAAAATGTGCGTGGATCCAGACTGGGCTCCGTTCGAGCGCATCAACCCGCAAGGGCAACACGAGGGTATTGCCGCTGATCTGGTGCAGTTGGTAGCGCAGCGTGTGGGTTTGCGAATTGCACTTCATCCGGTCAAGGACTGGGAGGAAAGTCTGGCAGCATCCAAAGGCAAACGCTGCCAGATCATGAGTTTTCTGAATCAGACTCCGGCGCGTGATGCCTGGCTAATTTTTACCGAGCCGATTTTTTTTGACCCGAATGTCATCATTACCCGCGAAGAGCATGGGTTTGTCGCCGATATCCGGGGGCTTCAAAATGAACGGATTGCCTTGCCACGCGGCACCATGGTCGAAGAGCGGGTGCGGCGCGATTTTCCCAATCTCCAGGTCATCCTGACCGCCAGCGAACCGGAGTCGATGGTTCTGGTCTCCGAGCGTAAAGCCGATCTGACAATTCGCTCGCTGATCGTGGCCGCCAATGCGATCAAGAAAGAAGGCCTCTTCAATCTAAAAATTGCCGGCCAGATTCCCGAATACACCAACCAGCTTCGCGTCGGGGTGCTCAAGGATGAAAAACTGCTCCTGTCGATTCTGGAAAAAGGTGTCAAGACCATCACGCCGCAAGAGCGCGAAGCGATTTCAAACCAGCATGTTTCCATCAATGTTCAGCAAGCCATTGACTGGACCCGGATTTACTTTTTGCTCGCCTTGCTGGTGATCGCCGCTCTGACTGTGGTCTATATCCTGCGCAACAACCGCAGGCTCCAACTCGCCCTGACGGCCAGCCAGGAGGCGCGCAGCGCTTTGCGCATTTCAGAGGAGCGGCACCGCTTGCTGGCCGATAACGCGTCCGATGTCATCTGGACCATGGATCTGACCGGCCAATTCACTTATGTCAGCCCGTCGGTTGAGCGGCTGCGCGGCTACTCGGTGGCCGAGGTGATGCAACAATCGCTTGACCAGGCACTGACGCCGGCCAGCGCGCAAATCGCGCAAGACGGCCTGGGCCGTGCCATCCAGGCGATTCAGGCGAAACAGCCGGTTGCTGATTTCCGGGGTGAACTGGAGCAGCCGTGCAAACAGGGCGGCACGGTCTGGACCGAGGTCACCGTCTCGGGCATTCAAAATGATGCAGGGGAGTTCGTCAGCCTGCTGGGTGTGACGCGTGACATTACCGAGCGCAAGCGCGCCGATCTGGATCTGCGGATTGCCGCCATTGCCTTTGGATCCCAGGATGGCATGGTCGTGACCGATGCTGACAAGGTCATTTTGCGTGTCAATGCGGCCTTTACGCAAATCACCGGTTACACGGCAGACGAGGCGATTGGCCAGACAGCGCGCATGCTCAGATCTGACCGCCATGACGCGAGTTTCTATGCAGACATGTGGGAAACGGTGGCACAAACCGGTGCCTGGCATGGCGAAGTCTGGCATCGGCGCAAAAACGGCGAGATTTACCCGGAGCAGCTCACGATTACTGCGGTCAAGGCCAGGACCGGACAGATATCGCACTACATCGGCATCCTGCGTGACATCACCGAGCGCAAGCAACTCGAAGAAGAAGTGCAGCAACTGGCGTTTTACGACCCCTTGACCCAATTGCCCAATCGTCGGATGTTCAATGACCGGCTGAATCAGACGCTGGCGCGCGCCCGGCGCAGCCAATCGCGCATGGCCTTGATGTTCATCGATCTGGATAAATTCAAGCCGATCAACGACCAGCATGGTCATGAGACCGGCGACTGGCTGCTACAGGCGGTGGCGCGGCGCATCAAGCGCTGTCTGCGCGCCTCTGACACGGCAGCGCGCGTAGGCGGGGATGAATTCCTGGTGGTATTGCCCGATCTGCAAAGCAACGAAGACGCGCTGGCTGTGGCCGAAAAGATTCGCATCGCGCTGGCGCAACCTTTTCTCGCCCCAAGTCAGTTGTCGCTGGGCGTCTCGTCGAGCATTGGCATGGCGATCTACCCTGATCACGCCAATACCGGGCAAGACCTGCTGCGCCTGAGCGACAGTGCCATGTACCAGGCCAAGGAAGCGGGTGGCAATACGGTGGTCTTGTGCAGCTTGAGCGAAGCGGCAGAAGAGGACATGGATGCCCCCAGTCCTGTCGGCCAATCGATTGTCAGGTTGACCTGGAAGGCGGTCTTTGCCTGCGGTCACCCCGACATTGACAGAGAACACCAGGAGCTATTTCGCCTGAGCAATGTTCTGCTGGGCAAGGTGGCAACGCAAGCCGAAGAACCCGGTGAATTTGATGCGGCGTTCGATGCCCTGCTGGCGCATGTTGTGGAACACTTTGCACATGAGGAAGCGATTCTTCAGACCTACGCTTACGAACACCTCCAGGAACATGTCCAGATGCACCAGGCGCTGGTGGCCCAGGCACTCAAACTTCGCCATCCTGCCAATCAGGATGCGGAGGTCTCGGTCAGAGAACTGGTGGATTTTCTGGTAACCGAAGTCGTGGCCCGTCACATGCTGACGGAGGATTGGCGGTTTGCAAAACTGTTTGTAACGCAAAACGATAGACCTGCAAGGGCAACACCGTGATGGTGTATTGGCGACCAGACGGCTGGCGGCTGTTTGCCTGGTCTGTGGCGGCGCTGGTGCTGGTGCCGGTGCTGGTCAGCTTCGCCTCGTTTGCGCGGCTTGATGGCGACACGCTGGCGCATTTGGGCGAATTTGTCTTGCCTGAACTGTTGCTCAACACCTTCTGGCTGCTGCTGGGGGTGGGCCTGGGTGTTGGCCTGCTGGGGGTGTCACTGGCCTGGCTGGTGGCGATGTGCGAGTTTCCGGGGCGTCGGCTGCTGGACTGGGCGCTGCTGCTGCCGCTGGCTTTGCCGGCCTATGTGACGGCGTTTGTGGCAATTGACCTGCTGGACTTCAGCGGGCCGCCGCAAAGCTGGCTACGTGCTCACTGGGGCATCACCGACCTGCCCGAAATCCGCTCGCGTGGCGGGGTCATCGGGGTGATGTCGCTAGCGCTCTACCCCTATGTCTATCTGATTTGCAAAAACGCTTTTGCCACGCAGGGCGCGATTGCCCTGGAAGCGGCGCAGTCGCTGGGACTGTCGCGCACACGCGGGTTTTTCCGGGTAGCGCTGCCGATGGCGCGTCCCTGGATCGCCGCCGGACTGATGCTGGCCCTGATGGAAACCCTGGCCGACTTTGGCACCGTGGCGGTGTTCAATTACGACACCTTCACCACCGCCATTTACAAAGCCTGGTACAGCCTGTTTTCGTTGCCGGCAGCGGCACAACTGGCCTCGGTGCTGATTGTGTTTGTGCTGCTGGCGGTGGTGGTTGAGCAGCGCTCGCGCTCGCAAATGCGGTTTGGCGCAGTCGGGCGCAGTGCCGCCTCAAAGCGCATCACGCTCGCGGGCGCACCGGGCTGGCTGGCATCTGGCTACGCCTGGACGGTGCTGTTGCTGGCATTTGGGGTGCCGGTGACTCAACTCATGGTGTGGACCTGGGATGTGGCGGCCACCGACCTGGATGCGCGCTACTGGGCGTTTGCCTGGCATTCGGTGTTGCTGGCGGGTCTGGGTGCGCTGATGGTGGTGGCAGTCGCCCTGCTGCTGGCCTACGCCGGTCGCCAGCGGCCCGGCCCGAATATGCAATGGACGCAGCGGATTGCCACGCTGGGCTATGCGTTTCCGGGTGCGGTGCTGGCGGTGGGCCTGTTTATTCCGGTGGCAGCCCTTGACAACGCGCTGATTGAGCTGGGCCGCGCCTGGCTTGGTTTTGCCGGCACTGAAATCCTCAAGGGCACGCTGCTGGTGATGCTGCTGGCCTATCTGGTGCGTTTTCTGGCGGTCGGGTTTGGCCCGATTGACAGCGGTTTGCAACGCATCACCCGCAATGTTGACGAAGCCGCCCGCAGCCTGGGCTGCAGTGGCCCGCATCTGCTGGCCAGGGTGCATTTGCCAATGCTGCAAGCCAGCCTGACAACCGCCGCCGCGCTGACTTTTGTCGATATCATGAAAGAAATGCCCATCACCCTGATGACCCGCCCGTTTGGCTGGGACACGCTGGCGGTGCGGGTGTTTGAGATGACCTCTGAGGGCGAATGGGAACGCGCCGCCCTGCCCTCGCTGGCGATTGTGCTGGCCGGTACCATCCCGATTCTTTTATTGACCAGGCGCTTCGGCGCTTCACCCGCTTGATTTATGACAGAACTGATGCTGGATGCGGTATCGCAGTCGTATGGCACCCGACAAATCATTGCCGAGTTGAGTTTTTCGCTGAACAAGGGCGAAATCGGCTGCCTGCTCGGGCCGTCTGGCTGCGGCAAAACCACCGCGCTGCGCTGCATTTCGGGTTTTGAACCGATTCAGGCCGGGGCGGTTCTGATTGGTGGCGAGGTGGTCAGCCGTCCGGGCTGGATGCTGGCCGCCGAGAAGCGCCGAGTCGGCATGGTGTTTCAGGACTATGCGCTGTTTCCGCACCTGACGGTCGCCAAAAACGTCGCCTTTGGCTTGGCACGCGGCGACAAAAAGGCGGCTTTGGTGCGTGTCACTGAACTGCTGGCGCTGGTCGGTCTGGCGACGCACGCCAGCCAGTTTCCGCACCAGCTCTCGGGCGGGCAGCAACAACGGGTGGCACTGGCCCGGGCGCTGGCCCCGCGCCCCCAGTTGCTGTTGATGGACGAGCCGTTTTCCAACCTTGATGTGGAGCTGCGCGAACGTCTGTCGATCGAGGTGCGCGACATCCTCAAGCGTGAAGCCACCACCGCGCTGATCGTCACCCATGACCAGCACGAGGCGTTTTCGCTGGCCGACTGGGTCGGCGTGATGCACCAGGGACGGATTCAGCAATGGGACACACCCTACAACCTGTACCACAAACCGGTCAACCGTTTTGTCGCAGATTTCGTCGGACAGGGTGCGATGCTGACCGGCGATGTGCTCAACAGCCACCAGGTCAACACCGAGCTGGGTGTGCTCGACGGCTTTGTGCCACCAGAATGCAACACTGGCGGCTGCCAGGGCTGCGTGCGCAATTGCCGGGTTGATGTGCTGCTGCGCCCCGATGACATCGTCCATGACGACGACAGTCTGCTGCAGGCCGAAGTCGAAAACAAGGCTTTTCGCGGTGCCGAGTTTCTTTACACCCTCAAGCTGCCCAGCGGCCAGCGAGCGCTGTCCTTGGTGCCATCGCACCATAACCACGCGATTGGCGAAAAAATCGGCGTCAAGCTCGCCGCCGACCATGTGGTGGCGTTTCGACGCGGCTGAAGGCCAAGGCCCAACAAGCACCGACATCCCAATGGCACTGACCTTAGGGGTCTCCGTTCGGGCTGAGCTTGTCGAAGCCTTGGTGAACCCTTCGACAAGCTCAGGGCGAACGGAAGGATTTGGTAACCAATTGCGCTTAAGTCAGTGCCATTGCGCCGACGGACATTCTTATGCCAGCCCCAGCTTGTGGGCCTGGCTACGCAGTTCGACGCGGAAATCCGGGTGTGCGATGCTGATCAGTTCACGCGCCCGCTGCCGCGCCGATTTGCCGCGCAATTGCGCCACGCCAAACTCGGTGACGACATAGTTGACATCGTTTTTGCTGATGCTGAAGTGGGTACCCGGCGACATCACCGGCACGATGCGTGAAATGCTGTGGTCTTTGGCGGTCGATGGCAGCACGATGAATGCCTTGCCACCGTTTGAAATATTGGCCGCCCGGACAAAATCGGCCTGACCGCCGGTGCCTGAATACGGCAGATGCCCCAGACTCTCGGAGCCGCATTGGCCCAGCAGGTCAATCTGCAACGTGGCGTTGATGGCGACCAGGTTGTCGTTTTGCCCGGCCAGCGCCGGCATGTTGGTGAAGTTGACTGGATGGATCTCCAGCGACGGGTTACGGTCCATGAACTTGTAGAGTTTGGCCGAGCCCAGCGCAAAAGTCGCCAGCATCTTGCCGGGCATGTAATTTTTACGGCGGTTGGTCACGGCACCACTTTCGAGCAGGGTCAAAATACCGTCGCCGATCATCTCGGTATGAATGCCCAAGTCATGCTTGGCGGTGAGCTGCATGACCACCGCATCCGGAATGCCGCCATAACCAATCTGCAAAGTTGATCCATCGTCAATCAGATCAGCCACATATTTGCCAATGGCTTCCTGCACCGGTCCAATTTTTGGCAAACCGACTTCCAGCACCGGCTCGCTGCTTTCCACTAGGCCGGCCAGTTGTGAAATATGCACATGGCAATTGCCAAAAGCAAACGGCACATGGGGGTTGACTTCGAGCACCACGACACGCGCCTTGGCCACTGCCGCCATGGTGTAGTCGGCCGCCAGGCTGAGCGAAAAATAGCCGTGCGCATCCATCGGCGAAGCCATGCTGAACACCACGTCGGCCGGCATCTGGCCACGCGAGATCATGCTGGGAATTTTTGAAAAATAGTTGGGAATGAAATCGATCCAGCCAGCTTGTCCGCCAGCGCGCGTGGCACCGCCATAAAACAGCGCCACATGCCGCACATGGTCCACCGTTTTGGGGTCAATATAGGCAAACTTGCGCATCGCCAAAATCTGCGCCACCTTGACATCCAGAAAATTGCGGCGCTGCTCGGACAGGGCCGCCAGCAGCGTGGGTGGCTCGCCAACACCTGTGGGAACCACAATCGTGTCACCATCCCTGACCAGTCTGACTGCATCACTGGCCAGCATCTTTTTCTGTGCATACGTACTCTGAACCGACATACTGATCCCCAAAAAACTTCCATCAAAACAAACCACCGACAGGCACTGATGGACTGCCAGCGGTGCGATTTATAACTGTCATCATAGCTTCCGGCGCAGTGGCACCTGGCCTGCAAATGATGCCCGGACTTATGCCGGCGCGCAACACCGTTTGGCGGTGGCCAGCAGCGTTTGGCCGGCCAATACGGCACAACGCTGGTAAGCGGACATGGCCTCTGGTTGACGAAACAAACTGGCATGGGCCAGCCCGATGTCGTTCCAGCACGGCGCATCGCATCCCCCGGCATCAGCTCGACGGCTTTCTGAAGCAAACGCAAAACGTCTGCCGGGCGGCCTTGCATGTTGCGCAGCGCACCAAGCAAACATTGACATGCTATATATTATATAGCTATCAGCGCACTGTTCATAAGGGCTGCAAGCCTATTTTGCTTGAAAAATAGTCAAGTACGCCGCGACCCGCCCGGACCCCCGTGGCAAAACAGGCTGTCAGCAGATAGCCACCGGTGGGCGCTTCCCAGTCGAGCATTTCACCGGCACAAAATACGCCGGGTGCGGCCTTGAGCATCAGATTCTCATCCATCGCCTCAAACTGCACACCACCGGCGCTGCTGATCGCCTCATCGAGCGGTCGCGCTGCATCAAGCGTGACCGGCAATGCCTTGATGGCGGCAGCCAGTGTCGGAGCATCCTGCAACTGGGTTTTTGACAACAATTCGTGCAGCAGCGCGGTCTTGATGCCGTCAAGGTGCAATCGGCTCTTCAGATGGCTCGACAGCGAGCGCGAGCCGCGTGGATGCGCTACCTCGGCATGTACCCGCGCGGCCGACATATCGGGCAGCAAGTCCAGATAAAACGTGGCATGGCCGAGTGCCTGAATCTCGTCGCGCAACAGCCGGGAGGCAGCATAAATCAGGCTTCCTTCAACACCGCTGGTGGTCGCCACGAACTCGCCCTTGCGCGCAAAGTGCTGGCCCTGCAAGCTGGTGAACCGGATGGCCACCGACTTGAAGGGCTGGCCGGCAAAACGACTGGCAAAGTGTTGACTCCAGCCGCCCTGCCGGTCAAAACCGCAGTTGGAGGGCAACAGTGGCGAAACCGCCACACCACGGGCACGCAGCCACGGCACCCAGGCACCGTCCGAGCCTAGCCGCGCCCAACTGCCGCCGCCCAGGGCCAGCACCACCGCATCGGCCTGCGCCGACACTGGGCCAGTTGGGGTTTCAAAGTTCAGCCAGGCGTGATCGTTGCCGGGCAGATGCCAGCCGGTCCAGCGATGCCGCATGCAGAACTTCACGGCTGGCCCAGTTGGTGGATGCCGCAGGCGGTGCAGCCAGGCACGCAACAAGGGCGCCGCCTTCAGGTCCACCGGAAACACCCGGCCCGAGCTGCCGACAAAGGTTTCAACCCCCAGCGAACTGGCCCAGGCGCGCACCTCGCCCGCGCCAAAGGTCTGCAACATCGGCGCCATTTCAGGGCGACGCTCGAAGTAACGTGCGGCAAACAAATCGGCTGGCTCGGAATGGGTCAGGTTCAGCCCGCCTTTGCCCGCCAGCAAAAACTTGCGCCCGACACTGGGCATGGCATCATGGATTTCAACTGCCACACCAGCGCAGGACAACAGGTCGGCAGCCATCAAACCGGCAGGTCCAGCGCCCACCACAATCACTTTTTTGGTCATGAATTCCATCCAGATTGCAAGAAAAAAACAATTTGACAGTTGAAAAAAATGTCTTTTCCAGCATGTCAAGTCCGTCACCATGAAGGTTTAGCCTGCTACACCCGGCTGGTTTCTGTCACAATTTCAGGGTTGACTTATTTTGAAAAAACATCAAACAGGAAAAATCATGGCCATTGAACTGATCAAACATGTATCCGACGCATCTTTTGATAGCGATGTACTCCAGTCCGATTTACCCGTGCTGGTCGATTATTGGGCCGAATGGTGCGGCCCGTGCAAAATGATTGCGCCGATTCTCGACGATGTGTCTGACGACTACCAAGGCCGGATGCGGATTGCCAAAATGAATGTGGATGAAAACCGTGACATCCCCGCCAAATTCGGCATTCGCGGCATCCCGACCTTGATGCTGTTCAAAAACGGGCAGTTGGCCGCCACCAAGGTGGGTGCCATGAGCAAGTCGCAGTTGATCGCGTTCATTGAGCAGCAATTGGCTTGAACCTGTCATTTGTCAGACCCGGCTGGCTGCATCTGCCGCAGGCACCAGCCAGGTTTTTTATGCTGTCATAATCCGGCTCAAGCGCTAACCCCCATCAAGGGTTGGCCAGAGTCCCGGCCAAGACTCATGCGACTTCCACCTCAGCCGTCAGGTCGCCCCTCTCCCCCTTTTCCGTTGTCTTTTCATACTGCGTCCATCCATGCATTTAAACGAACTCAAGGCACTGCATGTGTCAGAAGTCCTCAAGCAAGCCGAAGATCTTGAGATTGAAAACACCGGGCGCATGCGCAAGCAGGAGTTGATGTTTGCCATCATCAAAAAGCGTGCCCGTGCCGGTGAACAGATTTTTGCCGATGGCGTGCTGGAAATTTTGCCTGATGGTTTTGGTTTTTTGCGCAGCCCTGATACCAGCTACACCGCCAGTACTGACGATATTTACATCAGTCCCAGTCAGGTGCGCCGCTTCAACCTGCACACCGGCGACATGATCGAAGGCGAAGTGCGCACGCCCAAGGATGGCGAACGCTACTTTGCCCTGAACAAGCTTGAAAAAGTCAATGGCGGAGGCCCGGAAGAAAACAAGCACAAGGTCATGTTCGAGAACCTGACGCCGCTGTTTCCCAAAGAGCAGATGCGGCTGGAACGCGACATCAAGGGTGAAGAAAACATCACCGGGCGCGTCATCGACATCATTGCGCCAATCGGCAAAGGCCAGCGCGCGCTGATTGTGGCGCAACCCAAAAGCGGCAAAACGGTGATGATGCAGCACATTGCCCACGCCATTTCTTCCAACTACCCCAACAGCTATCTGATGGTGTTGCTGATTGACGAGCGGCCGGAGGAAGTGACCGAAATGCAGCGTACCGTCAAGGGCGAAGTGATTGCTTCCACCTTTGATGAACCCGCCGCGCGCCATGTGCATGTGGCCGAGATGGTGATCGAGCGCGCCAAGCGCCTAGTTGAACTGAAAAAAGACGTGGTGATTTTGCTCGACTCGATTACCCGGCTGGCACGCGCCTACAACAATGTGGTGCCGTCCTCAGGCAAGGTATTGACCGGTGGTGTCGATGCCAATGCCTTGCAACGCCCCAAGCGCTTTCTGGGCGCGGCCCGCAATGTGGAAGAAGGCGGGTCTTTGACTATCATTGCCACCGCCTTGGTCGATACCGGCAGCCGCATGGATGAGGTGATTTTTGAGGAGTTCAAGGGCACCGGCAACAGCGAAATTCACCTGGATCGCCGTTTGTACGAAAAGCGCGTGTTTCCATCGATCCAGCTCAACCGCAGCGGCACCCGCCGTGAAGAGTTGCTGTTGCAGACCGACATCTTGCAAAAAACCCGCATTCTGCGCCAATTCCTCTACAACATGGACGAAGTCGAAGCGATGGAAATGGTGCTCAAGCAAATGCGCGCCACCAAGACCAACAGCGAGTTTTTCGACCTGATGCGCCGGGGTGGCTGAACGATATAATCGCCAGCTTTGGCGAAAAGTACGAGCGGCTTTGAATTGCGCAAGAGGTTTGTGCAAGGGCTGACGCGGCTAACGCATCGGATGGAAAACTCATGAAAAAAGGCATTCACCCCAATTACCGCGAAATTTGTTTCCAGGACTTGTCCAATGGTTTCAAATTTGTGACGCGCTCGTGCGCCAGCGCGAAAGAAAAAATCACTCTGGAAGATGGTCGCGAAATGCCGCTGTACAAGCTTGAAACCTCCAGCGAGTCACATCCGTTTTACACCGGCACGCAAAAATCAGTCGATAACATGGGTGGTCGGGTGGAAAAATTCCGCAACCGCTTTGGCAAGCCTGCTGCCAAGTAAGCGGCTCAAGCAGCTCTGCCAAAAGGCAGCCGGGTCAGTCCGCGCTGCCTTTTTCTTTGCCGCAGAGCAAGCCTGCAACATCTTCAGGCAAGCACTGCCGCCGTGAATCAGCCCAACCCTGCCATCGTGGCACAGGTGGCCGTCAAACGCCTGCCGCGCATCGCGTTATGGCTATTTTGCGCGGCCTATGTATTGCCGGGTTTTTTGGGCCGGGTGCCTTGGAAACGCGCCGACATCACGACGTTTGGCTACATGGCTGAGCTGGCCCGGGGCAGTTCGGACTGGTGGCATCCCACGCTTGGCGGCCTGGTTGCCGAGGTGCATGCCCTGCTGCCCTATTGGCTGGGAGCCTGGGCCATCTGGTTGGCCCCTGCCTGGCTGCCAGTGGATATGGCGGTGCGCATCCCGTTCATGCTGCTGCTGGTCATTTCACTGATGGCAGTCTGGTATGGCACCTACTACCTGGCGCGCAGCCCGAGGGCACAACCGGTGGCTTTTGCCTTTGGCGGCGAGGCTAATCCGACCGACTATGCCCGGGCTGTCGCCGACGGCGGTGTGCTGGCTTTCATCGCCAGCCTGGGGCTGGCACAGTTGGCCCATGAAACCACGCCAGCCCTGACCCAGTTGTGTTTCACCGCGCTGCTGTTTTATGCCACTGCGGCCCTGCCCGACCGGCCTTTGGCGCCCGGCCTGGCGGCAGCGGTTGGCTTGAGCGGCCTGACGCTCTCTGGCGCACCAGCCATGACTTTTGCCCTGGGCTTGGGCTGCGCGGTAATTTACCTGTTCGATGCCAGCGTTGCACCGGGCACCCAAGGTTCCAGAAAGATCCGTGCCGCTGGTGTGCTGGGGATGACCGTGGCCTGCGCCTGGCTGGCCTGGCAACTCGATTTGTGGCGCTGGCAAATTGAGCTGCCGCAGGCAAGCTGGGCTGAGTGGCAAAGTCTGGGGCGCCTGTTCTTGTGGTTCACCTGGCCGACCTGGCCGCTGGCGTTATGGACACTATGGCGTTGGCGCCACCAGTTGCTCGGTGGCCGGTTCAGCAGCCGCCATTTGTGGCTGCCAATATGGTTTGTGGCGGTGGCGAGCGTGGCGACCCTGACCACCAATGCGGCTGATCGGTCGTTGCTGCTGGCCTTGCCGGCGCTGGCGGCACTGGCGGCTTTTGCCTTGCCAACGCTAAGCCGCAGTGTTGCCGCCCTGATTGACTGGTTTACATTGATTTTTTTCAGCGGTTGCGCGTTGATCATCTGGGTGGTGTGGATTTCGATGCAGACCGGCATTCCGGCGCAGCCGGCACGCAATGTCGCAAGGCTGGCCCCGGGGTTTCTCCACAGCTTTTCGTTCATTCCGTTTTTGATGGCAGTCTGCGCAACCGGAGTATGGGCCTGGCTGGTTTTTTGGCGTACCGGCAGGCATCGCTCAGCAATCTGGAAAAGCCTTGTGTTGCCAGCCGGTGGTGCTGCCTTGTGCTGGCTGCTGCTGATGACTTTATGGCTGCCGCTGCTGGATTTTGCCCGCAGCTATGCGCCGCTGGTACAACAAGTCACCGCCTTGCTGCCTGAAAAGCCACCCTGTGTGTCAAGCCTGGGCTTGAGCCGCAGCCAGACAGCGGCCTTGCAATTTCATGGCGGGATTGTGCTCAAACCGGTTGCATCCGGGGCATCCTGTGATTGGCTGGTGATCAACGGCGAGAGCGTGTCGGGCAACCGCGACATCATGCAAGGCGGCGTGTGGCTATTCCACGGCACAGCCCGCCACCCGGCCGATCAAAAAGAGACCCTGCTGATCATGAAGCGCCAGGCCAGTTAGGCCGCGAGCCTGACCCGCTCGGGCGGGAAGCTGATGCGAAACGAGGACCCCTTGCCCAGCTTGCTTTCAATCGAGAGCGTTGCACCATGACGCTGCGCCACATGTTTGACGATGGCCAGACCCAGCCCGGTACCGCCGGTCTCGCGCGAACGACTGCGATCAACCCGGTAAAAGCGCTCGGTCAGGCGCCCCAAGTGCTCGGGCGCAATACCCGGGCCGGTATCTTGCACTGAAAACATCAGGCTGCCATCGGACAAAAGTTGGGTTGCCACGGCAATGCGCCGGCCTGCCGGGGTGTATCGAATCGCATTACTGACCAGATTGCCGGTAGCACTGAGCAGTTCGCTGGCGTTGCCGGCCAGTTGACCGTCAAAACTGTCGTCAAAAACCAGCTCATGCACCGGGCCCTGCGGTGCCGTGACCAACTGCGACAGTGCCGTGGCATCTTGCTGGAGTTGACCCACCAGTTGCGACCAGGGTATCCAGCAGCTCAGGTCCGGTGCTGGACTGCCCTCCAGGCGCGACAGGGTCAGCAAATCGCTCACCAAGGTTTGCATGCGGTCAGATTGCTGTGCCATCAACGCCAGATAATGTTGTTGCTCTGCGACATCGAGTTGCAGGGTTTGCAGCGTTTCAATAAATCCTGTCAGCACCGTCAGCGGCGTGCGAATCTCATGCGACACGTTGGCAACAAAGTCGCGCCGCATGGCTTCGGCCTGCTCCAAGGCCGTGATGTCGCGCGACAACAACAAGGTGCGCCCCTCGCCGTAAGGGTGCAGTTGCACCGACAACAGTACCGGACGGGTGACTGAGTTGTCGCGCCCGGGAATGGTGATGCTGCGCTGGTAATCGCGGCTCGCCAGATAACTGACAAATTCGGGGTCACGCACCAGGTTGACGATGGCCTGTGCCAGATCGCGCTGCGCCATGATGCCGAAATGCTGGGTTGCGGTCTGGTTGCACCATTCGATGCGGGCACCGCTGTCGAGCAGCACAACGCCGTTGGGGGACACCTGAAACGCCAACAAAAAATCCTGCAACCTACGCTGACTGTCGGACACCAAACGGTCCCGATCCCGCAACAGATGGTGCATCCGCTGGGCCACCTCGCCCCAGATACCCCAAATGCCGACCGGCTCATCCGTGCGGTTGTCGCGCAAGTAAGCCAACACGCGCCCGGAGCCGCTGGCATCCAGCGCAAACCAGAGCAGCATCGCCAGCACCAAGCACAGCAAATAGCCAAGTTTGAAGTGCCATAGCTCAACCGCCAACCCGCCAGCCAGAGCGCCAGCAACCAGGAAAAATAAAAAGAACAGTGCGCGCCAGACCATCAGACCGATGTCACCCGATAGCCGGCACCCCGTACCGTTTCCACCATCAGCCCGGCATCCAGACCCAGCGCCTCGCGCAGCCGCTTGACATGAACATCAACCGTACGTTCTTCAATGAACACATGATCACCCCAAACCTTGTCGAGCAATTGCGACCGGCTGTGAACACGCTCGGGGTAAGTCATCAGGTAATGCAGCAGCTTGAACTCGGTTGGCCCCAATTTAAGTGGCTGGTCCCGGTACACCACCCGGTAAGTGGCGGCATCCAGACTGAGCGCGCCGACCGTCACGACACCGGCATCCTGCTCGGGTGCACGCCGACGCAGCACGGCACGAATCCGGGCCAGCAATTCCTTGGTCGAAAACGGTTTGGCAATGTAATCGTCAGCACCGGCATCCAGGCCCGCCACCCGATCCACCTCGTCGGTGCGGGCGGTCAGCATGATGATCGGAACATCTTTGGAGCGCGGATGCGCACGCCAGCGTTTGGCCAGGGTCAGGCCACTTTCGCCCGGCAGCATCCAGTCGAGCAAAATCACGTCCGGCAGCACGGCATCCAGTTCAGCCTGTGCGGTAGCACTGTCGATAGCCCAGATCGGACGGAAACCGCTGTGCTTGAGATTGACCGAAATCAGTTCGGCAATCGCCGGTTCGTCTTCAACAATCAGCACGCCGGGCAAACGCCTCATTTCACCACCGACTCGATCTCATCTATCGGCGTGTGGCGAACATCGGCACCCTTGACGATGTAGATGATCAACTCGGCGATATTTTTGGCATGGTCGCCAATGCGTTCAATCGCCTTGGCCAGAAACAGCAGGTCCAGACTGGGCGAGATCATGCGCGGGTCTTCCATCATGTAGGTGATGAGCTTGCGGACAAAGCCGTCAAACTCGCGGTCAATCAGATCATCTTCCTTGAGGATGGCGACTGCCGCAACCGTGTCGAGCCGGGCAAACGCGTCCAGCGCCTTTCGCAGCAGGCCTGAAGCCAAATCAGAGGCAATCCGCAACTCATGCGATGGCAGTGAACGTGGCGCGCCACTGTTGATGATGGATCGCACCATGCGGGCAATTTTGGCCGCCTCGTCTCCCACCCGCTCCAGGTTGTTGGTGGCCTTTGAAATGGCGATCAACAAGCGCAAGTCGCGCGCAGTCGGCTGGCGCCGGGCAATGATGCTGGAGAGGTCATGGTCAATCTCGACCTCCATGGCATTGACTTTGATCTCGGTCGCGAGCACTTGGTCGGCAACTTCCACACTGAACTGGGACAAGGCGTAAACCGCCTGGCGAATTTGTGCCTCAACCAGTCCACCGAGTTCCATTACCCGTGAGGAAACGGCACCGAGTTCGTTGTCAAATTGGGACGATAAATGTTTTTCAGACATGGGAGTTTCTCAAAAAAAATGGCTAACCAAACCGGCCAGTGATGTAGTCTTCCGTTTCCTGGCGCTTGGGTTTGAAGAAAATTTGCTCGGTGGCGCCAAACTCCATCAAGTCGCCCAAATACATGTACGCGGTGTAATCGCTGCAACGCGCTGCCTGCTGCATGTTGTGGGTGACGATCAGAATAGTCACCTTGTGCTTGATCTCGCTGATCAGCTCTTCGATGGCGCCGGTGGCAATCGGGTCCAGCGCCGAGGTCGGCTCATCAAACAGGATGATTTCAGGGTCAGTGGCCAAAGACCGGGCAATGCAAAGACGCTGCTGCTGCCCGCCCGACAAATTGGTGGCGGGTTCGGTCATGCGGTCTTTGACCTCATTCCAGATCGCCGAGCTTTTCAAGGCCGCTTCGACCTTGTCTTCGATGTAGGTGGCAGATTTTTCGCCGCGCACCCGCAAGCCGTAGGCGACATTCTCGAAAATCGACTTGGGGAACGGGTTGGGCTTTTGAAACACCATGGAAATGCGCATGCGCACCTCAATCGGGTCAACACCGTGATCAAGGATATCCACCTCGTCGGGATGCAGTTGGATTTTGCCGTCGTAACGGTGGCCGGGGTAGAGATCATGCATGCGGTTGAAGCAACGCAGATAGGTGGACTTGCCGCAGCCGCTCGGGCCAATCAGGGCAGTCACGCGGTTCTCGTAAACCGGCATGGAAACGTCTTTGAGCGCCTTGAAATCACCGTAGTAAAAGTCAAGGTTTTGTGACTCCGCCTTGAGGGCGGGCGGGTTGTCGGGGAGTGTGATGGTGGAGGCCATGAGGGAGTTGCTCTCGTAAAAGGGGGATTACCACTTGATGTTTTTGCGCAGCCGATAACGGAGCCAGATGGCTACCGCATTCATGCTCAAGGTCAGAATAACCAGCACCAGGCTGGCGGCAGCCGCATTCGCATGGAACGCCGGGTCGGGCCGGGATGTCCAGTTGAAAATCTGGATCGGCATCACGGTAAAAGGCGAAAACAGCCAGTCAAACAGGCCCGCAGCAGTGTCACCCGAAAAGGGCACAGGCGGCAAAAAGGCAATGAAGGTCAAGGCACCGATGGTAATGATGGGCGCTGTTTCGCCAATCGCTCTGGACAAGCCAATGATGACACCGGTCAAAATGCCGGGCATGCTGTAGGGCACCAGGTGGTCGCTGACAACCTGCCACTTGGTGGCACCACAGGCATAGGCACCTTCGCGCACCATTTGCGGAATGGAGCGCAGCGCCTCGCGGGTGGTAACGATGACAATCGGCAAAATCAGCAAAGCCAGGGTCAAGCCGGCAGACAGGATGCTTTGTCCAAAACCAAAGGTATAGACAAACAGGCCCAGGGCCAGCAAGCCATAAACAATCGACGGCACGCCGGCAAGGTTGCTGATGTTGATTTCAATCACATCGGTGAACCAGTTTTTGCGGGCGTACTCCTCCAGATAAATGGCACTGGCAATGCCCACCGGGATGGCAAACAAACCGGTCACCAGCATCACCAGAAAAGAACCCACCCAGGCTGACAAAATGCCCGCCTCGCCGGCCCGGCGCGAGGGAAAACTGGTGAAGAACTCGGCGCTAAGTCGCGGCGCGCCATCGATGACCATTTGGGTAAACAAGGCCACCAGCGTGAGAATCGCGATCGACAAGGCAGCAAGACTGATCACGCCAAAAATCATGTCCCAGCGCTTGTGCGCCTTGATGATGGCCCTGAGCGCCTCAGTGCGGTTTGTATCTTTAGCCATATTAATAGACCTCCCGGTATTTGCGGCGCATCCAGTGGCCCAGCAAATTGAACAATAGCGTGATGACCAGCAAGGTCAGTCCAGCGGCGAAAATGGTTTGATAGCCGATGCTGCCATGCGGCAAGTCGCCCAGTGCCACCTGCACGATGAACGAGGTCACCGTGGCAGCAGGCTCCAGCGGGTTGAGCGTCAAGTTGGGCTGCATGCCGGCGGCCACCGCCAGAATCATGGTTTCGCCAACGGCGCGTGAAATGCCCAGGATGTAAGCCGATGCTATGCCCGAGATGGAGGCCGGCACCACCACCCGCATGGCGGTCTGGAACCGGGTGGCACCCATGGCGTAAGAGCCTTCACGCAAGCTCATCGGCACGGCCCGCATGGCATCTTCGGACAGGGATGACACATACGGAATGATCATGATGCCCATCACGATGCCCGCCGACAAAATATTGAAGGTCGGCAGGTCCGGGTAGAACTTTTGGATGATTGGTGTGATGAACAGCAGTGCAAAGAAGCCGTAAATGATGGTCGGAATGCCCGAGAGCAGTTCCAGCACCGGCTTGAGCACTTCCCGTGCTTTGTGGTTGGCGAACTCCGAGAGGTAAATGGCAATGATGGTTCCCAGGGGAATGGCAATCAACAGCGCCACCAATGAACTCGACAAGGTGCCCGCCAGCAGCACGGCAATGCCATAGTGCGCATCGTCAAACAGCGGTGTCCACTGCGAGTCGGTGAAAAAATCCCAGACCGAAACGTGTGTAAAGAACAGCAGGGTTTCCTTGAGCAAGACATACACAATGCCCAAGGTTGTGAACACCGAAATACAGGCCGCAAAAAGCAGCACCATTTCAATGATGCGATCCTTGCGCTTGCGGGCTGCCTTGATTTGCGTCAACTCCGCCAGGCGTGCCGCGCCGGTCAATCGTTCATCCATCGCATTTCGATCCAGAGTGGTTGAATAGATCATTGTAGATTTCGGGTAGGTTAAACAGTTGGCTTGCCGCCTGCACGCGGCCAGCAGGTGCAGGCTGTTGTCATCAGCAAATGTGTTTTACAACGCTTACATTTTTGCTTCGCGCTTGACCAATTCAGCAATACTGACACCGACTTCATTTTTGCCGCCAAACACGGTGCCTTTTTTGCCTTCGGCGATATGCTTGAGGTTCGAGGCATAGACCGCCGCAGGCAGGCCCACATACTTCACTTCTGTCGCCATCTTTGCGGCATGCGCCATGTAATAGTCAACAAACTTCTTGACTTCGGGCTTTTCCATCGACTTGACCCGGACGTAGATGAAGATCGGGCGCGACAAAGGCTGGTAGGTACCGCTTGCAACGGTTTCAGCACTCGGCAACACGGCGGGCTTGCCTTCTTTTTCGACAATCGCCAGAGCCTTGAGCTTGTTGGTGTTTTCGGCGTAATACGCGTAGCCAAAGTAGCCAATGGCATTCACGTCACCCGACACACCCTGCACCAGAACATTGTCGTCTTCAGAGGCGGTGAAGTCGCCACGGCTGGACTTGGCTTTGCCAACAATGGCTTCGGTGAAGTAATCAAAAGTGCCCGAATCGGCGCCAGCGCCAAACAGCTTGATCGGCTGATCTGGCCAGGTCGGGTTGACCTGGTTCCAGCGCGTCACCTTGCCCTGGGCAGCAGGTTCCCACATGGTCTTGAGTTCAGCCACAGTGGCTTGCTTGAGCCAGGTATTTTTAGGGTTGATGACCACCGTCAAGGCATCAAATGCAATCGGCAGCTCGAAATACTCAACGCCGGCGGCTTTGCACAGCGCCATTTCAGAAGTCTGGATCGGACGCGATGCGTTTGAAATATCCGTTTCATCGCGGCAGAATTTCTTGAAACCGCCGCCAGTGCCAGAGACGCCGACAGTCACTTTCAAGCCCTTGTTGGCTTTTTGAAAGTCTTCTGCAATGCCTTCGGTGATCGGGAACACCGTGCTGGAGCCGTCAACCTTGATGACCTGGGCCAGACTGCTCAAGGGCACAGCACCAAAAAATGCGAGCGCGGATGTGGCCAAAATAAACTTGATGGGAGATTTCTTCATAGAAAATCCTTTGGTTGGAAGGGGTTAATATTGAACCGCGTTGGGTTCGACACCATAGAATTTAAAGCCTGAATATGTCAAAACCGTGACAAAACCGATATTTCCTCCAATCGCCTTGCATGGCGGTGAATCACCGCCAGAAGATTTTATTCACGCAACTGTC
Organism: uncultured beta proteobacterium; assembly: GCA_903873485.1. Taxonomy (GTDB): domain Bacteria; phylum Pseudomonadota; class Gammaproteobacteria; order Burkholderiales; family Burkholderiaceae_C; genus Rhodoferax. Next base: position 94,580 of record CAIQOO010000235.1, on the reverse strand, counting down.
ACGGTCTCGTCATCAAAATTGCCCCGCCATTGGGTTAACCTCACACTTGCCCGCAGACTCGCCCGTTTTTGCGTCGGCAAACGCCGACCGGTCGATCACTTCATGCGGACTGATTCTGACAACATTCATTGGAAAAATATCACATGCTCGCCATTAAAAAAGCCCGCAAATTCATCGACTCCCAGCCCAACGACCCCGATGCCCAAATCATTGCGACGCTGGTGCTCGCGCTCGAGAGCGAAACCAGCATCTCGGTCGCGCAACTGTATCAACTCGGCAACAAGCGGTTTGAACTGGCGCTGGAAATTCTTGACGAATGGCGGCTAGATCGGCATTACGCCAGCAAACTGCGCCTGCTCGATTCAAGCAATCAGGTTAACGGCATGGGTGCCATTGCAGCCCAGCCCACGCCACCCACAGGCAACTGAACCGCCTTTGCAGTCTGACCCATAAGGAGCCACAATTGAATCTCGAAGACGACGAACTGATTGCGCGCATCCGGCGCGATCTGGCTGACAGCTATGACGAAGAATTTGAGCTAGAACGAGAAGACCGCAACCTCGACGAACTCGCCGAGAGCGCGGCACACACCGAGAGCACACAGTACAAAGAAAGTCGGCGGCTGTATTTCCGCGAATTGTTTCGCATGCAGGGGGAACTGGTCAAGCTGCAAGACTGGGTGGTCAAGACTGGCCAGAAAATCGTGATTTGTTTTGAAGGGCGTGATGCGGCGGGCAAGGGCGGCACCATCAAACGCATCACCCAACGGCTCAATCCGCGGGTTTGCCGGGTGGCCGCACTGCCCGCCCCCAACTTGCGCGAACAAACTCAGTGGTATTTCCAGCGTTATGTGGCGCACTTGCCGGGCGCTGGCGAAATGGTGTTGTTTGACCGCAGTTGGTACAACCGGGCCGGAGTCGAGCGGGTCATGGGATTTTGCACTGACGAGCAATACGAGGAATTCTTTCGCTCGGTGCCCGAGTTTGAAAAAATGCTGGTGCGCTCGGGCATCAAACTCATCAAATACTGGTTCTCGGTTTCAGACGAAGAGCAGCAGTTGCGATTTTTGGGTCGCATTCATGACCCGCTCAAGCAGTGGAAGCTCAGCCCAATGGACATGGAGTCGCGCAAACGCTGGGAGGAGTACACCAAGGCCAAGGAAGTCATGCTGGAGCGCACCCATATCCCGGAGGCACCCTGGTGGGTGGTCAACTCGGTGGACAAGAAAAAAGCGCGGCTCAACTGCATTCACCATTTGCTCAGCCAAATCCCGTACGAAGAAGTGGAGTACACCCCAATCGTGCTGCCACCGCGCCAGCGCAACGAAGACTATGTGCGCCAGCCGGTGCCCAACGAGATTCTGGTGCCCGAGATTTATTGAGCGCTGCAGCGCTGGGCAAGACGCTGGCGCTGCTTGATGCGGCCAGCAAACGGCACTTGCTTGCTTTATTATTGATAGCTGCCAGCCCATGTTCAGAAAGGGCTGCAGGCCTTTTTGTCTCTTAATTGACAACTCGGCCAAGATTGTCATGCCCATGACACAAGCACACCCTACATTGGCGATTTGACAACCGTCATCAAGGTGTTTTCATGACTTCATGCTATTTTTTGCGCAGTGCCTTGGCGATCGCCTTGAGCCTTGCCATGGTGGGCAGTCCCAAGTGCACTCATGACCAGCGTTGACCTGATTTACTTCAACGCGGGCGGCGGCCATCGAGCCGCTGCCAAAGCGCTCAAAGAGGCCATGCAGTCTCGACCCTGGCAGGTTCGCCTGGTCAACCTGGTCGAGATACTGGACCCCGCAGGCCAGTTCTATGACAAGCTGGGCTTTCAGCCCGAAGACCTTTATAACAAACGCCTGGCCAATGGCCTGACGCTGGGCATGTCGCAAGAGTTGAAGTTGCTGCAATGGTTTATCCGGCTCGGGCACCAGGCCATGGTCAAAAAGATGCAAATCCACTGGCTGGCTACCCGTCCCGACATGGTGGTTTCGCTGATTCCCAATTTCGATCGGGCGTTGTGCCAAAGCTTGTCTTTGTCACTACCCGGCACACCCTATGTGACGGTGTTGACCGATATGGCGGATTGCCCGCCAAACTTCTGGATTGAGCCAGATCAGCCACAACATGTGATCTGCGGAACCGATCATGCAGTCGCCCAGGCCTTGTCGGCGGGTTGCTCGGCTGGGCATGTTCACCAAACCTCGGGCATGATCATCTCGCCGCATTTTTATGCGCCGCGCACCGTGGATCGCAGCGTGGAGCGCCGCAATCACGGGCTCAATGATCAGCAGGCAGTCGGGGTCGTGATGTTTGGCGGCTACGGTTCTGCTGCCATGAAACGCATCGCAAACCGGCTGCCTGACACTCCTTTGATTCTGATCTGCGGCAAAAACGCCGCGCTGGCCCAATCGCTGCGCCGCTCGCCCGCCACAGCCGCCCGCGTGGTAGTCGAATTTACCGACGACATCGCTTACTGGATGCGACTGGCTGACTTCTTTATTGGCAAACCCGGTCCGGCCAGCCTCAGCGAGGCAGTTCACATGGGCCTGCCGGTGATCGTCACCCGCAATGCCTGGACCATGCCGCAAGAGCGATGGAACACACAATGGGTGAGCGATCAGGGCCTGGGCGTGGTCGTGCGCAGCTTTACCAAGGTGCAGGCTGCGGTGGATGAAATCGTTGGACAGTTGCCGCAATGGCAGGCCAACGTCAGAAAGATTCAGAACCGCGCGGTGTTTGAAGTGCCGGAAATACTGGCCAAACTGCTGGGTTGAAGTGCCACTGTATGCCTTGGCAAGTCAACGGTCTGTGCCATTTCGCACCACCAAGCCTTTGCCTTCTGTTTTGGCATGGTGCTTGGCCAACGCTGCAACCGAGGCAACCTGTTCGGCATTGACAAATTGATGGGGATTGATGCTGACGGCACCAATCGACAGCGTGGTCAGGGGAAAAAACCGCACGACACCAAACCGGTCTTCGGCCTGAATGCCCCCGGCCGCGCGGGCTGGAGCGTCAAACAAGGCCACCGCCTGCTGCGCAAATTCGTCAATGATCTGCTGACACTGGCTTTGCCAGTCTTCGCTTTGGTACAACAAAATGAAGTCATCTCCGCCCACATGTCCGACAAAATCACGCCGAGGGTCACAGTGCGCCTGCGTCAGCCTGGCCAGCAGGCGAATCATTTCGTCGCCGCGCCAATAGCCGTACTGGTCGTTGAACGGCTTGAAATTGTTGAGGTCGGCGTAGCAGGCAAAAAACGCAACACCACTGGCCAGCAGTCGCTCGATGTGCTGGGTGATCGGGATATTGCCCGGCAAAAAGGTCAGCGGGTTGGCGTGACGTGCTGCCTCAATGCGGGTTTCCGTCACCGAGCGGACCAAATGCTCGCCGGTACCCAGGCCTTGATAGCGACCGTTTTCAGTGACGATGAAGCCATCCGCCAGGTAGCGCTGGTCGTCGGAGGTCAGGATGCCCACCAAGTCATCGATGTTGTGATTGCGCTCAATCAAGCGAGGTTCAAGATTGGCATGCAACATGCATGATTTGTTTCCCCATATCTCACGGTAGTACAACTTGCTGTACTCGTTCAAAAACGCGGCACGGTTGATGATGGCCACCGGTCGCGCGCCATCCACCACGGCGATAGCGTGAAGCTTCGGATGGTTGAAAAGAAGCCGCGCCAGTTGATCATTGGTGGTGGATAGATCGCAGGTCGGAGCCTGGATCATGGTAAATCGGCTAAGTGAACCGGCACTGGGTGCACGTCGCAACTCAGGAAACACCGCCACCGTGCGGTCGCGGATCACGGTCATGGCCGCAGCATCGATCTGCTCGTGCGGCAGACGCGCTGGACGACCCAAAAAGAATCCCTGGCCATACCGGATGCCCAGATCGCGCAAGACGCGCAAGTCGTCCTCGGTTTCAATCCCTTCGGCAATCAGGGCCGTGTCAAAAATCGCCGCAATTTGCTGCAGCGCCTGAATGGTTTTGAGCTTGTCGGCATGCCGGCTGATGGCTTTGGTGAAGTATTTGTCGATCTTCACATACTCGGGCTTGATCTGCGACCAAAGCCGCAAACTTGAACGTCCATCGCCAAAGTCATCCAGCGCCAGCGCCACGCCAGCGGCGCGAACCCGTTGCACCACAATGGCCAGTTGATCCATGTCCGCCACCCGTTCATACTCGGTAATTTCGAGCACCAGCATGCGCGGCGACACCCCCATGACTCCAACCAGGGACAGCAAGCTGTCACAGCCACATTGCCGGATCAGCGCTAGCAAGGCATCGGCACTGATGTTGACAAAAAGACGGCCCGGTCGGTTCAGGCATCCCCACAAATCCAGTGCCGCCGAGACACAGTGATTCTCAAACTCATGGTTGAGGTTTTCTTGCGCGGCGGCCTGCAACAGGGCATCGGGCGCATGCAAAGAGGTGTTCGCCGGGCCCCTGATCAACGCCTCATGAGAAAAAATGGCCCCCTCCTCCAATGAGGCAATGGGTTGAAAAACCGGGTAGAGCTGTTCGCGACGCAACAGGCCAGCGAGTTGACCACGGCCTTTTTTGACCGAACCAGAGATCAGGGCCGTTGCGACCGACTTGACCCCCTTGCCAAGTCGGTGGCCCTGATCGTCTGACAGCAGCTTGTTGGTCATGGGAACGGTTGACGGGATCGGCACAAAGTGGTTCATTGAATGCGAATATCCATGCATCTTGAATTGCAGTCTAGGAAGATTCGATGACCACTTTGTGACATTGGCGCGCCGTTGAGTTTGCGCTTGACAGCGATCTCCTAAACGATATAAACTATATACCTCGTTTTTTTCAAGGAAATTTCATCATGTCATCCACACAACCCGGCAACCCGGCAACCGCACATGAAACAGCCAGCGCTGATCAATCGCGCATCCCCAGTGTCGTGCAGACCCCCACGACATCGAGCGCAGCCAACAAAGTTGTGACACCAAGATCGGTCAGGACGCCGACAAAAAAAGTGGTGACTCCAGTGAAGGAAACTGCTGTTCCCATGGTTCAAACGGCAGTCAAGACGCCCGCCAAAGCCGCCGCCAAGGTAGCAAGAAAACCGCCTGTCAAGGCAACGCTGCCAGCGGCAACAGCCGTCAAGGCTGCGGTTCAAGTTGATGCCCAAGCCGTCAAGATACCTGCCGTCAAGCCCAAAGTCGAAAAACTGCTAAAAGACAAGAAGCCCAAACTGGTGCGCGACAGCTTTACCATTCCCAAGCTGGAATACCTGATTCTCGACCAGCTCAAGCAACGCAGTGGCGAACTGGGATGCGCGGTCAAGAAGAGCGAACTGATCCGCGCCGGTATCAAAGCCTTGGCAGAAATGCCAGATGCCAGCTTTCTGACTGCCGTCAAGGCAGTCCCCACAATCAAGACCGGACGACCAGCGAAAGACTGACACTCCCTGCACCGTACCCCTGCTGTTGCAAGCATGTTGCGCACCTTGGCAGTGGCAGTTGTAAATCGGCATGGTGGTTTCCTCAAAACTCAAGTGGCGGCGGCCAGCGCCAGCAGGCCGCCGGTCTGGTCGGAAATGGCTTGCACAATGTCGGGCTGCATGCGGCGCAGCCAGCGTTTTGGCAGCTTTGACGCACCGCAGCGGGCGCCGGCCAGCATGCCGACCAGGGCACCGGTGGTGTCGGCATCGTCACCCTGGTTGACGGTGGCGACCAGGGCATCTTCAAAATCCTCGTGCAGCGTCAGGTAATGCAGCACGGTTTGCACCGTGTCCACCACGTATGCAGTGGCATAGCCACGGTAGGGTGTGAAGCGAAAGTCCGGGTTGTCGGCTACCCACTGGGCGGCCCACTGTTGGCAGGCGCGGTGCCCGGCACCACCCAGAAGCAGGCCCAGCAATCGGCCCATCCCCAGCGTGGCGGCATCCGACAGCGGGTGGTGATGGGTCAGGTGCGCCTGGGCCATCGACAGGCGCTCAAAAGCCGCATCGTCACCCAGCGTGGCCAGCACCGCAGGCAGGTTGCGCATCAAGGCACCATTGCCGCCATCGCCGGGGTTGTAAGTGCCCTCCAGGCTGCCGTCGCGCAGGTAGCGCAGGATGCCACGGCGGCAGGTATTGCCGCAGTCCACCGGTTTGGCCTTGAACCAGCGCACATACGCATCGCCAATGCCGCGAATCAGCGTGTCGTCGCCCTGCGCGTAGCGGGCCAGGGCCGGGTGACCGCCCAGCAGCAGCGCGTCCCCCAGAGCCAGGCTCATGGTTGTGTCGTCTGTCACCTGGCCTTGCGCCAGCTTGAGCCAGCCGCCACCGGTGATTGAGCGGTGTACGCCATATTGCAAGGCAATTTCGCGCGGACGCATGAACTCCACCGTGGCACCGAGCGCGTCGCCAATGGCAAAACCCAGGTAGGCACCGAGCGCCCGTTCAAGCAGTTCAGGCATAGCGGGCCATCACTTCATAGTCGCCGCCGACGGCCAGCACTTCCTGCTCGCCCTGCAACACCTGGCCGGGCAGCATGTCGGGAAACACCAGCACCTTGCACATCGGCACCTGCACTTCAAAAATCCAGTCGCCAAAGCAGGAGGCATCTTCTTGCGACAGGCTAAACGAAACAATATTGTTCAGGCGCACCGTGCAGCGGCGGTTTTGCAGCCGGCCGGCCACCACCTGCTCTTCACACTGGTTGCTGCCGCGCCATAGCCGCAGGTGCCGCGCCGCCGGCGTGCCACCCTGGGCGCAGATGCGCCGCAGCGCCCATTGCGAGAATTCGTAGAGCAAATCGAGCTGCTGGTGGATATTGTTGTGGTGGCGGCTGGCAGCTTTTTCTTGCAGGTAGGTCATCCAGGCTTCTGAGGGAAAGTGCGCCAGTGCTGCCTTATGAAAACTCGGAGCCAGGCCAAAGCGGCTTTCAACCCAGCCCTTCAACACCGCCCCCGCTGGGCCATTGGCATCCATGCCCCAGCCTTGCAGCAGGCGGCGCCAACTGTTGCGCCAGCGCCGCTGCTCGGCCTGCCCCATGCTGGCCAGTTCATGCGTTTCGGGCTTGCGCAGGCCAAAAGCCAGCATCAGGTAATGCACAAAAATGTCGTGCGCTTCATTCATGTCGTGGCTGCTGTCGAGCAGCGCAAACAGTTTTTCATGCGCCTCGCAGGTGCCGGCAATGGCCAGCGGCTGCGGATGGGTGTTGAAACCGGTACTGGCCAGCACCCGCGCCGGCACGCCCACCAGGTTGGCGCCATACCAGCGCTGCAAATGTTCAAGTTCATTGTCGGGTGATGCCACAGCCAGCCGCCATGCCGGTCAAACCGGGCGGTTGTCGTTGGGGTTGCGCACCGGCCCCATCAGTGCCAGGCCTTGTTCATAGCTGATGGTCTCAAAGCTGGCTTTGAACTTGAGTGCCGCATCGGCCACGGCATCAAGCTTGCCGGCGGTGTCTTTTTTCTTGAGGTCGTTTTTTTCAAGGTAAAACAACTCCAGCAACTCGTTATAGACGGTGGATTCGTCAATCGGCAGCACATAAAGAATCACACCGTTGTAAGGCACCTGGTATTTTTTCGACAGGTCGATGTTGTTGCAGAGCAAAAAGTATTTGCCGCTGGCACCCAGTGCGTCGCCCAGCACGTCGGCCACGTCTTTCAGGTGTTCAAAGCTGAGCAGGTAGCCAGCAAAAAACGGGAGATGTTTTTCACCCACATTGGCAATCGCCATGACCTGGGAGCACAGCAACTCAGGTGGCCGTGCTTCATCAGCCAGCTTGGGCGCAAAGCGCAGGGCCAGTTCGCCGCGAAAACCGACCCGGCCGGGTTTGCCGGTCAGCGCCTTGTGCAGGGGGTTCTGCAGTCGCCCTTGGGCTTCAAGGGCGGCAAGCGCGGTGTCGTCAATCTCTTTAAGGGCCAGAGTGGCTGTCATGAATATTCCTTTGGGTGTGGTTGAAATGGCAAGTGAAAGACCAGGCGCCATCAATGGTCTCTCTGCAATGACCGTACCAGGCCCAAAGCTGACGCAAAGCTGGGCAGGCAAACAGCAAACACGACATAAACCTGGATTCAAGCGACCAATGACAAGGTTTTTGCGACAGCTTGTGCAGTTTTGTAAGAAAACGGACAAAACCACAAGACCAAGCTGGCCGTCGTTGCCAGGCCAGTTGATCCAGATGGAAATTTGACTTGTTGCGCTTGCCGCCATGGCAGCGGCAGTGAATCACGTCGGGTGCGTGACTTTTATATGCCAAATAGGCCTCTAACCCATGTTCTATAAGCGCTGATAGCTATATTTTATATAGCAAAATAAAAGGTTTTTTTGTTTCTTGAAGGAAAGTTGGTGGACTTCTTGATCAACATTGCTGCCAGCGGGATTGCCGCGATGTCCCCGCTAAACCGGTCGGTCAAATCTGCCAACGCAAATCTGCATTACTACCGGTGCCAGCACGGCGCGTGGGCAGCACCGAGCAGCGCCATGCCGGGCTTGACCGACAATTGGGCATCTGTTTTTCAAGACCCCGACCATGCTCGCCCAATTGCTCCGCAGTTTGTATCTGTTTCAAGTGCTCTGTGGTGGCGCGCTGGGGGTTTGGCTGGCTCCGCCGCCCGGGCCACAAGACACCTTGGCAGCAGCCTGGTTGCTGGCACCGCTATGCGCTCTGGGATTGCCTTTGGCGCTCCAGTTTTTGGTAATTTGCAGTTCGATGCTGCGATCTTGCCCGGGTGGTCACACAAGTCAGTGGTGGCGCGCGTTTTGGGGCGAGTTCCGTGCTGCCATCACGGTGTTTGTGTTTCGCATGCCCTGGGCCGGCAAAAACCCCGGTGTGTTGCCACCGCTGCCCGGTGCCAGCCCAACACCGGGCGCTGCCGCCTTGCCGGTGCTGCTGGTACATGGTTATATCTGCAACCACCGGGTCTGGGACGACGTGAGCATTGCACTGCGCCGCGCCGGACACCCGGTGCTGGCCATCGATCTGGAGCCGTTGTTCACCTCGATTGACGATTACGCCGACCAAATCGAGCAGGCCGTCGCACAACTGCTGACAGCCAGCGCTGCCAGCCAGTTGGCGCTGGTTGGCCACAGCATGGGCGGATTGGTTATCCGGGCCTGGTTGCGGGTACATGGCACGTCCCGGGTAGCCGGCATCATCACTTTGGGCACACCACACCAAGGCACCCGCATGGTCAGAGCGTCGGTAACCGCCAACGGCGCACAGATGGTCTGGCACAGCCACTGGCTGCAGAGGTTGCAGCACAGCGAAACCCCGGCCAGCCAAAGCCTGCTGCAGATCGCCCTGACGCAACATGACAATGTGGTTTATCCGCAGCGTGAGCAGGTGCTCAGCGGTACCCGCGTCACCGAGTTCAGCGGTCTGGGCCATGTGCAGCTTTGCCTTGACCCGGCGGTATTGGACTGGCTGGTGCAGCAGCTCGGCGAACTGGCTGGCAAACCGGATGCAACAGGCTGATCGGTGTGGCCGGCGACCGCAACCGTCTTTTTTATGCCAAATATGCCTGTAACCCCCGTCCACCCTGCGCTGTTAGCTATCTTATTTGCAGCAAATAAGATCCCGTAAGCTCGACCGGCTGGCTGACCCCGCTGGCTGCGGGCGGCCTATCGGGCTGATTTGGTTTGTTCTAATATGGGCTTGTATTAACCCCTGGTGAAAAACTATGTTTCGTTATTTTCTTGTCAAACTTCTGGCGGTGATGATGCTGTCAAGCGCGTCGGTTCAGGCCCAGAAAACTCCTGAGTTGTTGCTGTATTGCGGCATCACCATGGTGAAACCCATGACCGAGATTGCCCACCTGTTTGAGCAGCGTGAAAAGGTCAAAATCCTGATCGCCCAGGGCGGCTCCGAAGACTTGTACCAGTCGGCCAAAAAAAGTGGCACCGGTGACTGGTATTTGCCGGGCGAGCCGACTTACCGTGACAAGCACCAGAAAGAGGGCTTGCTGGGCGACTTTGTCACCGTGGGCTACAACCAAATGGCTTTGGTGGTGCAAAAAGGCAACCCTAAAAAGGTCAAGCCTGACCTGCGGGAACTGCTGCGCGACGACTTGACCATCATTTTGGGCAACGCAGACTCCGGCAGCGTCGGGCAAGAATCCAAAAAAGTGCTGGATGCCGCCGGCATTTACCCCAAGGTGGTCAAAGCCAGCGCCTTTTTGTCTCCCGACTCGCGCAGTCTGATGAATGCCATGAAAAAGGGCGACGCCGACCTGACCCTGAGCTGGCGCGCCACCGGCTTGTTTGCCGACAACATCGCCCGGCTCGATGTGATCGACCTCGACACCCGGGTGGCCCGGCCACAGGCCTTGCTGTTGATTCAGCTCAAAAGTGGAAAGTCCCCCGAATTGGCCCGCAGCTTCATGACGCTCTCCGCTGGCGACATCGGTCAGGCGATTTTTCGCAAACACGGTTTTCTGGACAACAAAACACCGGCAATCCGGTAGCCATCCGGGGTTTTCAAGCCACCACCCGATGCGCCATTCAACTGCTGCCACTGGCCGGGTAGCCGAGGCCTCCATTGATGCGTCGCTGCGCTGGCTGGTCGGCGTCACCTTGCTGTGCCTGGCCGTGGTATTCGGACTGCGCTGGTATTTCGATGCGCTTGAAACCGACATCAAGCTGCGCGGCGACAACGAACGGGCGCGCCTGTTTGTGGGTGAGGAGATCGTGCGCGGGGTTGCCGAGCTGGAAAAAGACATTTACCACCTGGCAGTGGCACAAAACGCGGCCGGTTTCGCCCGCATCAATGCGGGCATCGAACGGCAACTGGGCAAGCTCAAGCACGACCTGAACGTTCTTGGTGAAGGCGGCACCAGCCGGCGTGTGTTGCAACTCAACATCGATGGCAAGGACGAAATAACCCGCGAGGCCACCTACAAGATTGATGCCAACCATCCTTATGTGGTGATGGAGCTGATTGAAATCGAGCCACACATCGGTCAGATTCGCGAGCGCGCACGCATGCTTGAGCAACTGCTGACGCAGCGCTGGAAAGCACTTCAACGCGAAGACAGCCGGGCGTTTCTGCAAGCCGAAGAACAGGTGGTGATGCAACTCAAGCAGATACCACCGCAGTTCGAGCGGATCAATGAAAACGCCAATCGGCTGTTTCTCGAAGGTGATCAGCGTTTGCGTGCGCTGGAGGTGGAATTGTCGGGCCAGACCAGCCAGCTCAAAAAGATGGAAACCGGCCTGATCTCGCTGGTGGTGGTGTTGGGCGGCATTCTGGCCGTGTTGTTCATGCGCCGGCTGACGGCGGCATTGCATGAAACCCGCCGCGCCCGCGACGCAACCGAAAGCCAGCGCGAGCAAAACGCCGCTATTTTGGACACCTTGAGTGACGGGGTTTACACCACCAACCTCGAAGGTATCGTCACCTTTGTCAATGCCGCTGGCGAGCGCATTCTGGGCTGGGATGCAGCCGATCTGATTGGCCGCAACTCGCACGAGGCGATGCACCACCGGCGCCCGAACGGCGCACCTTATCCAAAAGAAGATTGCCCCCTGATCGCGGTGCTGCAAAGCAGCGCAACGCTGGACGGCGAAGACCATTTTGTGCATCGCAACGGGCATCTGGTGCCCGTGTCGCTGCGCTCTAGGCCGCTGCTGCTTGATGGCTTGATGGTCGGGTCGCTGTTGTCGTTTCATGACATCAGCGAGCGACTTGAGCGAGAGGCCAGAATTCGCCTGCAGCAGGCGGCGCTCAATGCGGCCGCCAACATGATCATGATCACCAGCCGCAACGGACTGATCGAATATGTCAACCCGGCGTTTTGCCGGACCACCGGCTTTGGCAGCGACGAGGTGATTGGTCAACCGGCCAGCCTGCTCAATTCAGGCCGGCAAGACAGCACGTTCTTCCAATCCATGTGGCAGCAACTGCAGAGCGGCAAATCTTGGGAAGGTGAATTGCACAATCGACGCAAGAATGGCGAAATCTACCCAGAACAGATGACGGTGACCCCGATTGTTGAGGAAGGCGAGATTGCCCATTTCGTCGCCATCAAGCGCGACATCTCGGAAGAAGTCAGAACCCGAACCCGGCTCAAGCTAATTGAGTCAGCGATTGAGGAAACCGACCAGGGCATCATCATCATGGAGGCCAGACCGCATGTCCGTGGTCCGGTCATCCAATATGTGAATGCCGGTTTCAGCCGGATGACCGGCTACCCGGCACCGGATGCGGTAGGCCGGCGCACCGGCTTCCTGCAAGCACCGCAAACCGATGCACACAAGCCGCAACGCATTCAAGAAGCCATGGCACAAGGAGTCGGCCTGACGCTTGAGATGAGTTGCCAGCGCCGGGATGGCACACCGTTCATCGGCGAACTGCACCTGTCCCCGGTGCATTCGGACCAGGGCCAGGTCAGCCATTACATCGGCTTGCTGTCCGATATTGATGTGCGCAAGCAGGCCGAGGCGGCGCTGCGCGACGCGCGTGATCAGGCGCTCGAAAACTCGCGGCTCAAGTCAGAGTTCCTGTCCACCATGAGCCATGAAATTCGCACGCCGATGAACGGCATCATCGGCATGACCGACTTGCTGCTTGATACCGCGCTCGATGCCGAACAGCGTGACTTCACCGGCATTGTGCGCGACTCGGCCCATGCGCTGCTGGTCATCATCAACGACATTCTTGATTTCTCCAAGATCGAGGCCGGCAAGCTGGAGGTCGAAATCACCGAATTTTCATCTGCCCATGTGGTCGAAGGCACGGTCGAACTGCTCGGTGCCAAGGCCCGCGAAAAGTTGCTGACATTGACCAGCTTTGTGGATCCGGCCTTGCCGGCACGCCTGATGGGTGACCCGACCCGGCTACGCCAGGTGTTGTTGAACATGATTGGCAATGGCATCAAATTTACCGATACCGGCGGCATCGAGGTCAGCGCCCTGCGGTCGGGTACCGACAGCGAACCGATGGTGCGGTTTGAGATCAGTGACACCGGCATCGGCATCTCCAGAGCGACGCAGGCGAAGTTGTTTCAATCATTTACCCAGGCCGACAGCTCAACCACGCGCAAGTACGGTGGCACCGGGCTGGGTCTGGCCATCTGCAAGCGCCTGGTGGAACTGATGGGGGGGCCGCATTGGCATCGAGAGCGAACCGGGCAAAGGCTCGACCTTCTGGTTCACCCTGCCGCTGCTGCCATGCAGCACTGAAACCAGAGCCAATCAGGTGGCGGGGCACAAAGTCATCGCGGCAACTGATCACCGGGTGCTGGTGGTGGATGACCACGCCAGTGACCGCAAGGTGATTCACCGCTACTTGAGTTCCTGGGAAATGGCCAACGACGGCGCCAGCAATGCACCGGAAGCCCTCAAGCTGCTGCAAGATGCCGCCGACCTGGGGGCACCCTACGACATCGCCCTGATCGACTATGTGATGCCGGGCATGGATGGTCTGGAACTGGCGCGCACACTGCGGGCAGACCAGCGCTTTGATGCACTGCGCCTGGTGTTGATGAGTGCGCACGACCAGCGTGATTTGAGCGCCCGGGCGATTGCTGCCGGGTTTGCCGCCTGCCTGACCAAACCACTGCGCCAGTCGCAACTGTTTGACAGCCTGCTTGGCCAGGGCGGGCTTTGCGCCAACCTGCCAAGCCCTGCGCCTGCGGCGCAGACAGAACAAAATATCGCCAACCCGGAGAATCTGACGGCGAACCGGCAGTTGATCCTGTTGGCAGAAGACAATCTGGTAAATCAAAAAGTGGCGCAATTGCAGGTCAACAAACTCGGTTATGCCTTGCACGTCGTAAACAATGGCCAGCAAGCGCTGGATGCCCTGGAAGCGGCTGCCAGCGCCGCAACGCCACCCTACGCGGCCATTCTGATGGACTGCCAGATGCCGGTGCTTGACGGATTTGAAGCGACTGCGGCAATTCGGGCACTCGCTGACCCGCAAGCAAGAAGCATTGCCATTATTGCCATGACCGCCAATGCCATGCAGGGAGACCGGGATCGTTGCCTGGCAGCCGGCATGGACGATTACCTGAGCAAGCCGATCAAACCCGAAGAGTTGCGCACGGTCCTGAACAAGTGGGTAGGTCCCCCGCTGCTGACTCTGGCAACTGCCTTGGAGGCTTTGCCCAAGCTGGCCTTGCCCGCCGATGACAGCCCGGTGATTGACTTCGAGCTGCTCGACGACTATTTTGGCGATGATCCGCAAGTGGTGGTCAAGCTGCTGTCGCTGTTTCAGAGCACCACCATGAGTTTACTGGCCAAACTCGAAGACGGCATTGCCCGACGCGATACCCAGGCGGTTTATGCGCTGGCCCACGAACTCAAAGGCAGTTGCGGCAACATTGGCATCGAACGTATGGCCAAGATCACGGCCCGCCTGGAAGCTGCCAGCGCCGAACTGGACTGGTCCGGCGTGGCAAGCCTGCAAGATGCACTTCGGGCCGCCTTTGCTGACGTGGTCAGCATGATTGCCGGCCATCAACGGCTTGAGGGTGCCGGGTGCGCCACCCGCCCGGCTTCAATCGTGATGCAGCGCTGACAGCGCGCCGCAATATCCTGGTCGTGGGTGACCAGCATCAGGGTGGTGCCGAGTTCGCGGTTCAAGGCAAACATCAACGCCATGACCGATTCTCCGGTGGCAAAGTCCAGGCTGCCAGTCGGCTCATCGGCCAGCAACACGGTCGGTTGCACCACAAAGGCACGCGCCAGCGCAACCCGCTGCTGTTCGCCGCCAGAGAGCACTTTGGGGTAATGCCCAAGTCGCTGCGACAGGCCGACCCGATCCAGTATCTCGGTGGCGACACGACGTGCATCGCGCCGGCCAGCCAGCTCCAGTGGCAACATCACGTTTTCCAGTGCCGTCAGGTTGCCCAGCAACTGAAAGCTCTGAAATACAAAACCGACTTTTTGCGCCCGCAATGCCGCCCGGGCATCTTCATCGATGGCAAATAGGTCTTGTCCGGCCAGGTGGACCGTGCCAGCGCTGGGGGTATCGAGTCCGGCGATGATGGACAACAGGGTGCTTTTGCCCGAACCTGATGCGCCGACAATGGCCACTGTCTCGCGCTGACGGATAGAGAAGTCAATATCACTCAAAATATCGAGCTGGCCGGTGGAGTCGGTGACAGATTTGTACACATGCTCCACCAAAATAATGCAATCAGACATGGATTTTTCTTTGAACTTGATAAATTTGAATCGCCGCCACTGTATCGCGTTGGCCAGTGCACTTGCCATGGCAGGGAATAACCGCGCCATTGCTGCGGTGCAGTCTGGCAGCTTGCGGCAGCGGGACAACAAAATTTTGGTGGTGGGTGACTCGCTCAGCGCCGAATACGGCCTGAGGCGCGGCAGCGGCTGGGTCGCCTTGCTGGAGAAAAAACTCATCGATGAAAAAATGGCGGCCACCGTGATCAATGCCAGCATCAGCGGGGACACCACTTCGGGCGGGCGACAGCGTCTGCCGCCCTTGCTGGCGCAACACCTGCCGACACTGGTGGTGATCGAACTTGGCGGCAACGATGCGCTGCGCGGTCTGCCGCTGGACATGACCCAGAAAAATCTGAGCAACATGGCGCAGGCCGCCAAAAAAGCCGGCGCCAACGTGCTGCTGCTGGGCATGCAGGTGCCGCCCAACTACGGCAGGGATTACGGCAAGCGCTTTGCCGAGGTGTTTGCCGAGGTGGCGCGTGCCAACAAGGTGGCGCTGGTGCCGTTCTTTCTCGAAGGTATAGCCGATGTGCCCGATAGCCTGAAATGGTTTCAGGCTGACCGAATTCACCCGGTGGAAGCAGCCCATCCGCTGATCCTCGCCAATGTTTGGCCAGCCATCAAGAAAGCGCTTTCATGAGCCTGACACCCATCGGCGCCGATGAAGTCATCTGCCGTCTGGACGGATTTGATGCCATCATTGATGCCCGCAGTGAAGACGAATTTGCGCAAGATCACCTGCCCCAAGCCATCAACTGGCCAACCCTGGACAACCAGCAACGCCAGCGTATCGGCACACTGTACAAACAAGTCAATCCGTTTGAGGCCCGCAAACGGGGTGCCGCCATGGCGGCGCGCAACATTGCAGCGCACATTGAACGCGAGGTGATTGACAAGCCCAAAGACTGGCAGCCGCTGGCTTACTGCTGGCGCGGCGGGCAGCGCAGCGGGGCGCTATCGCTGATTTTGAGCCAGATCGGTTTTCGCGTGACGCTGCTCGAAGGCGGTTACAAGGCCTTTCGGGCCGCCATCCTTCGTGACATCGAGCGCATCGTGCCGAGCTTGCGCTTCCAGGTGGTGTGCGGACCAACCGGCTCGGGCAAAACCCGCCTGCTGCAGGCGCTGGCCGCACTGGGCGCGCCGGTACTTGACCTGGAAGCGCTGGCCAGCCACCGCAGTTCGGTGCTGGGGGCTATTTTGGGCCTGCCACAACCCAGCCAAAAACGCTTTGACACCTTGGTTTGGGATGCCTTGCGCCGGTTTGATGCGAGCCAGCCAATTTATGTCGAGAGCGAGAGCAAGAAAGTAGGAGATGTCGTCTTGCCGACGATTCTGGTCAATGCCATGCGGCAAAGCCCGTGCCTGAACTTGCAGTTGCCAGATTCCGAACGGGTGGCCTTGCTGATGGAAGACTATGCCTATCTGGCAGAGGATGTGGGATATTTTTGTGATCGGCTCGCAGCCCTGACCGTCTTGCGAGGTCGGGCCACCGTCGAGCGCTGGCAAACCTGGGCACGCTCAGGTGAACTCACATCGGTGGTGGAGGATTTGTTACGCCGTCACTACGATCCAAGCTACCTGCAATCGATGCAGCGCAACTTTTCGCAGTTCAAAGATTCAAAAAACATGGTGATGAATGACCGTTCTTCAGCGGCAATGGCTGATTTGGCGCAACAGATCATCGACGCAGAAAGAACCCGGTAGCGGGCAACCGGCAGGATTCAGGCGGCAGACGAAGAACCAGGGGCTGACGCTGGCTCTTCATGGTGGCCGCCCGGTGCGCCCTCCCCCACCTTGCGCTGCGCTTTTTCTTTCAGTTTCTCTTCCTTTTTTTTCTTTTTGGCGAGTTCTTTCTGACGCTTCTCGTAGCCGTAATTTGGTGTTGCCAATGTAGTCTTTCAATGTTGAGGGGCGGATTTTACCTGTAGCCTCAGGCAAAATTTTTGAGTGCCTGCTGCAGGTCAGCCTGCAAATCGGTCACCGCTTCCAGTCCGACAGAAAAACGCACCAGTGTGCCCGCCTGCAACTGGTCTGGCCAAACCTGGCGCATTTGCGCCAATGCATAGGGCATCACCAGGCTGACCGGCCCACCCCAACTGTAGCCAATCTCAAACAATTGCAGCGCGTCGCAAAACGCATCCACCTGGGCCTGGCTGTAGTAGGGTTTGAAGATGACGCTGAACAAGCCCGCAGCACCGCCCGGCCCGGTATGGCACAAGCGGCACCATTGCGCATGGCCCGGTGACTGGGGCAGCGCCGGATGCAGCACCTGGGCAAATTCGCCACGCGTCAGGCTCCATTGGGCCAGGGCACGTGCGGCTTCATCATGCGCCTGGTAACGCAGCATCAGGCTCGGCAAGCCGCGCAGCACCGCTTCGGCATCATTGGCGGCCACGCCCAGCCCGAGACGCATGTGGCAAAGCTTGAGTTTCATGTGCAAGGCTTCATCCACCGTGATGATGCTGCCCATCAGCACATCGCCACCACCACTGGGATATTTGGTCAGGGCATGGATGCTGATGTCCACCGCCAGTTCAGGTCTGGCACCCGGATGCAAGTCAAAGGGCTGAAAAGCCAGGCCGGCACCCCAGGTATTGTCGAGCGCGCACAGCACACCGGCAGCCTTGCAGATGCGCACCTGCTCGCACAGGTCGGGGAACTCCAGGGTCACGGAGCCGGCCGCTTCGAGCCACACCAGCCGGGTGTTCGGGCCGATTTTTGCGGCCAGGTCGTGCGGATGCATGGGATCAAAAAAACGGTGGCTAATGCCCCAGTTGGCCAATTCGCCCTTCGCCAGCGCCTTGCTCGGTCCATAGACGTTGTCGGGCAGCAGCACCTCGTCGCCGGATTTCAGCAGGGCCAGCGACACCGTGGCAATCGCCGCCAGACCGCTGGGAGTCAACAAACATTGACGGCCCCCTTCAAGGGTGCAGAGCCGCTCTTCAAGTGTGTAAGTGGTGGGAGTGCCGTGCAATCCGTAGGTGTAGGCGGTTTTGTCCTTCCACTCAAATTGCCGCATCGCCGCCACATTGGGGAAAAATACGCTCGATGCCTTGAAGACACCCGGCTGCGGTGCCGCAAACCCGGGTGGTGGCGAGTAGGGGTGGTGAATCAGCTCGGTGCCGAGTTTTCTGATGACGCTGGCAGACACTTCAGACACTCCACTTCTGAATCAGTTGCTCGGGCCGCATGCTGTCATAACTCTCAAACGGCTGGTGAATCCACGGGTTGGTGGGCAACAGATCGACACAATAGTCGGGGGTAAAGATGGACAGTGCCTTGGTCCAGATGACAGCACTGCGCAGTTCGGTGATGGAGGGGTAGTTGTTCTTGAGCTGCTCAATGACCGCCTTGAGCGTGTAGCCCGAATCAGCCAGGTCATCGACCAGCAGTACCCGGCCGGCGATTTCGCCCTTGGGCGTGGTGATGTAGTGGGCAATGTCGAGTTCACCCTGCACCCGGCCCGCATCGGATCGGTAGGAACTGGTGGACATGATGGCCAGCGGCTTGTCAAACACCCGCGAGAGGATGTCGCCCGGGCGCATGCCACCGCGCGCCAGGCACAAAATGATGTCGAACTGCCAGCCCGACTGAAACACCTTGATGGTCAGTTTTTCAATCAGGTTGTTGTATTCGTCATAACTCACATACAGGTGTTTGCCGTCTTCTGTCAACATCAATTTACTCCTGAATAAATAGCTAGCTACGCAATAGGGACAAGGGCTGGAGCCTGTTTTTCCATATAACCATCGAAAGACGACGGTAGCCTGGCTGCGGCCTCAATCAGCCAGAAAAGGGTGGTGCATCATGATGGTGTGGTCACGATCCGGGCTGGTCGAAACGAGATGGATGGGCACCCCGGTGACCTGCTCGATACGCTGCAAATACAGGCGCGCCGCAGTGGGCAGCCGGTCGTATTGGGTGATGCCCACAGTGCTGTCACTCCAGCCGGCCAGGGTTTCATAGACCGGCTGGCAGCGCGCAATGTCATCTGCACCCATCGGCAGGATGTCGGTCAGCGCGCCATCAAGCTGGTAACCCGTGCATAACAGCAGTTCTTTCAGGCCATCGAGCACATCGAGCTTGGTGATGCACAAGCCCGTGAGACCATTGACTTGGGCGGAGCGTTTGAGCAGTGCTGCATCAAACCAGCCACAGCGGCGGCTGCGCCCGGTGGTGACGCCTTTTTCAGCCCCCACGGTACTCATGTGGTAACCCGGCGTGCCAGGCACGTCCCAGTCCAGCTCGGTCGGGAACGGCCCGCCACCGACACGGGTGCAGTAGGCCTTGGTAATGCCCAGCACGTAATGCAACAGGCCAGGGCCAACCCCGGCACCGGCAGCCGCATTGCCCGCCACACAGTTGCTGGAAGTGACAAACGGGTAGGTACCGTGATCAACATCAAGCAGCGTACCCTGGGCACCTTCAAACAACAGGTTTTCACCGTTCAGATGGGCATCATTAAGCTCGCGCGAGACATCGGCCATCATCGGCTTGAGCAACTCGGCGTGGCGCATCGCCTCGTCATAAACTGCCTGAAACTGCACTTCGCCGTCATGCATGTATGCGGCCAGCACCGGGCCAAAATCAAAACTTCTGGAGCCCAGATAAGTGGTCAGTACATGGTTGTGCAAGGCCAGCAAATCGCGCAATTTGCCGGCAAACCGCTCGGGGTACTTGAGGTCTTGCACGCGTAGCGCACGCCGGGCGACCTTGTCTTCGTAAGCCGGGCCGATGCCACGACCGGTGGTGCCAATTTTTTCGCTGCCGCCTTGTTCGCGGGCCGCCTCGCGGGCCACATCCAGCGCAGCGTGAAACGGCAAAATCAGCGGACAGGCTTCGCTCACGCGCAAGCGCGTGCGCAATTCAACGCCCACTTTTTCAAGACCGGCAATTTCATCAAATAGCTTGGCCGCCGACAACACCACACCGTTGCCGATGTAACACTTGACACCCGGGCGCATGATGCCGCTTGGAATCAGGTGCAAGGCGGTTTTAACGCCATTGATGACAATCGTGTGGCCGGCGTTGTGACCACCCTGAAAACGCACCACACCCTGGGCGCTTTCGGTCAGCCAATCAACCAGCTTGCCCTTGCCCTCGTCGCCCCATTGGGTGCCAACGACCACCACATTACGTCCTTTGATCGCAGTCATTGTGTTTTGTTTCTCTCAATCAGATGGCTTGCACAAGCCATTGCCCGGCAACTTCAATCAGTTGACGGTCGCAATGGAATTCATCAACTTGCGCTTCGTGGCCGGGCAACACGCGCATGACGATTTCGCCGCGTCGGCGCAAGGCGGCAACGGCAGCCGCCAGCCCGGCATCGTCGCGCCAGGGGGCACGAATGGCTGCTTGCAGTGGACGGGAGTTGACCGCTGCCACCAGCGCCTTCAGGTCGAGGCTGAAGCCGGCCGCCGGCCGGTTGCGGCCAAACACCGCCCCGACCTCGTCATAACGGCCACCACGTGCCAGCGCATCACTGCCGGCGGGTGCGTAAATGGCAAAACGTGCGCCGGTGTAGTAGGCGTATCCGCGCAGATCAGCCAGATCAAAAGTGACCTTTACAGGCTTCAGGCAACTCGCCAAAAACTTTAAGTTTTGTAGCACTTCACACACGCCAGGCAAGGGCTGGAGCACTTTTTCGGCCTCAATCAACACGGCTTCATCGCCATACAGTTGGACCAGCGCCAGCAGCCCCTGGCGCACCTGGACCGGCATGTCGCGCGTCAGGCTGATCAGTTCCGGGCTGTCTTTGGCGGCCAGCGCTGCGTACAGGGCGGCAAGCTTGACCGGATTGGTCAGCACGCCCCCCAGCATGGTCTTGACCAGCCGGGCATCGGCCAGATCAACACTCGGTGCCTGCACTTGAGCGGCCTTGAGGCAATCGAGCGCCAGTGTCAGCACCTCAATGTCGGCCTCCAGACCCGCATGGCCGTAAATCTCGGCACCCAATTGCAGCGGCTCACGGCTGGCATGCGGTGCGCCGGGGCGGGTGTGCAACACCGGGCCGCAATAACACAGCCGGGTCACGCCACTGCGGTTGAGCAGGTGGGCGTCAATGCGAGCGACCTGGGGTGTGCTGTCGGCACGCAGCCCCAGCATACGACCCGAGAGTTGATCGACAAGCTTGAAAGTTTGCAAATCCAGCGTTTCGCCAGCACCGGTCAGCAACGACTCAAGATGTTCCAGCAACGGCGGCATGACCAGTTCATAGCCATAACAACGCGCCATGTCCAGCAGATCTCGACGCAATTCTTCGATGTGCCGCGCTTCGGACGGCAAGACATCGGCAATGTGATCCGGCAGGACCCAAGCAGACATGTGATTTTGGAGGGCTGTTAAAACGGCGATTTTACCGGGCTAAACCGGCGGATTTCATCACGACAGCCACCAAATCAACGCAACGCCCAGTCCCAGACTGCACAGGCCAAAAAAACGCAACTGCCCGTCGCTGAGCTGCAAAATTTGCAGGAAGGTCTTGCGCCAGGTGGCAGGCGAGACAAATGGCATAAACCCTTCAACCACCAGCACCAGGGCGATGGCCAGCCAGAAGGTGGTGTTGTCCAAACCTGGTTCCACGCTATTTTTTGCTGACGGCAGGGCCAGCCGGGGCGGCACCACGCAGCGTCCTGAAGAACTCGGAGCTGCTCGGGTCAAGCACCATCACGTCACTCTTCTTGGCGAAGCTGGCCTTGTAGGCATCCAGACTGCGGTAAAACTGGGCAAATTGCGCATCACGGCCAAAAGCTTCCGAATAGGTTCGGGCTGCCTCGGCATCACCTTCACCCTTGATCTTTTGCGCATCGCGGTAAGCGTTGGCCACCGCCACCTCACGCTGGCGGTCTGCATCGGCGCGGATTTTTTCACCTTCGGCGGCACCGGTAGATCGCAATTCGTTGGCAACGCGCTTACGCTCGGCCTCCATGCGGCGATACACCGACTCGGTGATGGCATCAACATAATCGACCCGGGTGATGCGCACATCAATCACGTCAACACCCCAGGGTTTGGCGCCACGCACCTGTCCCAATACCTCACCTTTGACATCTTCCATCAGGGCTTCGCGCTTGGCCGACAGCAGTTCCTTGACGGTCCGCTTGTTGATTTCTTCCTGAAAAGCATTGCGCACCACACGGTTGAGCTGGCTGGCGCCGGCGGCTTCGGTGGTACCGACGTTGCGGATGTACTCAGTCGGCTCGGAAATGCGCCAGCGCACATACCAGTCAATCACCACCCGCTGCTTTTCTGCCGTGAGCACCGGCTCGTTGTCGGTGCTGTCTAGCGTCAACAAGCGCTTGTCGATATAGGACACGTTCTGGAACGGTGGCGGCAGCTTGAAGTTCAAGCCGGGTTCGGTGATGACCTCCTTGATTTGCCCGAGGGCAAAAATCACGCCAAATTGACGTTGATCCACCACAAACAGGGTAGAACTGGCGATCGCCAATGCAAAAAGAATGCTCGAAACAATAAAACCTAGCCGATTCATGGGGTATCTCCTAGCGGGTTTCACGCGTGCGGCTGCGCACAGCATCACGAGCGCGCGCATCCACTGGTGCTGCAGCCCCATTGGCTACCACGGCTGCCGCGCTGGGCGCTGCAACTGGCGCAGGCGCCAAGTCGTCAGTCACCAAGCCGGTCATCTGGATGATCTTGTCAAGCGGCAGGTACAACAGATTGGAGCCCTGACGCGAGTCAATCATGACCTTGGTGACACTGCTGTACACCTGCTGCATGGCATCGATGTACATGCGGTCACGAGTGACCTGTGGCGCCTTCTGGTATTCAGCGAGCACCGACTTGAAACGCTGGGAATCACCTTGCGCCTGCGCCACAATCCGCGCCTTGTAGGCATCGGCCTCTTCCTTAAGCCGGGATGCCGCACCAACAGCACGCGGAATCACGTCATTGGCATAGGCCTGTGCCTCGTTCTTGGCACGTTCACGCTCTTGCCCGGCTTTGAGAACATCATCAAACGCGGCCTGCACCTGTTCAGGCGGGCGCACACCACCCTGCTGCAAATTGATGCCGACCACTTCAATCCCCACCTTGTAGCGGTCGAGAATTTTCTGCATCAAGGCCCGCACCCGCGGGGCGATCTGGTCACGCTCATCAGACAAGGCGCTGTCCATACGCATCTTGCCAACCACTTCACGCACCGCTGTTTCAGCCGCCTGGACCACGGCATCGGCCGGGTTTTTGCTCTCAAACAAAAAGGCGCGTGCATCGCTCAGTCGGTATTGCACGGCAAACTTGATCTCGACAATGTTTTCGTCTTCGGTCAACATGGCTGATTCACGCAAGCCGGTGGCCTTGATCACGGTATCGCGGCCCACATCGACCGAGCGGATTTGGGTGACAAAAATCAGTTCATGGCGCTGGATCGGGTATGGCAGGCGCCAATTGAAACCGGCGCCAACCGTGGCGTTGTACTTGCCAAACTGGGTGATCACAGCCTGCTGGCCTTCTTGCACAATGAAAAAACCGGTACCGAGCCAGATCAATACCGCCACCGCAACCACCAGACTGGCACCAATGCCGGCGTTTTTCATGTCGGGCTGAAAACCGCCCGAACCACCGCCGCCGCCCCCCTGCCCGTTGCCAGGCGGCTTGCCACGCCCGCCGCCTTTGGTGTTGCCAAACAGACCCCCAAGCTTGCGGTTGAAATCGCGCCACAGTTCGTCGAGGTCTGGCGGCCCCTGATTAGGTCCCGGTCTTGGTCTGCGCTCATCATTCGCTCTGGGTGGCAACTCCGATGGGCTGGCATCCGGGCGATCCGCATTGCCACTTGCATTGTCGGCAGGCTTATCGTCCGAGCGTCCCCAGCGCGGGTCATTGAGGTTGAACATTCCCTTGAGTCGCTGCGGCAACCATACCAAACTGAATGCGGGTAATTGAAGTTTCATCGAATCAACTCTTGTCTAATGAATGCCGATTGTGCCGAATCAAACGTCAGCCTCACGGCTCACAGGGAAATGCAGCGACGCGGCCAACGCTTGCACAGCCAGCAGTTTGTCGGCCAGCACGGCACGCAAACTCGCCACACCATCACCTTGCCGAGCGCTCAGGAAAACACGCGGCGTCGGCCTGCCCTCAAGCTCATAATCATCGCGCAGCACGGCAGGCCGATGGTCTGGCGCGACCAGATCGATCTTGTTGAAAACCAGCACCTGCGGAATGTCGCTGGCACCAATCTCGGCCAGTACCCGCTGTACCTCGTCGATTTGTTCAATATAGTTGGGACTAGAAAAGTCCACCACATGCAGCAGCAAGTCAGCATCCACCGCCTCTTGCAAGGTGGCCTGAAACGCATCAATCAAACCATGCGGCAAGTCACGAATGAAGCCCACCGTGTCCGACAGGGAAATCACGCGCCCGAACTCACCAAGATAGAGCTGACGCGTTGTAGTGTCAAGCGTGGCAAAGAGCTGATCTGCGGCATAGGCACGCGCCTTGACCAGGGCATTGAACAGGGTGGACTTGCCGGCATTGGTGTAGCCGACGAGCGAGATATTGAAGGCATCGCGGCGCTCACGCTGTTTGCGCTGAGTTTGCCGCTGGCGCTTGACCTTGACCAGGCGCTCTTTGGTGCGCTTGATGCTGTCACCGATCATTCGGCGATCAAGTTCGATTTGGGTTTCACCTGGCCCACCACGCATGCCGATGCCGCCACTTTGGCGCTCCAGGTGCGACCAGCGGCGCACCAGGCGCGTGCTCAGGTACTGCAAACGAGCCAACTCAACCTGCAACTTGCCTTCGTGACTGCGTGCCCTTTGCCCGAATATTTCGAGAATCAACAGGGTCCGGTCATTCACCGGCAGTTCAAGATGGCGTTCAAGGTTGCGTTGCTGTGCCGGGCTCAAGTTCTGGTCGAACAGGATCTCTTGCACGCCCAGCCCGATGGCCATCTGCTTGATTTCGTCAGCTTTGCCGCTGCCAATGAAGAGGGCTGCGTCGGGTGCCCGCCGCTTGCAAGTCACCCAGGCGACCGGGCGAAGCCCTGCCGTCTGGGCCAGCAGACCAAGTTCTTCCAGCTTGTCATCAAAACGGGGAAGACCAAAGTCAACCCCGACCAGCAAAGCGGCTACGCCTTGGGCATCAGGCTGAGCCAGGTTGGTCACCCTCAGCCGCCGAGAAATTGACGGCGCGACCCGGAACAATGGTTGAAATGGCGTGTTTGTAAACCATTTGTGTAACGGTATTGCGAAGCAACACCACATACTGATCGAACGACTCGATCTGCCCTTGCAACTTGATGCCGTTCACCAAGTAAATAGATACAGGCACATGTTCCCGACGCAAAGTGTTCAGAAACGGATCTTGTAGTAATTGGCCTTTGTTGCTCACGATATTCTCCGTGTTCGGATAATTTAAGAAGCGCTGACGATACCACAGACATCTGGCGAATTTTTGCGAGCAGTCGGATTCCCGCAATAATTTTGCAGCAGCAGGTGCTGGTCTGGACTTAGCCTGCTTTTTCTGCGAAAGGATTGTTCGATGTCTTCAACTCGATTCGAAGAGGGGTGCCCGCCAAGTCAAATTCCTTGCGGAAACGCCCCTCCAGAAAACGCTTGTAAGCCTCGGTGACATGCTCCAATGAATTGCCGTGAATCACGATCACTGGTGGATTCATGCCGCCTTGGTGGGCATAACGCAACTTTGGGCGAAACATGCCAGACCGCTTGGGGCTCTGAAATTGCACCGACTCAAGCAACAAGCGGGTCAAAACCGGCGTTGACATCTTGCAGGTGGCCGCCTTGTAGGCTTGTGAAATGGATGCCCATAAAGGACCAAGCCCCTGGCGCTTTTGTGCCGATATCAAATGCATGTTGGCAAACTTCAAAAACGCCAGCCTGGTTTCAATCGACCGCTTGACCAGTTCGCGCTGGTACTCATCAACCGCATCCCACTTGTTGATGGCCAACACAACGGCCCGACCATTTTCAAGAATATAACCAGCGATGTGCGCGTCCTGGTCAGTGACACCCTGGGTGGCGTCAATCAGCAGCAAAACTACATGGGCTGACTCAATAGCTTGCAGGGTTTTGACGACAGAAAACTTCTCGATGGCCTCAAACACCTTGCCGCGCCGACGCAAACCAGCGGTATCGATCAATTCAAACTTCTGGCCATGGTGTTCAAAGGGAACAGATATCGCATCGCGCGTAGTGCCCGGCAGATCGAAAGCCACCAGCCGCTCCTCCCCCAGCCAGACATTGATCAAGGTCGATTTTCCAACATTGGGACGACCAGCAACTGCCAGTTTGATGACTCCAGGCTGGTCTTCTGGCTCGGTCTCATCGTCTGGCAAGTTCAACGGATCCAGCGCACGATCAACCAAGGCGCGAATTCCTTGGCCATGCGCTGCGGACACCGGGAAAACCTCGCCCAGACCAAGCTCATAAAACTCGACCAGCGGCATCCCTTCAGGCATCCCTTCAGCCTTGTTCGCAACCAGTACACAAGGCTTGCCCAGGCGACGCAGGTAGTTGGCAATGTCATGGTCCTGCGCTGAAACACCGCCACGCGCATCCACGACAAAGATCACCACGTCGGCTTCAGCCACCGCCTGACGGGTTTGTTTGGCCATTTCCTTGTAAATGCCACTGGCTGCGTCAGGCTCGAAGCCCCCGGTATCAATAACAATGAACTCGTGCTTGCCCTGTTTTCCGTTCCCGTAGTGCCGGTCCCGGGTCAGTCCGGAGAAATCGGCCACGATGGCATCACGCGATTTGGTCAGCCTGTTAAAAAGTGTCGATTTGCCTACGTTGGGACGGCCGATCAAGGCCATGACGGGTTTCATTGTGGTCAATCGTTTCGTGAGCCAAGCCGTATCATTCAGGCAAAAAGCCAAATACGCCGCCCTTGCGCGTGACCACCACCAGCGTGCCATCAGCCACGGCCGGTGTGGCCGCGATGGCAGACCCATCGGTCGCAAGTCGGGCCAGCAAGCTGCCATCGGAGCGAGAAATCAGGTGAACCAGTCCGATGTCGTCACCCACTACGATGGAGCGGCCAAGCAGCAGCGGTGCGCTCAATTGACGATTGCGCAAACGATCCATTTCCCAGACCTGTTCACCGTCCGCCCTGCGCCAGGCCAGCACGCGACCGTCACTCTCGGCACCATAAACCTGCTTGTCGTCACCGTGCAACCCGACCGAACCCGATGCTGCATGACGCCAGATGACCTTGCCGCGCACTGTTTCGACACATCCTGCAGCCGCCTGAAATGCACGCACACAGACCACATCGGCATCGCGGCTGACACCCGCCACCAAATCAACCAGCCGTTCGATGTCGTTGGTGCCACGTGGCGTGGCAATGGCGGCATCCCAAAGCACGGCACCGGTCAAGGGGTTCAAACCAAGGAGCCGACCCGACGAGCCGGCGACCAAGGTATTTTGTACCGGTATCAATACACCGGCCTGGCGTAGCACAAGTGCCTCGCCCGGACGCTGGTTTTGCCATATCTTGCGCCCAGTCTGGGCATCAAAAGCAGAAAGCGTACGATCTGCACCCAGTACAAACACACGCGCACCAGCAACCAGCGGTGATGTGAAAACCTGCGCCGTCAAACGGGTTCGCCACAATTCGCGACCGGCTTCAAGCACCACTAGCTCATTGCCGCGAGTCACCACGGCAGCGTACTGCCCGTCACTACCCACACCGGCTGCAATCGCACCACCTACATTCAACCGCCACAGGGCCGCGCCAGTGCGTGCATCAAGTGACGCGACCGATCCGTCCGAACTGGCAATCACCAGCGCGTTATTCTTCACCTTAATTTCAAGCGGGAAATCAACGACACCCAGATTGCTGGTCCAGACCGAACGGATGCCCAGCAAGGCCGGATCTGGACCCAGATCAGCAACGCTGTGCCTGGTCGGTCCACCGGAACATGCAACCAGCCAAGCCAACACCGCGCCTGCCAAACAGGCTTGAAATAAACGAACAACGAAATTATTGACCATGTCACTGCTTCCCGGAGGCCAAGGCCACCTGCTCACGCCCTTGCACATCCACACCCATGGCATTGAGTTTGACTTCAACCAGACGACGGTACTCATTGCGCGAATCCAGCAATTGGTAGGCCTTTTCATACTCCGCAATGGCCTGTTTCTTGTCCGATTTCAGGGCCATGATGTCGCCCTTGCGGTCCGCCACCAATGCGGCAAAGCTGGCAGGAAAAGCACCATCCAGCAGCTTCTTGGCAGCATCATATTCCTTTGACTCCATCAAAATCGCAGTCATCCGAAGCCGGGCCAAGGCTTGGTAGCCCGCATCGACCGATTGCTCGGCAACCCAGGTGAGCGCGGCCAGGGCGACATCCATTTTGCCCATGTCAACATACATTCTGGCAACCAGCAAGGCCGACTGTTGGGCATAAATGGTGGATGCAAACCGATCCTTCATTTCGACAAAAACACGATCAACTTTTGCAGGATCAGCCGACTGAACCGACCGTTCGACCTCATCAAACAGCGCAGCCGCCTGAGTGGCTTGATTGCGTTGCCAATATTGATAAAAATTCCAACTGGCAAAACCGGCCAACACCACAATCAGCGCCCAAGTGATGGCGTTGCCGTACTGTTGCCAGAAATGCTTGATCTGATCAAGCTGCTCTTGTTCTTCAAGATCGAGATGATTTGCCATGGGATGAAATTGTTAAATCGAGGATTGTAGGGTTGGTGCCCACAACGCAATATCCGACAACGCACATGTGATTTGCGCCGATCCCGCATCACGAAGAGGTTTGATGGTCACTTGCTGCGCGCTCACTTCATCCGAACCAAAAACCAGGGCAAAACGCGCACCACTGGCATCCGCACGCTTGAATTGACTTTTCATGCTGCCCATCAGATCTGACGCGCTGGTGTGCATCTGTACGCTGACACCCAGTGAACGCACGGTTTGCAACACTGCAAGAACCATCGGCATGGCCGTTATGTCAGCAACGATGGCGTAGGCATCCGGCACCGGGTTGACCGGCCCAATGCCGGAAGTCCTGGCCAACTCCAATACCCGATCAACCCCCAAAGCCCAGCCGACAGCGGGAGTGGGTTTGCCACTCAACTGCTCAAACAAATAGTCATAACGACCACCGGCGCAGACGGTACCCTGTGCTCCCAGCCGATCGGTGACAAACTCAAAGACCGTCAGGTTGTAGTAATCCATACCCCGTACCAGCCTGTGATTAATGCGGTAAGCCACACCGTTGGCATCAAGGATTGATTTCAATGCATTGAAGTGTGCCAGTGAACCCTTGCCGAGACAATCCAGCAATTGCGGTGCGGCTTCAACCATTGTCTGCATGTGCGGATTCTTCGTGTCCAGAATTCTCAAGGGGTTGCCATGCAGGCGACGACGAGCATCTTCATCCAGCACCGCCAGATGTTGCTCAAAATAAGCGATAAGTGCCTGGCGATGCGCCAGTCTTTCATCAGGTTGACCCAGACTGTTGATCTCAAGCCGGACATCGGTCAAACCGATCTCCTGCCATAAGGCGGTCGCCATCAGAATCAGTTCGGCATCCACTTCTGCACCGGAAAATCCGAGCGCCTCGGCACCAATCTGATCAAACTGCCGGTAGCGGCCTTTCTGCGGACGCTCGTGCCGAAACATCGGTCCCAGATAATAGAGTCGTTTCGGTCCATCGTAAAGCATGGCGTGTTCAATCGCCGCACGAACCACACCCGCCGTTGCTTCAGGTCGCAAGGTCAAGGCATCGCCATTGAGCCGATCTTCAAAACAGTACATCTCCTTTTCAACAATGTCGGTGACTTCGCCAAGTCCTCTGACAAACAAAGGGGTTCGTTCAACAATCGGCGTGCGTATGTTGCGATAAGCATATCGCGCCATCAAGGCGCGTACCTTGTGCTCAAGCCACTCCACAGCCGCAGAATCTGGCGGCAACAAGTCATTCATGCCTTTGACAGCGGTCAGCCTGTCAATTTTGGGAGCAGTCATTTTTTCAGTCATCAGTTCACGCGTCAAACCGTGAACGCTTCACGCAAGCCAAAGCGCTTTTCCACATAATTCTCAACAATTGCCTGAAAATCCCCGGCAATGTTCTCGCCGCGCAAGGTCATTCGCTTTTCGCCGTCAATGAACACCGGCGCAGCCGGAGCCTCGCCGGTGCCTGGCAAGCTGATACCGATATCTGCCTGCCGACTCTCGCCCGGGCCATTCACAATACATCCCATCACCGCAACTTTCATTTTCTCCACGCCCGGATACCTGTCGCGCCACAGTGGCATCTGAAAACGCAAAAAATCTTCAATTTGCTTGGTCAATTCCTGAAACGTGGTGCTGGTTGTCCGGCCACAGCCAGGGCAGGCTGTCACACTGGGAACAAATGACCGCAGTTCAAGTGCCTGCAGTAACTCGGTGGCGATCAGCACTTCTTGGGTACGCGATTCACCCGGCTGCGGTGTCAGAGACACCCGAATCGTGTCACCAATACCTTCCTGCAGCAAAATCGATATTGCGGCAGCCGAAGCCACAGCACCCTTGACACCCATGCCTGCCTCTGTCAGCCCCAAATGCAAGGCGTAATCACAGCGCTTGGCCAGTTCGCGATAGACCGAGATCAAATCCTGAACCCCGCTGACCTTGCACGACAGAATAATCTGGTTCGGGTCCATGCCCATTTCAACCGCCCGTCCAGCGGACTCGATGGCAGACGATATCAAGGCCTCGTACATGACCGATCTGGCATTCCATGGCGTGACTCTGCGGTTGTTTTGATCCATCAAGTCAGCAAGCAACTCTTGATCCAGACTGCCCCAGTTGACACCGATGCGGATCGGCTTGTCCCAACGCAGGGCGGCTTCGATCATCAAGCCGAACTGCACGTCGTGCTTGTCACCCTTGCCAACATTGCCTGGGTTGATTCGGTATTTGGACAGCGCTTGCGCGCACTGTGGAAAATCGGTCAGCAAACGATGACCGTTGTAATGAAAATCGCCAATCAACGGCACGTCAATGCCCATGCGATCAAGCTGCTCCCGAATCAGCGCCACCGCCTGTGCGGCTTCGGGCGTGTTGACGGTCAGCCGAACCATCTCCGATCCGGCCAAAGCCAGTTGCTTGACCTGAATTGCGGTACCGATGACATCTACGGTATCCGAGTTGGTCATGGATTGAACACGCACCGGCGCGCCGCCGCCAACCGTGAGCACACGATCGCCCCAGACAACCCTTGCCTGGCGCGACTTTCCAGGCAGCGGACAAGCCGAAGCCACGGGTTGTGATGTCTGCATTACTTCACCTCAAATCGCGCAACATTGTCTTTGGAAACCGCAGCCAGATCAAAAGGCTGGCCACGAATGGATACCGAAACCATATCAGCACGTCCCACCACAACAGAAAGCGGCAACACACCTGATAACTGAAACCGTTCACCATCAGCGACGACCTTGCGAAGTTGCGCAGCACCATTTGCATCAATCACCTCAACCCAGGACTCTCCACGCGCTTGCAAGCCAAGAACCGGCGGCTGCAATGGTGCCACTGCCGGAAAACTGGTGGCCGAATCATGGGGTGCGGCCATTGAGACAGCAGCGGCACTGACTGCACCAGCATGTGAAGTGGCATTTTCAGCCAATCTGACCGGCTCGGTAATCGTCAATGGCGACAGCTTTACCGGACCGCTTTCGACAGGAACTTCGGCTTGAGATGATGCCAGCACAGGTTCCGGTCCAGCCCGATTGCCAGTCACCAACGCGTCATCTTCCGATGGTTTGGCTGGCCATAAAAAAACAACCACAATTGCCACCAATAAAACCAGCACCACAATGCCTGCGGGATTCAAGAACTGTGTCATTCTTGCACTGATCAAGCCCCCACGGTCTGGCTTGAAGGAAGTATTCAACCCCGACTCATCCGTTTTAATCCGTGGGGTCTGCAATTGCGGCAAGCCAAGCATCACGGGTGCAGCATCAATCTTCAAGATTCGGCACACGCTCAATGCCAGCGCCCGAACAAAGACAATGTCAGGCAGAAGATCGAACCTGTCAGCCTCAAGTGCTTCGAGTTTATTGACAGGAACTTTCAAAGTAACCGCCAGCGCCGTGATGTGCAAACCCTGTGCCTCGCGTGCGGCTCGCAGCAAGGCACCAGCCCCGGTGCTTGCCGTCATCGGGGCCGGATGCAGCGTGACATCTTTATCAGGTACCTCACTCATCAAAAGCTCCCCGGCGATACAGTGCCGTCTCTGGAGACTGGGGAAATCGCTTTTCCAACTGGGTGGCAAGCTGCGCTAGCGCATCCAGATTGGACAAGCGTTTTTCGACCTTGATGCCTAGCCAAAGCGACTCGGCGTTCGCAAGCTCGCTGTTGTTCAAACGGCGAATGTAAAACTGTGCGCGCAAATAGTCCCTTTTTTTGTAGAGAATATTGGCCAGGTTGTAACCGGTCACCGGGTTGGCGGCATCGTACTCGTACGATTTGAGCAAGCTTGACTCGGCCTCGCCCAGCTTGCCATCACGCTCCTGGCATAAGCCCAACGCCCTGAATGTCTTGGCTCTTTCACCGTACTGCGGATCAGCCAATGCGCGCGCAAAAAGAGCGAATGCCTGGGCGTAATCAGCTTGCTGACACTTGAGCCAGCCAAGGTTGTGCAGCACGTCAGAACCTTTGGGATTAATCGACAAGGCCTTGTTAAAACTCTCCTCCGCAATGGCATAGTCGTTCAATCGCATGTAAATCAGGCCGCGCAAACTGTAGGCATCTGCAAAAGTGGGGTCGGCGATGATCGCCTGCTTGATTTCATCGAGCGCAATGGTGGGTTTGCCCTGTTCAAAATAGCCAAGCGCCAACTCGATTCGAATACGAGCACGCTTACGTTCCCCCGACTCATCGGACTCTGTCACCATTTCACCTCGCCCGGCAGTTGCGCCTGCCACATCTGCCTTGTGGGCACAACCGGACAATGCGGCGGCACCCAACAGGAATACAACACACCAGAATGTAAGGAATTTCATTGAAAGCTTGTGAAGGAGGGTCTCGTTCATGGCCTAGACCTTTTCTGTCTTGTCATTAAATGGACGCATTGGCTGAAACATCACTGTGCGCTGACGCGCCATCCGCTCGACCACCCGGGTCCGGTCCTTGACATCACCTGCCAATTGGCCGCAAGCCGCATCAATGTCATCACCGCGTGTCTTTCGCAAAGTCGTCGTGATGCCAGCATCACAAAGAATTTTCGCAAATACGGCGATCTGATCTGGCCCGGAACGTTGTAATCCAGATGCAGGAAAAGGATTAAATGGAATCAAATTGAACTTGCACCACGTTTTGCCGCCACCGTGCCGGCTGACCAGGCCGACGATTTCGCGTGCATGCTCAATCTGATCGTTGACACCCGCAAGCATGCAATACTCGAAGGTGATGAAATCGCGCGGCGCATGATCAAGGTAACGGACGCAGGCCGAAAATAACTGTTCCAGCGGGTATTTGATATTCAAGGGAACAAGCTGATCCCGCAAGCTGTCATTGGGCGCGTGCAGCGATACCGCCAAAGCCACCGGACAATCTGCTCCCAAGCGATCAATCATGGGAACAACACCCGAAGTGGACACGGTAACCCGTCTGCGGGACAGCCCATAGCCATGATCATCGAGCATCGCTTGCAATGCAGGGATCAATTCTGTGTAGTTTTGCAGCGGCTCGCCCATGCCCATCATCACGACATTGGAAATGACCCGCTCGTCACGGCCCGTTTGCTGGCGCAAAAAATGCTCGGCAAACCAAAGTTGCGCAATGATTTCGCCAGCTTTCAAATTTCGGCTGAACCCTTGATGGCCCGTCGAACAAAACCGGCAACCAACCGCGCAACCCGCCTGAGACGACACACAGAGCGTGCCACGGTCGTGCTCCGGGATGTACACGGTCTCCACCGCATTGCCGTCACCCACATCAAACAGCCATTTTGTGGTGCCATCCGATGAAACATGCCGTGAAACGACATCAAGCGGCTTGACATACGCCCGAACCTTGAGCTTTTCGCGCAGGGACCTGGCCAAATCTGTCATCTCATCAAATTCTCGAGCACCCTTTTGGTGAATCCAGCGAAACAGTTGGGTGGCACGAAATCGCTTTTCCCCCAGCCCCTCGCAAAAAACGGCCAAGCTCTCGCGCTCGTAGTCGAGCAGGTTGACCGTCATACAACAGTGTTAGCGTGAATAGACGTTCATGCCCGGGAAAAAGAACGCTATCTCGACTGCGGCGGTTTCGGCAGCGTCGGAGCCATGAACCGCATTGGCATCGATGCTGTCGGCAAAATCAGCGCGAATCGTGCCGGGCTCTGCCTTCTTCGGGTCAGTCGCACCCATTAGTTCACGATTTTTCAAAATCGCGTTTTCGCCTTCGAGCGCCTGAATCATGATCGGGCCAGAGATCATGAAATCGACCAGATCCTTGAAAAAAGGACGGGCCTTGTGAACCGCATAAAAGGCCTCGGCATCGCCACGCGACAAATGCACCATCTTGGCGGCGATCACCTTCAGGCCAGCAGCCTCAAAGCGCGCATAGATTTTCCCAATGACGTTTTTTGCAACTGCATCAGGCTTGATGATTGAGAGAGTTTTTTCGATAGTCATGTTTTTTCCTTAAGCAACAATGAATTTTTGACGCCACGGCCAAAGCCCGCAATTTTACCCTGAACCTTTGCTTGTGAACCCACTGAAAATGTGACCAACATGGTGCATTTCAAGTACCAGCGGCCAATTGAATCAGCGGCCTCTGCCAGGTATGCGACGCGCACCCGATGAACCAGAGCCAGCACCGTGTTTCTTGCCAGCCTCTTGCCGCTGCCGCGAGAAACTGTCTGCACCAATATAACCCAGCGACGTTTTCATCGGATCTGGCTGGCTGGCGGTTGACTCGCCGGTTCGCGATGATGGAATGCGCGCGCCCGGCACTCGGCCTGCCATTGGCTTGCCAGAACCCCGGATGGCTCGTGGCGACTGCGGCAATTGGTGTTTGCCAGCCTGATGTTGGGAGATCGGCAAATTCGCTGCACGGGTCAGTGAGCGAATATCTGCCTCATCAAGTTCCATCCAGGCACCACGCTTCAAGCCACGCGGCAACACCATGGCGCCATAACGGATGCGGATCAGCCGACTGACCGCATGGCCGATCGCCTCCAGCATGCGCCGCACCTCGCGATTGCGTCCCTCTGAAATAGTGACCCGATACCAGCAGTTGGCACCCTCGCCGCCGCCTTCCTCGATAGTGCCAAACTGGGCCAAACCATCATCAAGTTGCACGCCTTGAAGGAGCCTGCTCTTTTCGTCCTGGTTCAGCGCGCCCAGCACGCGTACCGCATATTCCCGCTCCAGCCCAAAACGGGGATGCATCAAATTGTTGGCCAACTCACCCGAGCTGGTAAACAGCAACAAACCTTCGGTGTTGAGGTCAAGACGCCCCACCGACTGCCACTTGCCCTGAAAAAGTTTGGGCAGCTTGCGAAAAACAGTTGGGCGATTTTGTGGATCATCATGGCTGACCACCTCTCCGGCAGGCTTGTGATAGGCAATCACGCGCGCCGGTGGCGGTGCTACACGAAGGCGAATCGGTTTGCCATTGACTTTGACGTGGTCACCATATTGCACACGCTGGCCAATGTGCGCCGGTTCATTGTTGACGGTAATTCGCCCCGCCACGATCAGTTGCTCCATCTCCAGCCGTGACCCCATGCCGGCCTGGGCCAGTACCTTGTGCAATTTGGGCGAATCAGGTTGTGGCTGCAGCACCCGCTTTTGTGGTGAACTCTCAGGCTTGCTTTCCTCGGCATCAAATTGCCCTGAAACAACATCTTCAAAGCGTATGTCTCCGTCAATTTGCGCCTCAGACCCGGTCAGGTTATCGCTCATGTTCATATCCTAAAAATTGGTCTTGGGGTTGCGCGACAAGTCCACCGTGGCGCCACCCAAATCAAGTTCGACAGCAGTCCATGGATCAGCGGGCGACTCCAGCAGCGGCAGTTGATCCAAAGAAATCAAGCCAAGGTCATCCAGAAATTGCCGGGTTGTGGCAAACAGCGCCGGGCGGCCAACGGTATCACGATGACCGACGATCTCTATCCAGTTCCGATCTTCCAGTTGTTTGAGCGTGACCGAATTCACCGCCACACCACGGATGTTTTCGACATCGCCGCGTGTCACTGGCTGTTTGTAGGCGATGATGGCCAACGTCTCCAGCGTGGCACGGGAATACCGGGGCGGTTTTTCAGGATGCAGGCGATCAAGGTGCAAGCGCATCTCGGGGCGGCTCTGAAAACGCCAGCCACCGGCCAGAGCAACCAGTTCGATGCCGCGTTGGGACCAGTCTTTCTGCAATTCTGACAACACCCGCCTGATCGAATCTGGATTCAAGGCATCGTCGAGCAGCACACGCATGTCGCGCAAACACAATGGCTGCGACGAACATATCAACGCGGTTTCCAGGATGCGCTTGGCATCCAAGGTGTTCATGATTGGTCTATTTCCGAAAAAGACACCGTTGGCGTCAAACGAACAAGCTTGTCAACAACATGGTCACGACCGGGATGGCGAACCCGGTGACATGTATGAAACCCGGCTGGTGCGCCGGTCAAAAAAACTCATGCATTGTACTTGAGGCCCCACTGGGCCAGGGCCGACAGCATATCCGCCGGAATCGGCGCGCCAAAAGCCATCGGTGCCAACGTCACGGGATGGACAAAAGCCAGCTTGAAAGCATGCAGTGCCTGGCGCTGCATGCCCGCAGCCGGGGCGCCACCGTAGAGCGGATCGGCCACCAGCGGATGCAAAATCGAAGCCATGTGGACCCTGATCTGATGGGTTCTGCCGGTGTGCAAGGTACATTCAACTAGGCAACCCCGCTCAAAATCGGCCAGGCAGGCAAAATCTGTCACAGCCAGCTTGCCGCCATGCAGTGCCAAATCGACCACGGCCATTCGCAATCGATTGGCAGGATCCCGACCAATGGGCGAGTCAACCTGCCGCAGCCTTGAACCTCGCCAGGCACCGTGTGCCAGGGCCAGGTACTGGCGCCTGACATCTCTTGCGGCGATGGCGCGTACCAGCGCGTCCATCACCGAGCGCGTGCGGGCAACCACCATCAACCCACTGGTGTCTTTGTCAAGCCGGTGAACAATGCCAGCCCGCGGCAGCGTGAACGCCAAAGGGTCAAAACCCAGCAGTCCATTCATCAAAGTGCCACTCCAGTTGCCTGGCGCCGGATGCACCACCAATCCGGCAGGCTTGTTGATCACCAGCAAATGCTCATCCTGAAACACCAGGTCCAGCGCCATCTGCTCCGCCTTGAACGATTGGCTTTGCGGTGTTGGCCTGAGTTCAATGCTGCCGCGATCAGCCAGCTTGACCCGCAAAGAAGCCTTGTCCACCACTTTACCATTCACCCAGACACCGCCTGTGTCAATCAACTGCTGCAAATAGCTGCGGGAAAACTCGGGAACCAGATCAACCAGCACGCGGTCAATCCGCTGGTTGTGATGGCACGGGCCAAACACCAGATCGCGCCGCTCAAACTCGCTATCGGCCATTTCGACCGCATCGCAGTCCACTAAAGCAGGGGTGATCGATATAATTTGTTTGGTATTGCTCAAGAAAGATATCCTCCATGCCCGGTCACAAATTATCAACGGTCTTTCGCCTGGTGTCGGCGGCGGGTGTTTTGTTGTTGGCTGCCTGTACATCCACCCCAGCCGATCCGACATCTGGCTGGAGTCCCAACAAGATTTATGCCGAGGCCAAAGACGAACTCGGCGCTGGGGCCTACGACAAGGCGATCACGCTGTTTGACAAGCTCGAAGGCCGCGCTGCCGGAACACCGCTGGCTCAGCAGGCGCAAATCGACAAGGCCTATGCGCATTACAAAAACGGCGATCCGATTCAGGCGGTTGCCACGCTTGACCGCTTCATGAAGCTGCACCCGGCCAGCCCGGCGCTGGATTACGCCCTGTATCTCAAGGGCATTGTCAATTTCAACGACGATCTTGGCTTGTTTTCTGCGGTCACCCAGCAAGACTTGTCCGAGCGCGACCAAAAGGCGGCCAAAGAGTCATTTGACGCTTTCAAGGAACTGGTGGCGCGTTATCCGGACTCTCGTTACACCCCAGATGCCCGGGAACGTATGAATTATGTGGTGAATTCGCTGGCGCAATCCGAGGTTCATGTGGCGCGGTATTATTTTGAACGGGGCGCCTACCTAGCGGCCATCAACCGGGCACAGACCGCCATCAGCGAATTCCAGGGTGTCCCGGCGCTTGAAGAAGCCCTGTTCATCATGATCAAGTCTTACGATGCCCTGAACATGCCCCAGATGCGCGACGATGCCATGCGCATTCTGGAGAAAAACTATCCCAAAACCCCGTACCTTACCCAGGGTTTCAAGGCCAGAACACAACCCTGGTGGAAACTTTGGTGAGTGCATGACTGCCAAGGGTTACCGACTCACGGCCGCCACCGGTATTCACAAGGGCGACCGGGACTACCAGCAAGACCAGGTCGCCTTGCTGATGCATCCGCGTGCCAAAGGCTGCCTGATGGCGATACTGGCAGACGGCATGGGTGGTCGAAGCGGTGGCCGCAAGGCCTCTGACCAGGTCATGCTGACCGCCCGGCAACTGTTTGAACGCTACGCACCCGGATCAGACGACCCGGTGGAAACACTCAGGCAATTGGCACTCGAAGCCCACACCGTCATCAAGCTCACGGCGATTTCCTCTGAAGAAGAACCGCACAGCACGGTTGCCACTTTTTTAATCAATCCGGACGGAAGCTGCCACTGGGCGCATGCCGGCGACTCGCGGATTTATTTCTTTCATGACCGGCAACTGGTCAAGCGCACGCTGGATCATTCTTACGTCCAGACGCTGGTCAACCAGGGGGAGCTGACCGCCGAGCAAGCCAACTTTCACCCGCGTTCCAATATTTTGATGGGTTGCCTGGGCACCGAAAAAGAGCCGCCGCTGGATGTTGACTTCATACCCAAACTGACTCCGGGCGACACCTTGCTGGTTTGCAGTGATGGTGTCTGGCACTATTTCAACGAGATGGAACTCGGCTCGGTGCTGGCCACCCTGTCGGCCAGAGATGCCAGCGAGTTTCTGATTGAAAAGGCGCGCAGCCGAGCCAAGGGTGGGGGCGACAATTTGTCCCTGGCCGTGGTGAAAATTGAGCCACTGGCAGATGTCCAGGCGGAAAAACCGGCTTAACTTTCATGGACCCCATCGACCCCCGAACATGAAAGTCATTTCACGTTAACGACTGCGCCTGCAGCCACCTGGGCAGCCGCCCGAACTGCGAACACAGACCCGGTTGCTGCCGACATCAGGTCAGCCGGGTATCCACTTCACGTCGCTCCAGTTCCAAAAATTCGATGGTCTGCATTTCGCTCAGGCGCGACACGGTGCGGGCAAATTCGTTGGACATCAGGCCTTCGGTGTACAACTGTTCTGCCGGTACGGCGGCCGACATGATCAGCTTGACCCGGCGGTCGTACAACACATCCACCAGCCAGGTAAAGCGCCGCGCCTCGGATGACATGCGCGGTGGCATCTGGGGCACATCGCTGAGCAGCACGGTATGAAACTGGGTGGCAATTTCAAGGTAGTCGTTTTGCGAGCGTGGCCCGCCGCACAGCGACTTGAAGTCAAACCAGACCAGCCCGCCGGCCTTGCGTTTGGCAGTAATTTTCCGGGCCTCAATATGCAAGACCGGGTCTTCGTCGTGGGTTTCTGCCAGGCGATCAAAGGCATCGAGCATGGCCGCATCGGCAAGTTCACCCAGGGGGGTGTGGTAAAGCTGGAGCTGCTGGAGTGTGCGGCCACGGTAATCGGTGCCATTGTCAACATTGATTACTTCAAGCCGGGACTTGAGCA
Source organism: uncultured beta proteobacterium (assembly GCA_903873485.1). Lineage (GTDB taxonomy): Bacteria > Pseudomonadota > Gammaproteobacteria > Burkholderiales > Burkholderiaceae_C > Rhodoferax. The sequence goes on along the minus strand of CAIQOO010000235.1, from coordinate 54,547 downwards.
GTTCAATCGCCGGCAGGATGCGCACGCGGTGCAAGCCGTTGGGATAGAGGTCGTCGGGCTTGAAGTTGGACGTGGTGACAAAACCGACGCCGTTGTCAAACAGGGCGGTGAGCAGGCGGTGCAGGATCATCGCATCGGTGACATCGGAGACATGGAACTCGTCAAAACAAATCAGGCGGTATTTTTTCGAGATGCGTTTCGCCAGCAGATCAAGCGGGTTCTCAGTCCCTTGCATTTTGGCAAGCTCCCGATGCACCTCGCGCATGAACTCGTGAAAATGCAGACGGGTTTTGCGCTTGAGCGGCACCGCGTTGAAAAAACAGTCCATCAAAAAGCTCTTTCCCCGCCCTACCCCGCCGTACATGTAAACGCCGCGCGGCACCGGCAGACGATTGATCAGCTTCTTGAGCGCGTTGGAGCGTTTTTCCTTGAACTTCGCCCACTCGCGCGCGCAAGAGTTGAGCGCCTGCACGGCATTCAATTGCGCCGGGTCGGCGGTGTAGCCACGCGCGGTCAGCTCAGCCTGGTAGTTTTTCTTGACAGTCACAAAGGTCGCCAATCACTATTATTAGTATAGCTACCAGCGCTTATCCCATAAGGGCTGGAAGCCTTTTTCACATATAAAACTAGAAATTCAGGGTGCGCTTGGCAACCGCCAGTGCGGCCTCCTTGGTGGACTCGCTCAAACTCGGGTGCGCATGGCAAATGCGCGCAATGTCCTCGCTGCTGGCACGAAACTCCATCGCCATCACGCATTCGGCGATCAGCTCACTGGCCATCGGGCCAACAATGTGAACACCCAGAATTTCATCGCTTTGGGCATCGGCAAGCATCTTGACCATGCCGGTGGTGTCGCCCAAGGCACGCGCCCGGCCATTGGCCAGAAACGGAAAAGTGCCGGCCTTGTAAGCGCGTCCGGCAGCCTTGAGTTGCTGCTCGGTCTGGCCGACCCAGGCTATCTCGGGATTGGTGTAGATAACCCAGGGCACGGTGTTGAAATTGACGTGCGGGTGCTGGCCGGCGATGCGCTCGGCCACCGCCACCCCTTCTTCTTCTGCCTTGTGCGCCAGCATCGGGCCGCGCACCACGTCGCCGACCGCCCAGACACCCGGCAGATTGGTCTTGCAGTCGTCATCGACCACAATCGCACCACGCTCGTCAAGCAACAGGCCGACCGCTTCGGCATTCAAGCCAGTGGTGTTGGCAACCCGGCCAATCGAGATGATCAGCTTGTCAACCTGCAAGGTCTGGGCTTCGCCCCTGGCATTGCTGTAGGCGATGCTGACACCCTTTTTATCCGTCTTGATGTCGCCGACCTGAACACCGAGTTCGATCTTGAGACCCTGTTTGTCAAACGCTTTTTTGGCTTCCTTGGCGATTTGCTCATCGACGGCACCCAGAAAGGTTGGCAAACCTTCCAGAAGGGTGACCTCGGAACCCAGGCGCCGCCAGACTGACCCCATTTCCAGCCCGATCACCCCCGAGCCGATCAGGCCGAGTTTTTTTGGCACTGCCGTCAAACGCAAGGCCCCGTCGTTGGACAGGATATGGTGCTCATCGAAGGGCGTGCCCGGCAACGCACGCGCGCTGGAGCCGGTTGCCACAATGATCTGCCCGCCGGTGAGTGACTCCTCGGCCGCACCGGTCACCTTGATCTCGTAGCCGACCGCTGCGGCCTTGACAAACGACGCCCGGCCATGAAAGAAGCTGACCTTGTTCTTTTTGAACAGATACAAGATGCCATCGTTGTTCTGCTTGACCACGTTGTCCTTGCGCGCCACCATTTTGGCGACATCCATGCTCAAACCCTTGACCGCAATGCCATGATCAGCAAAGTGGTGGCTGGCCTGTTCATAGTGCTCGCTCGACTGCAACAAGGCCTTGGAAGGAATACACCCGACATTGGTGCAGGTGCCACCCGGCGCCGGGCCACCCAGGCTGTTTTTCCACTCATCAATGCAGGCCACACTTTTGCCAAGCTGGGCGGCACGAATGGCGGCAACATAGCCGCCGGGGCCACCACCGATGACGATCACATCAAACTGCTTGCTCATTTGTTACTTTCTAAAAACATGAACCGGTTCGGGTTCAAGCCAGCCCCAGTCAGCGCCCACCCAGCGACTGGCGGCAACTTGCCGGACGCTGCCCCACAAGGCAAACATCCGACATCCGACGAAATGTTGGGGACAGAGCAATTTTCTTCGCTTCGCTCAGCAAAATTGGTCTGTCCCACAAGGCAAACATCCGACATCCGACAAAATGTTGGGGACAGAGCAATGATCTTCGCTTCGCTCAGCAAAATTGGTCTGTCCCACAAGGCAAACATCCGACATCCGACGAAATGTTGGGGACAGAGCAATGATCTTCGCTTCGCTCAGCAAAATTGGTCTGTCCCACAAGGTTTCAGATATCAAACAGCAGGCGCGACGGGTCTTCCAGCGCTTCCTTCATGGCTACCAGGCCGAGCACGGCTTCGCGGCCGTCGATGATGCGGTGGTCATACGACATGGCCAGGTAGTTCATCGGGCGCACCACGACTTGGCCGTTTTCTACCATGGCCCGGTCCTTGGTGGCATGAATGCCCAAAATGGCGCTTTGCGGCGGGTTGATGATGGGGGTGGACATCATCGAGCCAAAGGTGCCGCCATTGCTGATCGAGAAGGTGCCACCGGTCATTTCTTCCATGCTCATCTTGCCGTCGCGCGCCTTGGCGCCGTACTCGGCAATTTTTTTCTCGATATCGGCAAAGCTCATCTGGTCGGCGTTGCGCAAAATCGGCACCACCAGGCCACGTGGCGAGCCCACCGCAATGCCGATGTCAAAGTAGCCGTGATAGACGATGTCGTTGCCGTCAACCGAGGCATTGAGCACCGGGAACTTTTTCAGGGCATGAACTGCTGCCTTGACAAAAAAGCTCATGAAGCCGATTTTCACGCCATGCTCTTTTTCAAATTTGTCCTGGAAACGCTTGCGCATCTCCATCACCGGTGCCATGTTGACTTCATTGAAGGTGGTCAGAATCGCATTGGTGGATTGCGACTGCAGCAGACGCTCGGCCACCCGGGCACGCAACCGGCTCATCGGCACCCGCTGCTCGGGGCGTCCGGTCAAATCGTCTGCCAGGCGGCTGACCGGTGCTGCCACCTGAGGCAATAAAACGGCTGCAGCCCTTGCTGGAATTGCGGGAGCAGCTATATTTTTTGGAGCAGCTAAAACACCCAGAACATCACCTTTGGTGACACGGCCATCCTTGCCGGTGCCGGCCACCGAGCCGGCTGCCAGCTTGTTGTCGGCCATCAGCTTGGCCGCCGCCGGCATCGCCACAGCGACTTTCGAGTTGGCGGCAGCAGCCTGCGCCACCGCTGCCGGTGCGGTGGCCGCAGCAGGTGCCGCCACTGCGCCGACCTGTCCTTCGGTGTCGATGCGGGCGATCAGTTGTTCGGCGGCGACGGTGCTGCCATCGGGCTGCACAATTTCGACAATCACGCCGGCAGCCGGCGCCGGCACTTCCATCACCACCTTGTCGGTTTCGACTTCAATCAGGATTTCATCCGCCGCGACGGCCTGGCCGACCTTTTTCTTCCATTGCAACAGCGTGGCTTCGGCGATTGACTCCGAGAGCTGCGGGACTTTGACTTCTACGAGTGCCATGTCAATTCTTTCAAAATGTATTCTTGAGGGGGAGTTCAGCAGACGGGGCGCGCTGCCCGTCTTGAACGGTCTGGCTGGAGCGCTTGTTGCCGTTACTTGGTCAGGATAAAGCCTTTGAGCTTGCCAAAAGCGCCTTCAACCAGCGCCTTTTGTTGCTCCTGGTGCAAGTGCGAATAGCCCGCTGCGGGTGACGCGGATGCGGCCCGGCCGGAATACCCCAGTTTTTGCCCGTCAAGCATGTTCTCGTGGATGTAGTGCTGGACAAAAAACCAGGCCCCCTGGTTTTGCGGCTCATCTTGCGTCCACACCACTTCCGTCGCGTTGGGGTATTTTTTGATTTCAGTGGCAAACGCCTTGTGCGGAAAAGGATAAAGCTGCTCAACGCGCAAAATCGCCACGTCGTCAAAGCCCTTTTCTTCCCGTTTCTTTGAAAGATCGTAGAAAACCTTGCCCGAGCAAGCCACCACGCGCTTGATCTTGTCGGCGCTGACTGCCTTGTGCTCAGGAATGATGGTCTGAAAGCTGCCCTGGGTGAATTCAGACACCGGGGATGCCGCATCCTTGTGGCGCAGCAGCGATTTTGGCGTGAAAATCACCAGCGGTTTGCGCAGGTGGCGCACCATCTGACGGCGCAGTACGTGGAAAATCTGGCTGGCCGTGGTCGGCTGCACCAACTGCATGTTGGTGTCCGCCGCCAACTGCATGAAACGCTCGACCCGCGCCGACGAGTGCTCCGGCCCCTGGCCTTCGTAGCCATGCGGCAGCATCAGGGTGATGCCGTTAACACGGCCCCACTTGACTTCGCCGGAGGCAATGAACTGGTCAATCACCACCTGGGCACCATTGGCAAAGTCGCCAAACTGGGCTTCCCAGATCACCAGCGTGTTGGGATCGTTCGACGCATAGCCGTATTCAAAACCCAGCACCGCTTCTTCGGACAGGATGGAGTCGATGACCACAAACGGGGCCTGGTTTTCCGCCGCGTTTTGCAGCGGAATATAGGTGCCAACATCCCACTTTTCACGATTCTGGTCATGAATCACGGCGTGCCGATGGGTAAAGGTGCCGCGTCCGCAGTCTTCGCCCGACAGGCGCACTGGATAACCACTGGCCACCAGCGAGGCAAAAGCCATGTGCTCGCCCATGCCCCAATCGACCGGAAGATCGCCGCGCCCCATCGCGGCACGGTCGGCATAGACTTTTTTCACCAGCGAATGGGGCGTGATGCTGTCGGGCACGGTGGTGATCTTCTCGGCGAGTCGCCTCCACTCGGCCATCGGGATGGCAGTGTCGCCAGCATCGGTCCACTTCTTGCCCAAAAATGGCACCCAGTCAACCGCGTATTTGCTCTTGAAACTGGTCAGCACCGGGTCTGACGTGTGCTTGCCGGCGTCCATGGCGCTGCGATAAGCCTTGGCCATCTGCTCGCCCAAGTCGGCACCCATACCCTGTGCCGCCAGCTTTTCGGCGTAGAGCTTGCGGGTGCCGGGGTGGGCCGCAATCTTCTTGTACATCAACGGCTGGGTCAGCGCCGGGGTGTCTTGCTCGTTGTGGCCGAGCTTGCGAAAACAGATGATGTCGAGCACCACATCCTTGCGGAACTCCATGCGGTAGTCCAGCGCCCATTGCGTCGCCATCACCACGGCTTCCGGGTCGTCGCCGTTGACATGCATCACCGGGGCTTCAACCCCCTTGACAATGTCGGTGCAGTACAGGGTAGAGCGGTAGTCGCGCGGATCCGAGGTGGTAAAGCCGATCTGGTTGTTGATGATGATGTGCACCGTGCCGGCCGTGGTGTAGCCACGGGTTTGCGCCAGCGCCAGGGTTTCCTGGTTGACACCCTGACCGGCAAAGGCGGCATCGCCATGCACCAGCACCGGCAGTACCTGCCGGCCGGTCGGATCGGCCCGGCGATCCATGCGGGCGCGCACCGAGCCTTCGACCACCGGGTTGACAATTTCAAGGTGCGACGGGTTAAACGCCAGACTCAGATGCACCGGGCCACCAGGGGTGGTGACATCCGAGCTAAAGCCTTGGTGGTACTTCACATCCCCTGAAGGCAGGTCTTCGGGGGCGGTGTGGTCAAACTCGGCAAACAGGTCGGCAGGCATTTTGCCCAAGGTATTGACCAGCACATTGAGGCGGCCACGGTGCGCCATGCCGATGACGATTTCCTGCACGCCTTTGCTGCCAGCCTGCTGGATCAACTCGTCCATGGCGGCAATGAAACTCTCGCCGCCTTCCAGTGAAAAACGTTTCTGGCCGACGTATTTGGTGTGCAAAAAGCGCTCCAGACCCTCGGCGGCAGTCAGTCGATCCAGAATATGCCGTTTCTGCCGGGCATCAAAATTGGGCTTGCTGCGAACACTTTCGAGCTTCTGCTCCCACCAGCGTTTCTGTGTCTGATCGGTCAGGTACATGTACTCGGCACCGATGCTGCCGCAATAGGTCTCGCGCAAAGCGTTGAGCAACTCGCGCAGCGGCATGCTGTTCTTGCCGAAAAAAGTGTTGCTGGTGTCAAATACAGTTTCCCAGTCGGCATCGGTAAAGCCGTAAAAAGCCGGATCCAGATCTGGCATCACCGGGCGCTCGGTGCGCTTCAACGGGTCCAGATCAGCCCAACTGGCACCGATATTTCGGTAGGCGGCAATCAACTGCTGGGCGGCAGTGCGCTTGCGGCCCATTTCAACATCCACACTGGCCACCACCACCTTGGTGCCACCGGCTTTGGCGCGCTGCGCAAAAGCGTCAATCACTGGCTGGTGCGGCACATCTCTGGCATCGGTGCCGTCTGGCGCGGGCACATGCTGCAAGGCATCAAAATATTCTCGCCAGGTGTCTGGCACGCTGCCTGGGTTGGCCAGGTAGTTTTCGTACATCTCTTCGACATACGGGGCATTCCCACCAAAAAGGTAAGTATTGGCCTGGTAGGCTTGATAAACCGTGTGGGTCTCAATCATGTTTCGCTGACTTTCGTTTCCCTTGAGGAAACTTCTGCTGGTTAAAGCTGATGGTTGATTAACCTCCCGCGTCACGGCTTGACCGTTTGGCGGATGCGTCTGTGGCGTTGGAAGGGGCCTGATTCAAGCCAGAATTGTGCCATTCAAAAACGGCACAATTCTTACATGGCACAAGTGTGCAGAAGTGCTTATCCGGCAGTCACCAGATCCTTGATCTGCTGCAACGCTGCCGGGTCATCCATGGTGGTCAGGTCGCCCGGATCGCGCCCTTCGCAAATGGCTTGCACGGCGCGGCGCAGCAATTTGCCGCTGCGGGTTTTCGGCAGCACGGTGACAAAACGCACCCGGGCTGGCCGCGCCACGGCACCCAGGTCTTTATCAACCATCTTCATGATTTCGGCCTCAAGCTTGGCGGCACTGGCATCATCGGTGACCAGACTGGCATCCTTGACCACGGCAAACGCCATGGCAACCTGGCCTTTGAGCTGATCTGCCACGCCAACCACGGCGACTTCGGAGACATTCGGGTGTGCCGAGATGCTTTCCTCGATCTCGCGTGTGCCCAGGCGGTGACCGGCGACGTTGATCACGTCATCGGTGCGGCCCAAAATGAAGTAGTAACCGTCGGCATCGCGAATGCCCCAGTCAAAAGTGCTATAGACCATCTTGCCGGGCACGGTCGTCCAGTAGGTGCTGACAAAACGGTCATCACCGCGCCACACGGTTTGCATGCAGCCCGGAGGCAGCGGGCCTTCCACCACCACCACGCCTTTTTGATTCGGGCCAATCAGTTCGGCACCGGTCTGGTCATCAAGCAGCTTGACATCGTAGCCATAGACGGCCTTGCCGGGCGAGCCAAACTTGCTCTTGGCCTGTTCAACCCCATTGCACAGCGACAAGATCGGCCAGCCGGTTTCGGTCTGCCAGTAGTTGTCGATGATCGGCTTGCCCAGGCCGTCACTGATCCACTGGGCGGTCGGCTCATCAAGCGGCTCGCCGGCCAGAAACAGCGCACGCAGGCTCGACAGGTCGTACTTTTTCAGCAGGGCCGGGTCTTGCTTTTTGAGCACGCGCACCGCCGTCGGTGCGCTGAACATCACCGTGACCTTGTACTTTTCGACCAGGCTCCACCAGATGCCGCCATCCGGGCGGGTTGGCAGGCCTTCGTACAAAATGGTTGCCATGCCGGCAATCAGCGGGCCATAGATGATGTAGCTGTGGCCGACCACCCAGCCGATGTCGCTGGTCGAGAAATAGGTTTCACCGGCATTGCCGGCATAAATGTGCTTCATGCTGGCGGCCAGCGCGACGCAGTAGCCACCGGTGTCACGCTGCACGCCTTTGGGCTTGCCGGTGGTGCCGCTGGTGTAGAGCGTGTAGCTGGTGTGAGTGGATTCGACCCATTCGCATTCGACCAGCGTATCAAGGTTCTTTTCGCGCAGTGGACCCCACAGATGGTCGCGCCCGGCCACCAGTTCCATCGGAACCATGCCACGGTCAATCAGCAGCACCGCCTCTGGCTTGTAGCTTGACAGCCGAATCGCTTCGTCAAGCAGCGGCTTGTAAGCCACCGGCTTGCCACCGCGCGAACCGGCGTCCGAACTGATGATGACGCGCGGCTCTGCGTCTTCGATGCGCGAAGCCAGCGAGCCGGATGCAAAGCCGCCGAACACCACCGAGTGGATGGCGCCGATGCGGGTGCAGGCCAGCATGGCAAAAGCGGCCTCGGCCACCATCGGCATATAGACCAGCACGCGGTCGCCTTTTTTGACGCCCAGGTCCTTCAGCACGGCCGCCATGCGCTGCACCTCGGCGTGCAGTTCGCGGAATGAATAAACCTTTTCCACATTGGTTTCGGTTGAAACATAAATCAGCGCAGCTTGGTCAGCCCGGTCTTTCAGATGCCGATCCACCGCGTTGTGGCACAAATTGGTCACACCGCCGACAAACCATTTGGCAAACGGCGGGTTGCTGTAGTCGCAAATCTGCTGCGGCTGAACTTTCCAGTCCACCAACTGGGCTTGCTCGGCCCAAAAACCGTCGCGATCGGTCAGGGAACGTTGGTGAAAATCGGCATAACTGGTCATTGAATGTCTCCGTTTGTTGTAAAAAAATGAAACCGCAATTATGAACAATCAGCTTGCGGTTTCCTGACTTTATTTAACCCAAGGGTTGACCCTGATACGCCGCTTGTCCGCCAGACGGGTGCGATTCAAACGGCTGTGCCCGGATGCCTGCCTTCAGGACATGATGTTGACTTTTTGCGCCAGATAACTTTCGAGTGATGTACACAAATTGCGCCATTCGCGCTGCAAATCCTGCAGCAGCCGGGCGGAGGGCAAAGCGCAGGCCCGCGAGCTTTGTTCCAGTTCGGCCAGCAAGTGCTCAAGGGTGTGGGCGCCAAAGTTGCAGATGATGCCTTTCTGGGTATGGGCGAGTCGCTCCAGCAGCGGCCAATTGGCGGCGTTGATGGCCTCTTCGATCGCCACCAATTCCCCAGGCGCCGTCTGCAGGAAGTCCTGACCAATGATTTCCAGAATGTCAGCATCGCATTCCGCCAGGGCGTTTGCGTAATCAAAACCAAGTGGCTCGCTGACGGCTTGTGGCGGAACCTCGGCAGCGCGTTGTTGGCTCAGTATTTCCTGGAGCCGCTTTTTATCAATCGGCTTGGTCAGGTAACCGTCAACACCGGCTTGCAGTCCGGCTTCCTGCTCGTCGGCCAGGGCGGCGGCCGTCAGTGCATAAATCGGGGTCTTGCGCAAGCCGGGGTTGGCGGCTTCACGCAGTCGAATCTGGCGGGTCGCATCCAGCCCGCCCAGCACCGGCATTTGCATATCCATCAGAATCAGGTCACAGGTGTCGCCTGCCAGCCAGTCCAGCGCCTCCTGGCCGTTGTTGGAGATCACCGCCGTGTGCCCCCACTTTTGCAAAAGGGTGGCAATCAGCTTTTGATTCACCAAATTGTCTTCAGCCACCAGTATTTTTAGCGCAACACGGTTCTCTTGCAGGGTGTGGCGTGTGACCAATGCCGGGGCTTTGGGCTGGCCGGGTTTTTCCGCGTCGGGGCGGGCAAGCAGCGTTTGCAGCGCCTGTTCGAGTTCATGCAGTGCCACCGGTTTGGTCAGGTAGGCATCAATGCCAAGCGCCCGACACTGGGCACCCTGGCCAGGGCTGGCGGCCGAGGACAGCAAGAGGATTTTGAGGTGCTCGAACCGCTGATCCTGCCTGATCTGGGTGACCAGCTCAAATCCATCCATGCCCGGCATCTGAAAATCGGTCAACAGCAGCTCAAACTCCGGCGCTGTTGTGGTCGCCAGAATTTGCAGCGCTTGCGCACCAGAGACAGCATCGGTAACCAGCACGCCCCAACGCTGTAGCATTCGCCCCAGCACCTGCCGATTGACGGCATTGTCTTCAACCAGCAAGACCCGTGTGCCACGCAAATCCTGCAATGGGGCTGGCAGATATTCGCTGCTGGCCGGTGCAAACGGCAGCAAGACATGAAAGGTGCTGCCCTGGCCCGGCGTGCTCTCGACCCAGATGCGCCCACCCATCAATCCGGCGATCCGGCTTGAAATGGTCAGCCCCAGCCCGGTGCCGCCAAAGCGGCGGGTGGTGGAGGTGTCTTCCTGGGTAAAGGCATCAAAGATGAGCTTCTGGCTTTCTTCCGGGATGCCAATGCCGGTATCGCGGACACTGAATTCAAGCGCGATGGGCACACCCGGTGCGGCATGGACCATAACGCGCAACTCAACTTCGCCTTGTTCGGTGAACTTGATGGCATTGTTGAGCAGGTTGATCAAAATTTGCCGCAGCCGGCCCGGATCGCCCGCCACCTGTCGTGGCACATCGGGCAACACATCGCAAATCAGTTCAAGATTGCGCTCCTGGGCGCGCACCGACAGGGGTTTCATCACTGCCGTGACCAGGCTATGCAAATCAAAGCTGATGTTCTCCATGGCCATCTTGCCGGCCTCCATCTTGGAGAAATCAAGAATGTCGTTGATGATGGTCAGCAGGCCATCGGCCGACGATTTGACAGTGCTCAGGTAACCGCGCTGTTCCTCGGTCAGTTCGGTATCGAGGGCCAGATCGGTCATGCCGATGACCCCATTCATGGGGGTGCGGATTTCATGGCTCATGGTAGCCAGAAAATCAGACTTGGCCCGGCTGGCATGCTCAGCGCGCTCGACGCTGATCTGCAATTGGCAGGTCAACTGCCCGAGTTGGGCGTTGTTGTTTCGCAGTTCCTGCTCCAGTGCTTCGCGCCGGGCCACCTCTTCTGCGAGGGCTGAATTGTCAACCTGCAATTGCAGGCTGCGTCGGCGCTGCCGATCAAACGCCATGGCCGCCAGCAACAGCAAAAACGGGAAAACGCTCAGGGAATACAAAAAAGTGTTGGAACTGGTCTGGCCGTACACCGTATCCAAGTCGATCACCGTCACCAGAGAAAGTGGCACACCGGGCACGACGCTGCGCAGCACCAGCGTGTTTGGCGCGTTGGCCGGGGCGTGCGTAAAACGCGACATCGGCAACAGCGCATCCTCTGGCTGCTGCATCAGTTCCTGAACCCAGTCCCGGCCAACGCCGAGCTGACTGGCGCTGGCGGCAAGCGCCAGGCCATCTGGTGAGATCAGCAGTTCCTGGTATTTGTCGGTGGCATCGGTGTTGCTGCTGGCCATCAGCAAATGGGCCAGCTTGACCAGATCACCGGTGGTCACCACCACGCCGCTGTAAACCCCCTTGTAAACCACCGGGGCGCTGGCCACAATGAGTTGCTTTTTCGGATCGATCCGCAATTGGGCGGCCTGCCTGAAGCCCTCCGGCAGGGCAACCCGGGCATCGCCGCTGGCAGAGGGTGTCGAAAGCGGCTCGCCGTTTTCATCGAAATAGGCGATGTCACTGAACAGTGGCGTTCCCCGGATGACTTTTTGCGCCTGCTTGCGCCGAATCCGCTGATCGATCGCGTCCAGGTTGGCAATCAGGCCGTATTGCAGCGACATGCCCAATGCCTTGTTGATCAGATAGTCCTCGATCTCACGGCTTTCTGACAAATCGACGGTTTCATTGCGGCGCTCTTGCAGAAAATCGCCGATGGCGGCTGCCCTTCGGTGGCCGTCAGACACCAGCCGGGCATCAGTCGAAGAACGCAACAACGCCTGGGCGCCGAAAACATTCCACAACAGCACCAGCGTGTATAAACAAAAGGCAGCGGCCAGCACCATTGGCCAGCGCAACACGACCCGTCCGAACAATCCCATTGAGATCAAATCTGCCCGCTACCAAACACCTTGGTGTTAGTTCTTTCTGGCAAAAAACTCAGGGAAGTAGCGGCGAATGCCGGGATAGTATTTGTCCACCAGTTTGTCGTAGCTGCCATCAGCCTTGGCCTTGACCAAATACTCGTCGAACGACTTGCGCAATTCGGGGGCATCCTTGGGAAAGGCGGCGGCCAGGTCCTGATGCTCTGAAATCGGGCCAATCACCTTGATTTTGCCGGCCCACTTTTTCAAGTCAAGAATCGCATCGGGCACGTCCAGCAGAGTCAGCTCGGCTTCCTTGTTGAGCAGGGCCGGCACCATTTCATTAAGGTTGGTATTTTTTGTATAGGATTTCAGGTCGATGCCAACACCCTTTAGGGCATAGTTGGCCGGGTCCAGGCAGGTGCGCTCCATCACCAGCAGGCTGTTTTTGCCAATCATGGCCTTGGTTTCCAGGATGTCCTTGGGCAAATCCTTGCTGCCCTTGATCGGCGTGAAGCTGGAGTCGGCGCGTGCCACCAGCAGCACCTGGGACGGGAAGGTGGGTTTGGAATAAAGCAGCACCGCTTCACGCCAGGGCAGCATCGTAAAGCCGGTGGCGATCATGTCGCCCTTGACCGGAAAGTCACCGGTCAGCGTCACCTCGGCCCCCTTGCGCACCACGTCCTTGCCCAACACGTCGCGGATGACGTTGTAAAAGTCCGAATAGACCAGGGTGTATTTCACGCCGATATGTTTGGCGAAGCCCTGCGTCAATTCGACATCGAAACCATCGCCAGAACCGGTCACAAAATTGGCATATTTGATGCCCAAATGGCGCAATTCGCCGCGCGCCTGAATGTCCTTGAGATCAGCGGCATTGACCGCTGACACGACCGCCGCCAGCACCATCGCGCCCATCAGCAAACAGGATTTTTTAAGCATCTTCATACATTCGTTCTTTCATTGGTTGGTGTTATTTAGACAAATATCACGATCCCGATTTTGCGCCAATCGCTGTCATTGCAGGATCGCAGACCATCACTTTAATTTGAATTTGAATCGGCCTGATCGTCACCCACAACCAAGCGCTGGCCGCGCGCTGCTCACGCAAGATTCAGATTCTGGATGGCGAAATGCTATTAACTAGATAGCTATCAGCGCTTGCTGCCAAAGGGCTAGAGCACTATTTGATGAGTAATTGCACGGCCTTGAACTGGGCGTGTTCGGCGCTGCGCAGCCACTCAAACGCCACCATCTCGGTCGTCACCAGCTCGACACCAGCACTGGCGAGGCGATCAAAGGCGGCATCACGGTTGCGCTCGGTGCGCGAACTGCAGGCATCGGTCACCACCCAGACATCAAACTCGTCTTCCAGCAGTTGCAGCGCGGTTTGCAGCAAGCACACATGGGCCTCGCACCCGGCCACCACAATGCTGTTGCGCTCGACCGGTGTGTTGGACGGCTTTTGCAGATGCTTGGGCAGGCTGCGCGCATTGCCTGCCGGTGGCTTGACCGGCGGGCGCAGCCATTCGCCCAGGCCTTCTTCAACGCCGCTGAACTGCATTTTTGCCAGTGTGCGCTGGCACAGTGCCTTGATTTCGGGCGGGTTTTCGCCCAGTCTGGATGGATTTTGTTCGGTGCCGATGACCGGCACCTGCATCAGCCGCGCGATTTGCGCGAGCCGGCCGGCATTGGCCAGCACCATTTCGGCCTCAAAAATGGCAGACATCAGGCGCGGCTGATAGTCCACCAGGATCAGTTGGGACAATTGGGCATCAAGCAGCATGGCAGGTTTTCATTCAATAAAAAAAGGGGTTGCAAGACCCATGATTAAACCGCAGGATGCACCGTTTGGCTGCCGCAAAACCCGGCAACAGGGTGCCTCTGACAATCCCGGTCAGCCCCGAATGTTTGCCTGATTGCATTTTTTTTCTGAAATGAAAACGACTAAACTCGCCCGATGCAATTTTTCCGCTGTCTCTCCATCTTGCCAATAGCCCTTTTGCTTGCTGGCGCAGTACACGCCACACCACCAGGTGACCATGATGACATGAACCGCTTTCTTGACGACCGTGGCCTGCTGTCGCAAATTGACCAGGTTCGCCACACCGTCACCAGCCGGGCCACCGAGCTGGTTTTCAATGCGCTGGCGGTGCTCGGTGTTCCCTACCGGCGTGGCGGCAATTCGACCGAATCCGGTTTTGATTGCAGCGGCTTTGTCAAGGCCATGTACGAGCAGACCGTCGGTTTGATCCTGCCGCGAAAGGCCGAGCAGCAAGCGGCTGCCACCCAGCAGATCGACAAAACCGAACTTCGCCCGGGCGACCTGGTTTTCTTCAACACCATGCGCCGGGCATTCAGCCATGTCGGCATCTACATCGGTGACGGGCAGTTCGTTCATTCACCCAAGCCGGGTGCCCATGTGCGGGTTGAGAGCATGGGCGAGACTTACTGGAGCGGCAAATTTGACGGTGCCCGCCGGGTTCAGGCACTCGGCGCTGAACTCAAGCCCTTGCCAACATCGCCCACGGCGCAGCGCTGACACCCGCTTGGGCATTGGCTGATGTCACCTGACCTGTCTGTTCAGCCCACATCAGTTACGGTCAGCCGACCGGCACTGACGTGAATCTCAACGCCAAAGTCATCCTGTTTTTTGTCGGCATGGCCACCGGACTGCTGCTGGTGCTGATTGCGATCAGCCTGTTTGCCTTGCGCGGCTTTTCCATCACCTCGGCGACCGAGCATATTCGCACGGCGGGCGAGATTGTCCGGGTGCACCTGACCGAATCGATGATCAACGGCGTGATCGACAAACGCGAGCGTTTTTTGCAGCGTCTGGTCGAGATTCAGGGTCTCAAATCGGCGCGCGTGGTTCGCTCGGAACAAGTCGTCAAGCAATTTGGCAAGGGCCTGGCGGTCGAGTCCGTCGCCGATGCGGTCGAACTCGCCATGTTCCGCGAGGGCAAGGCGCGGTTTGAACTGCTGACCAGTGGGGATGAAGCCATTTTTCGGGGCACCATTCCCTATATTGCCACCGCCAGCGGCACGCCCAACTGCATGCAATGCCATCTGGTTGAGGAAGGCGCGGTGCTCGGGGCGGTCAGCATGAGCATGTCGGTTGATGCCCTGAGAGAGAAAGCCTTGTTCACCGTGGCTGGCACCGCCGGTGCCGTCATGCTTTTTTCTTTGTTGATGATCTTTTTGCTGCATCGCCTGCTGCGCCCGATCTCGGACACCGCCGGCGCGGTTGAAGAGGCGGTGCAGCGCGCGCTGCGGGGCGACTTTCAGGCTCATGTCGAGAAACGCACCAACGATGAGATTGGGCAGATTGCCACCGACATGAACCGCCTGCTGGACTTTTTGGACAAGGGGCTGAACCGCATCGGCAGCCATGTTGCCCGCCTGACCGAACGTACCCCCGCACCGGGCGAAAACCTGCTGACGGCGACCATCGACATGGTTGAAGGCCTTAGCAAAGCCGCCCACTTCAAGCAGGCGATTGAAGAGGATGAATCCAAAACCGAGATTTACCGACGCCTGTCCAACACCCTGAAAAACGAATTCGGGCTTGGCGAGTTCTCGATTTACGAAGTCAGCGCCAACAAAAAGCAGATGAAGCCGATTTTGGTGGATGGCGAAGTGACCGACAGTTGCCGCTGGTGTGATCCACAGATTCTGATACGCCCTGAAGCCTGCCGGGTGCGCCGCACCGGTCACCTGGTTGATGGCGTGATGCATGCAGACCTGTGCAACTGCTTTTTGCCGCCCGCCGAACTGGGTGATCGCCGGCATATTTGTTTCCCGGTGATGCAGTCGGGCATGGTGGGCAGCGTGGTGCAGTTGCTGGCCAGCCCGGCCGAGCGGCAAAGCCTGCAAGACAAGGCACCGTTCATCAACGTCTATCTGCGCGAAGCCGCGCCAGTGCTGGAAACCAAACGCCTGATGGAAAGCCTGCGCGACTCGACACTGCAAGACCCCATGACCGGCCTGCACAACCGCCGCTTTCTCGAAGAATATGTCGAAACCCTGGTGGCCGGCGTGCAGCGCAAGAGCACCAGTGTCGCCATCCTGATGCTGGACCTGGATTACTTCAAAATGGTCAACGACACCCATGGCCACGATGCCGGTGACGCGGTGCTGAAAGCCTTGTCAACTGTGCTCAAACAATCGGTTCGCTCCTCGGACCTGGTGATTCGTTATGGTGGTGAGGAATTCCTGATCATCCTGATCGACAGCACCGGTGAAGTGGCCGACCGGGTGGCGGAAAACATCCGTGTGGCGGTTGAAAGTCTCAAGGTCAAGGTCGGTGGCATCGAGCTGTGCAAGACCATTTCGATCGGTATCTCGGATTTTCCAACTGACAGCGAGACCTTCTGGCAAGCGGTCAAATTTGCCGATATCGCGCTCTACCAGGCCAAGGAACAGGGCCGCAACCGGGTCATCCGCTTCAAGCCCAGCATGTGGGCCGATACCAAAGATTATTAAGCCAAATCAGCCTCTAGCCCTTGCTGCTAGTGCGCTGATAGCTATTCATTTTGTAGCACTCTGGTGTCGCTCAGCACCGGCTTGAGCGGCTCGGCACTGCATATTTTGAATGACGCGCTGCCAGCTTGGTGCTAAAGTTGAATGCCGAGAAAAAAAACGCTTTCACACACCTTCAACAAGCCGGTTGCAGTTCACCCCACCCGCCAGACTTTCCATGCAGCTTGCGGCTTGAATCAACCAACCTCCTTTCATGCCCCAAAGCTTTTTCCAGCGACTGTCCCTCAAAAGCCGGGTGACTTTATTCACGCTGGTGATTTTTCTGACCAGCCTGTGGTTGCTGTCTTATTTTGCTTCCCGCATGTTGCGCCAGGACCTGGAACAAGTGCTTGGGCAGCAGCAGTTTGCCACCGTTTCACTGGTTGCGGCACAGGTCAACCACAACTTTGAGATGCGCCTGAAGGCGCTCGAAAAGGTGGCAAACGCAGCCGCTCAAGCCCAGAGCGCCGGGCCGGCTGCGATGCAGGCGCTGCTGGAGCAAAACCTCACGCTGGCAGACTTGTTCAATTTTGGCGTGCTGGCGTACGGGGTGGACGGCACCGCGATCGCCGAAGTACCCCGCACAGCGGACCGGGTCGGTTTGAATTACCTTGACATCCCGGCTGTGGCGACCGCGCTGAAAGAGGCCAAAACGACGATCAGCGAGGTGGTGCTGGGTAAAAAGCTGCGTGCCCCGGTGTTTGGCCTGACGGCACCGATTCGCAACGCCCAGGGCCAGGTCATCGGTGCCCTGTCGGGTGTGATTGACCTGGGCCGGCCGAGCTTTCTGGACAATGTGTTTGCCAACCGTTATGGCCAAACCGGCGGTTACTTGCTGGTGGCACCCCGGCAACGCCTGATCGTTGCGGCCACCGACAAGTTTCGTGTCATGGAGCAACTGCCACCACCCGGTTTTAACGCGACGCTTGACCGGTCTATCAACGGCTTTGACGGGTCAGCCGTTCTGGTCAACCCGCGCAAGGTCGAGGTGCTGGTATCGAACAAAGGGATGCCCGATGTGGGATGGATTGTGGCGGCGGTACTGCCGACCGAAGAAGCCTTTGCCCCCATCCGCGCCCTGCAGCAACGCCTGCTGCTGATCACGCTGGCCCTGACGCTGCTGGCCGGTGCCCTGACCTGGTGGCTGCTGCGCCACCAACTGGCACCGATGCTGGCCACCGCCAGGACGCTGGCAACGCTCGCCGAGGGTGATCGGGTGCCACCAGCGCTGCCGATTCAACGCCCAGACGAAATCGGCGAGTTGGTCGGCGGCTTCAACCGCCTGCTGCAAACCTTAGCCGAGCGCGAAACCGCCCTGGCCGAGAGTGCCCGGCATTACCGCCAGTTGGTGCTCGACTTGCAAGCCGGGGTGCTGATTCAGTCGCCCACGTCCGAAATTCTGATGTGCAACCCGCTGGCGTTGAAGTTGCTGGGCCTGAGCGAAGACCAGTTGCTGGGCAAAACCTCACTCGATGCGAGCTGGAACGTCATCCACGCGGACGGCTCGCCGTTCCCGGGGGAAACCCATCCGGTGCCACAAGCAATAGCCACCGGTTTGCCGGTTGAAAACGTGGTGATGGGGGTGTTTCGGCCCGGCACGCAAGACCGCGTCTGGCTGCAAGTGACCGCCAAACCCCAGTTCAACCCGGACGGCAGCCTGCAGCAGGTGCTGTGTTCCTTTATCGACATCAGCGAGCACATGCGGGCTGAAACGGCACTCAAGAAAAGCCAAGCTTTCAAAAGCACGGTACTCAATTCCCTCCCCGCTGAAATCGCCGTGGTCGATGCCCAAGGCATCATTCTGGCGGTCAACAATAACTGGCAACGCTTTTTGCAAGACAACAGCACCGGCTTGGCCGCGCCGCATATTGGCATCGGCAGCAACTACCTGGCCGCATGCGTGACCACCCCCGAGGCACAAAACCCGGAAGCGGTTGCGGCACACCACGGCATCCAGGCCGTGTTAGACGGTGACATGGCGCGCTTCAGCCTTGAATACCCCTGCAATTCGCCACATAAGTTGCGCTGGTTTTCGATGACGGTGGTGCCACTGGGTGAAGGCAAGCCCGAGGGTGCCGTCATTACCCACACCGACATCACCGACTTCAAACAGGCCGCCCGGCACGAGCAGCACCGCAACCACATCCTTGAGCTGGTGGCCAGCGATCTGCCGCTGGCGCTTATTCTTGAAGCACTGGTCAGCGGTGTTGAGCAACTGCAACTCAACACCCGGTGCAGCATTTTCTTGATCAGCCACGATGGTCGTCACCTGGAGCGGGGTATTGCCCCGAGCCTGCCAGATTTCTTCACTGCAGCCTTCGATGGCCTTGAAATTGGTCCGGGTGTCGGCTGTTGCGGCACAGCGGCCGTTACCGGTCGGCGTGTTGTGGTGGAAGACATCGCCACGCATCCGTATTGGGATGCCTTCAAGCACCTCGCAGCCAGGGCCAGGCTGGGTTGTTGCTGGGCGCAGCCGATTTGCGCGGCCAATGGGCGTGTCATCGGCAGCTTTGCCATTTACCACCCGGATGCGCAATCGCCCGAGCCCGCTGATGTGGCGCTGATGGAG
This sequence comes from uncultured beta proteobacterium, assembly GCA_903873485.1. GTDB lineage: Bacteria > Pseudomonadota > Gammaproteobacteria > Burkholderiales > Burkholderiaceae_C > Rhodoferax. The sequence goes on along the minus strand of CAIQOO010000235.1, from coordinate 35,603 downwards.
CAATCTGCCAGACTGGCCAGCATCGCCATCGAAAAGCACCTGACAACGCAGAAACTGCGCGTCAGCGAAGCACGCTTTCGCTCAACCATGGAAGACATTGCCGGTGTGGCGGTGCAGGGCTATGCCATGGATGGCACCGTGACCTTCTGGAACAAGGCGGCAGAAAAGCTCTATGGCTACAGTGCCGAAGAAGCGCTGGGCAGCAATCTGCTGGACCTGATCATTCCCGCCGTCATGCGCGACGGCGTAGCAGCCGGTATGGCGCAAATGCTGGCAACCGGGCAGGCGATACCGGCGGGCGAGTTGCTGCTTAAAGCCAAAGACGGCGCGGCCGTGCCGGTTTTTTCCAGCCACGCGCTGCTGCATCCGGTGGCCGGACCGCTGGAGCTTTTTTGCCTCGACATTGACCTGACCGAGCGCAAAATGATGGAAGACCAGGTGCGCCAACTGGCCTTTATTGACCCGCTGACGCAACTGCCGAATCGCCGGCTGCTCAATGATCGGCTGACCCAGACCATGGCCAGCAGCGCTCGCACCGGCCGTTATGCGGCCCTGATGTTCCTTGACCTGGACAATTTCAAGCCGCTCAATGACACACACGGTCATGAAACCGGTGACCTGCTGCTGATTGAGGTGGCGCACAGGTTGAAAGCCTGTGTGCGCGAAATGGACAGCGTGGTGCGCATCGGTGGCGACGAGTTTGTCGTGATGCTTGGCGAGCTGGGAACCGACCGCGCCGAATCAAGGCAGCAGGCCAGCGCCATTGCCGAAAAAATCCGGCTGGTGCTGGCTGAACCCTATCTTTTGACCGTCTTGCATGAAGGCTTGCCTGACAGGACGATCAAACATCACTGCTCGGCCAGCCTGGGCGTGGCGCTGTTTGTCAACCACCACAGCAGCCAGATTGACATTCTGAAATGGGCCGATGCTGCCATGTACCATGCCAAGGATGCTGGCCGCAACCGGGTGCGCTTTCATGGCGACAACCACCACACCGTATGACCACCACCATGAACCTGAACCGCAGCACCGGCCGCAACGCTGGCTCCACCGGCTGGCCGATTGGCACTGTTCTTGCCACTTTGTCACTGTTGCTGTTGCTGCCTTTGCTGTTTTTTTTGCTGACGCAACTGCAAGATGAGAACCAGCGGATTGTGGCGCGCAGCGAATCGGCTGCCATGAATCTGGCCCAGATTGCAGCCCATGCGCTGGAGAGTCAGCTCGGTGACACGCAGCAGTTTTTGAGCACATTGGCGGCGCGCGCCAATGTTCGCGCGCTTGACATCACGCGCTGCGATCCGGTATTTGGCGACTACCATCAATCGCACCCGGCGTTTACTGCGCTGACCACCACCACCACCGATGGCAAGCTGGTGTGCAGTGCGCTAGGAGGCTGTCGGACTTGATCACTAAGTCGTTGATTTATAAAGATATTTCAATATTTCATAATATGAAAAGTTGTTTGGAATCAATAGGTTGCCCACTCAAGTCCGACAGCCTCCTAGGCACAGTGGCCAATCGCCCGGCACTGACAGCGCCACTCAGTGCGGCTTATCCCGCCGGATCGCCACAGTTTCGGCTCGGGCGGGCGCAAAAAAGCTTTCTGTCGGGTCTTTGGGTACTGCCCCAAAGCTTGCCCCTGTTGGACAACAGCGGCAGCGTGCAAGGTCACATTGCCGCCTGGATTGATCTGGCGCGGCTGAGCCCGTTCAATGAAAGCAGCTTGAGCCACTGGCCCAAAGACACCATCAGCACGGTATTTGACGACGATGGCGTAATCCTGGCGCGATCACGCGACCCGGGCCAATGGGTCGGCGTGAACCGCAGCGGTTTTCCCCAGGCAAGCCAGGCAGTCAAGCAGCGCCTGGGCTTTTTTCAGGCCACATCGCAAGCCGATGGCATCGCGCGCTTGTACGCCGTGGTGCCGGTCGAGGGTACCCGCTGGGTGGTCTCGGTGGGTATTCCAACCGCAGCCATGCAGGCTGACATGGTGCAAGCCCGCCGCCAGGCTTCTTTCTTGGCTGGCGGCACCCTGCTGTTCACACTGCTGCTGCTGTGGCTGGCACGACGCTATCTGGTGCGCCCGCTGCAGATCGGTGTTGCCGTGACGCAAGCGGTCAGCGACGGTGACCTGCAACACCGCATTGCGCTTGCGTCAATCAGCCCGGTCAGAGAATTCAGAAGCCTGGTCAGCCAGTTCAACAGCATGCTCGACACACTGGTGGCCGAGCGGGAAAAACTGGCCAAAAGTGAAGCCGACTTTCGCACCCTGTTTACCGAGATGCGCAGCGGTTTTGCGGTGCATGACATCATTTGCAATGAGGCGGGCACACCAGTTGACTACCGCTTTGTGGCGGTGAACCCGGCTTTTGAAGCCATGACCGGCCTGCGCGCCGACAACCTGATTGGCAAACGGGTGCTGGAGGTGTTGCCGACAACCGAGCCGGTGTGGATCGAGCGCTATGGACATGTGGCCCTGACCGGCGAGGCTGCCATGTTTGAAAGCTACAGCGCCGCCCTGAACAAATACTTTGATGTCAGCGCATTTTGCACACGCCCCGGCCAGTTTGGCGTGATGATGCTCGACATCACCGAGCGCCAACTGGCAGAAATGGCACTGGCACGCGAAAAAGCCTTGCTGCGCCGGGTCATCGACAGCATTCCTGACCTGATCTTTTTCAAGAACACCAGCGGCCATTACCTTGGCTGCAACAAGGCATTTGAAGCTTTTGCCGGGCGCGCCGAGCACGAACAGATTGGCAAGACCGATTTTGATTTTTTTGACACCAAGACCGCCAGCTTCTTTCGCGAGCAGGACCAAAAAATGCTGCAAAGTGGCGAAATGCGCCAGAACGAAGAATGGGTGAGTTATCCCGATGGCCATCAGGCACTGCTGCAAACGATCAAGACACCGTTCAACATTGCCCAAGGCGAGGCGATTGGCATCCTGGGCATCAGCCGCGACATCACGGCGCACCATCTGGCGCAAATCGAGATCAAAGCCAGCAATCAGACCTACCAGGCGATTCTGGCCACCGCACTCGACGGCTTCTGGATTACTGACATGCAGGGCCAATTGCTGGAGGTGAACAACGCCTATGCTGCCATGTCAGGCTATTCGCGCGAAGAATTGCTGGGCATGTATATCTTTGATCTGGATGCAGAAGAATCGCCGGAGGTCGTCGAACGCCGCAGTCAGCGCATCAAATCAACCGGCAGCGACTTGTTTGAAACCCGCCATCGGCGCAAAAACGGCGAACTGTGGGATGCCGAAGTCAGCGCCAACTACTGGGCCGAGCAGGATCGTCACTTTGTCTTTATCCGTGACATCAGCCAGCGCAAACACGCTGAAAGCCTGTTGCAACAAGCCGCTGCCGTGTTCGAGAATACCCAGGAGGGCATGATGGTGACCGACATGCAAGACACCATCGTGCGGGTCAACCCGGCATTTACCGCGCTGACCGGTTTTACCGCCGAAGAAGCCATCGGCCACAAGCCGTCGCTGCTGAACTCACCGCACCAGGATGATTCGCTTTTTGTGGTGATGCGCGAGAACCTGGCGCGCCACGGCCAATGGAAGGGCGAAATCATCAATCGCCGCAAGGATGGCACCGATTTTTCGCAATGGATGACGATCTCGCCGATCCTCGACTCGGCCAGCCAGATCAGCCACTTTGTTTCCACCTTCACCGACATCTCGCCGCTCAAGGAGGCGCAGGCCAAAATCCACAGCCTGGCTTTTTTTGATCCGCTGACCCAGTTGCCCAACCGCCGCCTGCTGCTTGACCGGCTGCACCGGGCGGTAGCACTCAGCGCCCGGCGCAAGAGTTGTGGTGCCGTGCTGCTGATTGACCTGGACAACTTCAAGCTGCTCAACGACACCGAGGGCCATGAAGCGGGCGACCTGCTGCTGATTGAAGTGGCGCGCCGCCTGAAAAATTGTGTGCGCGACCAGGACAGCCTGGCACACCAGGGCGGTGACGAATTCATCATCATCCTCGAAGACCTGGGGCCGGAACTGAACGAGGCAGCATCGCGCGCCGAGCTGGTGGCCGAAAAAATCCTGCAAAGCTTGCGCGAGACCTACCAGCTTGGTCTGATCGAGTACCACAGCCAGGCCAGCATTGGCGTAGCCACCTACCAGGATCCATCCGACAACGCCGAAGAAATCCTCAAGCGTGCCGACACCGCGATGTACCGCGCCAAAGCCGAGGGCCGCAACACGGTGCGCTTTTTTGACCCGGCCATGCAGGCCGCACTGGAGCAGCGCATCAAGCTCGAGGCCGAGATGCGCCATGCCTTGCCGGGCCATGAACTCCAGCTTTATTACCAGCCACAGGTCGATGCCAGCGGCAAAGTGCTCAGCGCCGAAGCTCTTATTCGCTGGCAGCACCCGCAGCGTGGGCTGGTGTCGCCGCTGCAGTTCATCGGGCTGGCCGAAGAATCCGGGCTGATTTTGCCGATTGGTGCCTGGGTGCTGGAAACCGCCTGCGCGCAGCTCAAAGAATGGGAAAAACACCCGGTCAGCCGCGACCTGAAGCTGGCGGTGAATGTCAGCGCGCGCCAGTTCCGGCAAGACGATTTTGTCGCCATGACAAAACACATCGTCGAGCAAAGCGGCATCGACCCAAGCCGCCTGAAGCTGGAGCTGACCGAGAGCATCGTCATCCACAATGTGGCCGACACCATCGAAAAAATGCACCAGCTCAAGTCACTCGGCTTGACCTTTTCAATGGATGACTTTGGCACCGGCTACTCGTCGCTGGCCTATCTGAAGCGCCTGCCGCTGGACCAGCTCAAGATCGACCAGTCGTTTGTGCGCGACATCAGCGCCGACCCGAATGACGCAGCCATCGTCCAGACCATCATCACCATGGGCAACACGCTGGGCATGAACGTGATCGCCGAAGGCGTGGAAACCCAGGCCCAACTGGACTTTCTGCGCCAGCATGGCTGCAAGACCTACCAGGGTTATCTGTTTAGCCGCCCGGTGCCACTGGCCGAGTTTGAGCGGCTGCTGGAAAACTGACACATCCGGGTTCAGACCCGCTTGGTGCTGCCGATAAAAAAAGCCCTGGCGGGGCAACCCGCCAGGGCTTTGAAACGAGCAGCGCAGGCTCAGTGCTTGCTGGCTCCTGACGAGCCAAAGCCGGTCTGACCACGCACATATTGGTCATCAAAGGCATCAATTTCGAGCTTGGCCCGGGCGCTTGAATCACTCGTCGAGAAGATGTAGGCCAGCAAGAAGGCTATCGGCATGGCAAACAGGGCTGGCTGCGAGTACGGGAAGACAGCGAGCTTGTTGCCCAGCACATCCACCCACACCGACTTGGACAGCACCACAAAGGCGACCGCCGATACCAGCCCGCCATAGCCGCCAAACAGCGCGCCACGGGTGGTCAGGCCCTTCCAGAACATCGACAGCACCAGCACCGGGAAGTTGGCGGCAGCCGCCACGCCAAAGGCTAAGCCGACCATGAAGGCGACGTTCTGCTTCTCGAAAGCGATGCCCAGAATAATGGCGACAAAGCCCAGGCCAATGGTGGCCATTCTGGAAACGCGGATTTCAGAAGCTTCGGTGGCCTTGCCCTTCTTGATGACGCGGGCATAGAGGTCGTGCGAAATCGCCGAAGCACCGGCCAGCGCCAGGCCCGACACCACCGCCAGAATCGTCGCAAAAGCCACCGCCGCCATAAAGCCGAGCAGCATGTTGCCGCCGACGGCCTGCGCCAGGTGCATGGCGACCATGTTGCCGCCGCCAATCAGCTTGCCGCCAATCACGCCGCCTTCAAAGTAAGACGGATTCTGGCCAACGATGATGATGGCGCAAAGACCCATCAAAAAGATCACATTGAAGAAGTAGGCCACGATGCCCGACGCATACAGCACCGACTTGCGTGCTTCCTTGGCATCGGTCACGGTGAAAAAGCGCATCAGGATGTGCGGCAGGCCGGCGGTACCAAACATCAGGCCCAGGCCCAGTGAAATGGCGTTGACCGGGTCAGCCAGCAGGCTGCCGGGGGTCATCAGCTTGAAGCCAAGCTTATGCACGGCAGTGGCCTTCTCCATCAGGGTGGTGAACGAAAAGCCGAACTGGCTAAAGGCCAACATCATCGCCAGCGTGCCACCGGCGAGCAACATGCAGGCCTTGATGATTTGCACCCAAGTGGTGGCGACCATGCCGCCAAAGGTGACATAGACCATCATCAAAATGCCGACGCCGAAAATGGCGATGTTGTAGTCCAGGCCAAACAGCAGCCGGATCAACTGCCCGGCACCAACCATCTGGGCGATCAGGTAAAAGCAAACCACCGTCAGCGAAGAAATCGCCGCCATGGTGCGCACCTTGCCTTCATCAAGCCGAAAGGCGGTGATGTCGGAGAAAGTAAAGCGGCCCAGGTTGCGCAACCGCTCGGCCATCAAAAACAAGATGATCGGCCAGCCGGCAAAGAAGGCCAGCATATAGAGGTAGCCGTCAAAGCCGCTGCCATAGACCAGCGCGGTCAGGCCCAGCAGGGTGGCAGCCGACATGTAGTCGCCGGCAATTGCCAGACCATTTTGCCTGCCCGTAATGCCACCGCCAGCGGTATAGAAGTCAGAGGTGGACTTGGTGCGGTTGGAAGCCCAGTAGGTGATGCCCATGCTCAGCGCCACAAAGATGCAGAACATGATGATGGCATGCCAGTTGGTGGCCTGTTTTTCGAGGGCACCTTCAACTGGCGGGCCGGCAAAGGCCATGGCGCACAGGGCAAGCAGCCCCAGGGCGCTGATAAAGTGAGTAAGGCGGCGCATTATTTGTTGTCCTTTCGGGCTTGCTTGATGATCTCTTGTGTCAGGTTGTCAAATTCGCCATTGGCGCGCTTCACATAAACAAACGACAGCACCCAAAAGAAAATGAACAGGGAAAGTTCAACGGCCACCCCCACCGTCAACATCCCGCCTTCACTGAGCGGCTTGCCCAGAGTGGCCGGGCTGAAAGCGACCATCAGCACGAAACCGTAAAACAACACCAGCACAATCGTCGCCAGCGTCCAGGCAAACCGCCCGCGCTTTTCGACCAGCTCCTGGAACTTCGGATTGACCCGCATCGACTCATACATTTCACCACTCATGGCGTAATCCTTTTTTTAAAATTTGACATCGCGGCTAAAACAGCCGCCCAAAAAACCGGTTGCAGTTTATTTTCGTTTTCAGATCAAATGGCTACCTCCGGTTCAAGATGCCAACATTTGCGCTGCCGCGTTGTGGCTTTTACACAGGTAGCAATCCCTATGGCTTTTTATATTTGGCAAGCTTAGCTTCATGCCTCGCCCCGCAACTGGCGCAGCTTGACAAACGCCAGCGCCGCCCGCACCGCCTCGCTCAGTGCCTCGTGATGCACATCAAGCGGCAGTTCCAGGTCATCCATCATGCTGGCAAAGTGAAGATCAATGATCGGAACACCATGTTGCCGGTGCGATGGCTGTTGCCCCATTTTGTAGTCGTAATACAGGCCGGAAACCTCAATGGCGGGCTGTGGCAGTTCAATGCGCAGCAGCGGCCGGATGGCGCGGTTCAGCATGGCAAGGTCAAACTCCAGGTAATACCCTACCAGCGGACGGCTGCCAACAAAGTGCATCAGACGTTTCATCGCCTCATCGGCCGGCAGCCCGTCTGCCAGATCCTGCTCGCGCAGATGGTGAATGCGCACACTCTCGGCAGACACCGCGCGCTGCGGGCGCACCAGCAACTCCAGCCGTTCGCTGGTCATGATGCGGTTGCCAGTGATGCGCACCGCCTCGATCGAGATGATCTCGTCCTCAAGCAAGTCCATTCCGGTGGTGTGACAGTCCAGCGTCACCCATTCGTTGGGCGGTGCCGACTCGAACATGAAGCGAAAAGCCGGGTCTGCCAGGCGGTAAATCTGCCACCTGCGCTTGATCGCCTGCAGCCAGGGTTTGGATGACAACAGACTGGCCATCAGAGGATGTCCAGCCGGAACCGGAGGTGCAGCAAAATGCGCAGTTTTTTCACGATACCCAAGGTGTCCTTGAGCAAGTCGCGGTCCAGGCTGCTCAGGCGCGCCACATCAATCGCCCCCGATACCGGTCGACCGGTATCAATCTCGGCCAACCCGGCCTGCAACTTCAGGCCCATGAAAAAATGCAGGCTGTCGGCCAGGTCGGCGCCCAGTTCGGCGGGCAGCTTGCCAACTGCCACCAGCGCTTCGATGCGTGCCACGGTGCTGGTGGCCATGATCTGGTGCGCCAGCGCCAGGCTGCGGATGCCGTGCACCAGCGGAAAAATGCCTTCCTTTTTCAAATTCAGCCGCTCCGCGCTGTCAAGGCCCAGCAGCCGGTTCCACCAGCCGCTGCTGCTGCCAAAGGTGTCGATGGCGCTGGCAAAACGCGCCAGCATCGGGTCGTTGTCGGTGCCGATGCGCATCAGGCCACTGCGCAGGTTTTCGAGCAGGCTTTCATCGCCACAGACGGTGTGGGCATCCATGAAGATGGCCAGCTTCATCAAGCTGTCGGGGTCGGGCTGCAGCAGCCACAGGCGCGTCATCTGGCCAAACTCGCTCAGGCGCTTGCGCCAGTCGGGGTTGCTGACCATGATGCCGCCGGGGCAGTCGGGGTAACCAAAGTCGCGCAACGCGCCCGAAAAACGCTGGCAAATCGCCGCCAGGTCGGTCGGTGGCTGGTAGTCGTCGCGCAGGATCAGGCCGTTGTCCTGGTCGGTCTTGAGCAACTGCTCGCCGCGCCCTTCGCTGCCCATGACAAACAGGCAACTGTTGGCCACCAGATCGGCCGGCGCAATCAGCCGCCAGGCGCGTTCGAACAAACGTGCATTGAGCTGCTGCACCAGTTTGGCGATCAGGCTGACGCGGGTGCCACCGCGGTGCAGCAAGGCAATCATGCGGGTGATTTGGGCGGCCGCCTGACTCAGGCCTTTCAAATCGGGGGCCTCTTCGATCTGTTCGGTGATCAGATGCGAATGGTTGGCCAAAAAGCTGAACATGTCGAGGGCTTCAAGGATGCCGATGATGTCGCCTTTTTCAGCCACCACCACCCGGTGTACCCGGTGCCGCAGCATCACCGCCATGACATCGCCGAGCTGGTCTGACGGGCGCACCTCGATCAGGGTAAAGGTGCTCAGCTCGCCGACCGCCAATTGATCAAGTGGCCGACCATCCAGAATCGCCCGCTGCAAGGCGGTGGCAGTAAATATGCCAAGCCGGGGCGGCTTCGAAGCGGCATCACGCACCAGCACACTTGATGTTCGGTGCTGGCGAAATATTTTCACCACAGTCAGGATGTCGGTAGCGTAGTCCACAAAATGCACTGGCCGCAAAAACGCCTGGTCCGCTCGGGCCATGGTCAGCGACTGCATCTGGTGCTGGTTTTGCCGGTCCGACAGAGCGTGGAGCTTGTTGCCCAGATCAGAAAACAACAACGCACCAAAGGTCGCGTTGGAGGCAATCAGGTCGCTGACTGCCTGTTTGGCCAACTGGTAGGCCACCACCTCTTCAACCGCCACAAAACGGCTGCTGACCTTGCCGGCCACCAGCCCGCGCCCGTCAAAGCAGTCATCGGGCACGTAGGTGGTCAGCACTTCGTTGCCATCGAGCTGGGTGACATACCCCTTGATGATGACAAACAAGTGGGTTGGTGCAGCACCGATGTCCAGAATCGTTGCGCCCTTGGGAAAGTAGGCCACATCCACGCTGTTGCGCACCAGCCGCTGCTCGGTGGAGTTCAAACAATCAAAGGGAGATGCCGAGAAATTGAAGGCGTTTGGCATGGCGTGACACAGAATCAGAAAGCGCCAATTCAGCACCAGCCGCCTTGCACCAGGCTTGCATGGGCGGACGGCCTGAAACAGGGCATATTTTTTGCATGACAGAAGCTGTCTTGAATGGAGCAAGCTACCCGGCATCCATGCCAGTCTGCAAATCTTGCAGCATTTTTTGCGCGGCATTATAGGATTGCAGTTTTGCATTGTGGCTCTTTTGATTCTTGGTGCAAATGCCATCAAAACTGGGGGCCACCTTAACGATGGAAATGGCAAGATCGACACCACTATTTGCAATTTCACTTTCAATATGCATCAAGTTTCTTTTTAAAGTCTTGTGAAAAATGATTTCTTTCTTTTCTGCATCAGGCAAAAACTGATTGACTTGCTTGCAAAATGAACAACTGCACTTCAAGCGGCCCTCGCGAGATTGACTCTCGGGTTTTTTTGGCGCTTCAGGAAAATCATTTTTAATCCATTGACAAGCCTGTGCAACAAACTTGTTCATGATCGCGGCATTGTACTGATGGCCGCGCAAATGGTCCATGGCCTTCAGCAATGCAGGTCCATAGATATTCAGGTTGAAAAAGGGATGTTTTTCTTCTGACAATAGTGCCATCATGGCATCAGCATGGGCATCGAGATTCAGCAAGGCGACCATTTCAATGACAGTCGTGATGTCCTTTGGCAGTGAACGGGTTTCTTGACTGGATTGCAACAGCGCCAGCGTCCATTTTTTTACCATCGCCCGACCTTCCCCAGAAAGATTTTCGAGGAATAACAAGGCATTCAGCCATTTGATGGCATCACGTTGCTGGGTTAAATAGGGCTGGACTTCCGGCTCAATCGTTTGCCAGCCACAATAATCGGCAATTTTCAAAAATACATGCTTGTCAACATTCTCAAAACCATACCCCTTCATTTGCCGATGCAGCAATTTCTTGAACAGTTCAATATCTCCCAGAACAATCAGCTCATCGGAGATATCTTCACGGGGCAATTGATCAATAATCGTGCTGGCCAACTGAGCGATTTTTTTTCGATTGACAGCAGACAGCTTATTTTTCTGAATGCAATTCTTGAAAAAGACCGCTTTATAACGTCCGTGGGTTTTTTCAATCACTTCAAAAATATCATCAGGCGACCAGATGATCACCGCGCCACGATGGTACCAAAGGTCTTTCGTGGCACCTTCATTGCCGGTTGCCTCGGAAATGCTGCACTCCCGCCCTTCTCCCTCCAACAAGGGAATGCGGGCAAGCAGATCCTCTTCTTCGAGGCTTATCTTTTCAATGGTGGTGTTTTCGCCTTTTGGCGTTGAAAAGGAATTAGCATAAATTTCTTCTTCACTGACATCACATTCTTCGAAACTGCTTTCATCCGCATCGTCATCGTCATAATCATACTTATGATAACGGTTATGTCCATAAGACACATCGCCATAACTGCTTCTATAATAAGTCACCAAGCACAGATAAGCCTGGCAGTCACTTTTTTCGGCAGCATCGAGCAGCACAGAAGCCTTGGAAAAATCCCCATTTTTAAGATTATCCATGCAAATATTTTTTTCTGAATACGCATGGTCCAGCAAATAAGTCAATATCGGTTTTTCTTGCGGATCCTGTTTCCATTGCTGAATGAATTGGCTTACCTTCTCGCCCAGCTTGACTTGTTGGGTCAGGCTTGGCTGCTGTTTTCGATCGGCAATCGCCAAATTGTAGATCAGGCAAATACGATATCCATCAGTCACCGGTTTGACCTCGTGATAACAATCGGCATAAAAAACCACAAAGTCAGGATGCAGGCCATCATTATTTTCAGACGAATAGGTTTTACTTTCCCCGCCGTGGCTGACAATCAAATCCCCACCCTGATGGGTTGACGGCAGATTGATCACCAGCGTGGCAAACATGTTTGGAATTTTTTCGGTATCGCGGTGTGAAATAAAAAATGAATCCTTTTCATAAACCAGCAACTTATAGGGTTCAAAATTGATTTTGCAGCCTTCCAGGCCCAGTTGCTTTCCCATTTTGTCAATTGACTTCTGAAAAGCTTCCAGCCATTCCGCGTTGCTTATCTCAAAATTCTCAGCCGAAATTTGCCAGACTTTGCGCACCTGCGTGTCAACCAGCGTATCCTCGCCTCGGCCATAAGGAGCTTGATCGCCGAGTTGAATCAGCATCTGCGCTTGCACCGGCATGATCGGCAAGGAAACCATGCCAAAGCCCTTGACTTTAAGCCCAGGCGACAGGGAACTTAATTGACCCCCGACCGAAAACGTGCCTGGATTTTCAATTTTATTCATTAATTCAATCAATTTTTCCATATTCATGTTCATCTCCAGTTTATTGGTATCAAACTTGGCACGACCCAAGTGTTGAATTGAGTTAAATCCAGCATGCAAGGCTTTGGACAGAACTGCATTGCTCCGGTTGATCCGGCGGCGTTGATCTTATCGGCAAAACAGGACTCCAGCCCTTGCAAAGACCGGCCCGCAGGAATCTGACGAAATGCCTTGGTTACTACAAAAAACATAGCTGCTTGCGCTTGTCCCATAAGGTCTGGAGGCCAATTTGATCATAAAAACAGGGGTCCCCCGCGTTCGACAGGGAGAATTTGGCAAGCAGTGGCACTGAAGGGTGCCCGGTGCAGTTGAAGCGAATTTGCGCTGCCATGCAGGTCAAATCCGGCCAAAGGCGTAGCCGCTGCCGACCGCGATGCCTTCGGCTTGGTCCACCAGCCGCAGCAGCGGCTTGAGTTCGCGGTAGCGCTCGCAGGTAGCGCGGATGTAGCCGATGAAGCGCGGCGTGTCGGCCAGGTACTGCTGCTTGCCGTCACGCAGCGTCAGGCGGGCAAAAATGCCGGCCACTTTCAGATGCCGCTGCAAGCCCATCCATTCCACACCCCGGTAAAACTCGCCAAAGTCATCGCCCACCGGCAGCCCGGCCTGGCGTGCCTGCTGCCAGTAGCGCACCGTGACATCGAGGCAAAAGCTTTCGTCCCAGCTCAAAAACGCATCGCGCATCAGGCTGGCGATGTCATAGGTGATCGGGCCATAGACTGCGTCCTGAAAGTCCAGCACGCCCACAGCGTCGCCGGGATTTTTTGACTTCATCAGGTTGCGCGGCATGAAATCACGGTGCACATAAACGCTGGGTTGCGCCAGGTTGCTGGCGATGATCTGGCCAAAGGCCTGGTCCAGCGTCTGGCGCATCTCGCCAGCCACTGTCAGCCCCTTGTGCCGCCCAAGGTACCACTCGGGAAACAGTTCAAGTTCGCGGCGCAGCAGCGCTTCATCATAGGGCGGCAACACATCGGGTTGCGAGGCCAGTTGCCAGGCCAGCAGTGCATCCACCGCCTGCAGGTACAGCGGCAGGTTGGCACTGGCATTGTGCAAGTCGATGACCTGCAGCATGGTTTGGTCACCCAGATCGGTCAGCAGCATGAAACCCTGTGCCTGATCCCAGGCCAGCACCTTGGGGGCCAGCACCCCGGATGCAGCCATCAACTGGGCCACCTTGACAAACGGCTGGCAGTTTTCCTGCTGCGGCGGTGCATCCATGATGATGCGGCTGCCGTTGCCTGAATCAATGCGGAAATAACGCCTGAAGCTGGCGTCGGCGCTGGCCAGCCTGAGCGTGCCGGGGTGCAGTGCGTGGGGCGGCGCGGTCTGCGCCAGCCAGGCGCCGAATTGCGCGGCACGGGCGGAATCAGGCCAGGCAATGTCTGGCATCAAGGGAAATTGGGGTGTGGGGGCTTGGCTCATGGATAATCCATTCTACAAACCCGGTCGCCAGGCCGGGCCTGGCCCGTTGTCCATCTTCCCCATAGGTTCGCCATCCCACCTGTCCCATGCGCTTTTTGACCAAGCTTGACGCTGCTGCTGCCATCAGAGTTTTCCCGGCTTGGTCATGCTGGTCGGCTTTCCGGACGGTCGGTGTGTTGCTGTTGCCGCTGGCCGGGCAGGCCCAGCAGAACACCAGCAGTACCGTGCCGCTCAAGGACAGTGCGGTGTTGCAAGAACGTATTGACCCTGCAGTACGCCCGGCTTTGCCGATTTTTGTCACCGGTGACCGCATCACCGGTCGCTCAGACCGGGAAACCGTCATTGATGGCCGGGCCATGCTGCGCAAGGGCGACCTGGTCATCAAGGCCGACCGGCTGGAATATGACCAACCCACCGATCTGGCCAAAGCGCGCGGCCATGTGCGCATCAACCGTGCCGGCAATGTCTATGAAGGCCCGTTGCTGGAACTGCAAGTCGATGCGTTTGAGGGTTTTTTCAGCCAGCCGACTTATCATTTTCTAAGAAACCAAGCGCACGGTCAGGCAGATCGGGTTGATTTTCTGGATGACCAGCGGGCCGTGATTTACAACGCCAGCTTTACCACTTGCCAGCGTTTGCCCGGGGCCGACTGGCTGCCGGACTGGATTCTCAAGGCCACCAGCATCAGCATCGACAACGAAGAAGACACCGGCACGGCCCGGGGTGCCCTGCTGAGTTTCAAAGGCGTGCCGCTGTTGCCGATTCCTTACCTGAGCTTTCCGCTGAGCGACCAGCGCAAGTCGGGCTTCCTGCCGCCGACCATTGGGCTTGACAACGTCAATGGCACCGAGTTTTCGCAGCCCTACTACTGGAACATTGCGCCCAACCGCGATGCCACCTTCACGCCCACGCTGATGAGCAAGCGCGGCCTCAATCTGGGCGGTGAATTGCGCTACCTGGAGCCAACTTATACCGGCGCGGTGCGGCTCGATTGGATGCCGGTCGATACCCTGAGCGATGCCGGTCGCTGGGGCCTGAACCTGAACCATCAGGCAAGTTTTGCCAGTGGCTGGAGCGACCAGGGCATCGCGCTGAACCTGAGCCTGAACCGGGTCAGCGACGACAACTACTGGCGCGACTTCACCCGCACCAATGGCTCGCTGACGCAGCGCCTGCTGGCCAACGATGCCACGCTGGCCTGGCGCAACGGGCTGTTTTCGAGCACCGTGCGCACGCTGAAATGGCAGACCTTGCAAGATATCGGTGCCCCCATCATTCCGCCATACGACCGGCTGCCGCAGGTGGCAACCCGCTATGTGCGCGATGACCTGGGTGGCTTGAATTTGTCGGCAGATGCCGACTTCACCCGGTTTGAATCAGATGCCAGCCTGACCGGCCAGCCCAATGCGCGGCGCATGTTTGGGCTGCTGCAGGTGAGCCGCCCCTGGCAGTCGGCGGCCGGATTTGTCACGCCAAGGCTGCAGCTTCATGCCAGCAACTACCAGTTTGATGCGCCACTGGCCAATGGCGAAAGCCAGTTCACGCGGGTGCTGCCAACACTGAGCATCGACAGTGGCCTGGTGTTCGAGCGCGACATGCAGATGTTTGGCCGCGATTTGCGCCAGACGCTCGAACCACGGGCGTTTTATGTCAATACGCCCTACCATGACCAGAGCTTGCTGCCCAATTACGACTCGGGCGCCAATGATTTCAATTTGTCCACCATTTATTCCGAAAACGCGTTTGTTGGCAACGACCGCATTTCAGACAGCAATTTGCTCACGATTGGGGTGACCAGCCGGTTTTTAAGCCAGGCCACTGGTGCCGAAGTGGCGCGCGTCGGGGTGGCGCAGCGGCTGCGCTTCCAGGATCAGAAAGTCACCCTGCCGGGCGGCGCGCCGGTGCTTGACCGCATCAGCGACCTGCTGCTCGGTGGCAGCATCAACTGGGATCCACGCTGGAGTTTTGACGGCACCGTGCAGTTCAACCCGAACACCGAGCAGTCGGTGCGCTCCACCCTGGGCGCGCGCTACAACCCGGGCAGCTACCGCACGCTGAGTGTGGCTTACCGCTACCAGCGCGATGCCAGCGAGCAACTCGATCTGGGCTGGCAGTGGCCGGTCAGCGATTTATGGGGTGATCGCGGGCAATACCGTGGCGCGGGCCAAGGCCTGGGCGAGGGTCGCTGGTACAGCGTGGGGCGGCTGAACTACAGCATGAACGACAGCAAACTGGTCGATTCGGTGCTTGGTTTTGAGTACGATGCCGGCTGCTGGCTGGGCCGCATGGTGTGGGAGCGGCTGCAAACCAGCACCATTACCGCAACCCAGCGCATCATGTTCCAGCTTGAATTTGTCGGCTTTTCCCGGCTCGGCGTGAATCCGCTCAAATCCCTCAAAGACAACATTCCCAACTACCAATACTTGCGTGAGCCTGCCGCTGCACCAAGCCGATTCAGCAACTACGATTGAACACCATGACTTACCGTCTGAAAACATTGACCCTGGCCGCCTTGATGCTGGTTGCGGCGATGCCGGCCCAGCCGCAGGGTTTGCGCCCGCCGGGCAAACCGCCGGTCACTGGCAGCGCAGCGGTTGACGCGCCGACACCGGCCGATTTCATTGTCGCGGTGGTCAACTCGGAGCCTGTCACCAACAACCAGGTGCGCCTGGAAATGGCCCGAACCCTGCAGCAGTTTGCCCAGCAAAACCGGCCACAGCCCGATCTGCAGGCACTGGCCGCCGAGGTGCTGGAGAACCTGATCAACCGCAAGGCGCAATTGCAGTTTGCGCGTGACACCGGCTTGCGGGCAGAGGAATCGGCGATTGACCAGGCCGAACAATCGATTGCCCTGCAAAACCAGCTTGATCTGGCCGAACTGCGCCGCCGGGTGGTGCGCGAGGGCCAGACGGTGAAGGAATTTCGCGCCGAGCTGGCTGACCAGATTTTGTTGCAGCGGCTGCGCGAGCGCGATGTCGAGTCGCGGGTGCGGGTCAGCGACCTGGAGGTGGCGCAATACCAGGCACAGCAGCAGTCGGTGCCAGAGGCGAACGCCATGCAACTCAATCTGGCGCATATTCTGGTGGCGGTGCCAGAGTCCGCTACGCCAGCCCAGGTGGAGGCGCTGCGCAGCCGGGCACAGCGGGCGCTGGAGCGGGCAAAGGCAGGCGCCGACTTTGCCGCACTGGTGCGCGAGTTTTCGCAAGCCTCGGATGTGGCCAACGGTGGCCAGTTGGGGCTGCGTCCTGCCAGCCGTTACCCGGAACTGTTCGTGCAGGCCACGCAGCAGCTCGGTGTTGGTGATGTGGCCGCGCTGGTGCGCTCGCCAGCCGGATTTCATGTGCTCAAGGTGGTGGAAAAACTCAACACCAATGCGCCCACCATGGCGGTGACGCAAAGTCGGGCGCGCCACATTTTGCTGGTGCCGGGGCCACGCCTGAGCGAGTTGGAGGCACGTCAGAAACTGGCAGATTTCAAAAAACGCGTACTCGCCCGGCAAGCCGACTTTGCCAGCCTGGCCCGCGAGCATTCGCAGGACGGCAGTGCGGCCAGGGGCGGCGACCTGGGCTGGGCCAACCCCGGCATGTTTGTCCCCGAGTTTGAAGATGCCATGAACCGGCTGGCCCCGGGCGAGATCAGCGACCCGGTGCTGTCGCGGTTTGGTGTTCACCTGATTGCGCTGGAAGAGCGGCGCAAGGCAACGCTGAACCCGGAGCAGCAGCGCGAGGCTGTGCGCACCATGCTGCGCGAAAAGAAACTCGGTGATGCCTACCGGGCGTGGGCACAGGATATTCGGGGCCGTGCGTATGTCGAAATTCGCGAGCCGCCGCTTTGAGAGCCTGGCCTTGAAACTGGCTCGGCATATTCCACGCAAGCGTTTTGGCCAGCATTTTCTGGCCGATGGCAGCATCATTGCGGCCATTGTCGATTTGATTGATCCCAGGCCGGGTCAGGCCATGGTTGAAATTGGCCCGGGTCTGGCGGCATTGACGCAGCCACTGGCAGAGCGTCTGGGTGCCCTGACGGTGATCGAACTCGACCGTGACCTGGCGCAACGCCTGCGCCGTCACGAGCAGTTGTCGGTGATTGAATCGGATGTGCTGAAAGTGGATTTTGCCCAGGTGGCGCGTGCCTTGGGTGCGATGAAAATCAGAGTGGCGGGCAACCTGCCCTACAACATCTCGACGCCCATCCTGTTTCACTTGCTGCAGTTTGTGACGGTGATTGAAGACCAGCACTTCATGTTGCAAAAAGAAGTCATTGACCGCATGGTGGCACATCCATCCACCGCAGCCTATGGGCGCCTGAGCGTGATGTTGCAGTGGCGCTATGCGATGGACAGTGTGTTGTTTGTGCCGCCCCAGAGCTTCGTGCCGCCGCCCCGGGTTGACAGTGCCGTGGTGCGGATGGTGCCGCGCACCGACCCGGCAGCACTTGATGTGCATCTGCTCAGCGAGCTGGTGCAGGTGGCATTCAGCCAGCGGCGCAAACTGTTGCGCCACACCCTGGGCCGCTGGCTTGAAGCAAAAAATTTCAGCGGCAGCTTTGACCTGCAGCGCCGCGCTGAAGAGGTCCCGGTTGAGGAATACGTTGCGCTGGCCGCAGTGGGGCAAGACACCGAAAAAAAAAGTCTGCCCTGATGAATTAAGCCGTCATCCAGTAGCCGGCGTTGAAAGGACTGCTCATGCGCAGTGCCTGCGGTGAAATATCGAGCAACTTGTCGGTTGGCATTTTTTCGCCGTTTTCCGTCAGCAATTCGATGTGGCCGGATGCGCCGCGATGTGTTCCATTAGCCTCGTTCGCCCGTTCTGCTTGGCTGGTGTGTGCAGAACGGGCTACGGAAAAGAATAGAAACATCTGAAGGGTATTTTTCGGTCACCCCAATAGTCGGCAGCATCCCGGAAGATATCAAGCAATTGCTCGCGCGCTTCCTTGTCAAATTTGGCGTTGGCCGGAACATGTTCCAGAACCGCCACAAAACCTGGCTGCGGGCCTGATTTGTGCACCGGATCGGTGATGCTGTCATAAAGAGAATCAAAATTCTTGCCGACTGGAACCGACAGCATGAATTGCTGGCCAATCATGTCCAGAATGTCTTGCTTGGTTTGGGCTTGAGCCAGGTTGGCGTACAAAAAATGGTGCCCCAGCTTTTGGGCGGCATCCTGCAATTCCTGCACGCGAAAAGCCCGAATCGACTGAACGATGTTGGGGCGGATTCCGCGCAGCGGCAAATCGGCTGAGCCCAGCGGCGGTGCGCTAAGGGTTGCTTGGTCAAGTGGCATATTCATTTCTCTCTTCTATCAATCAAAAAAACAACGATTCACACTCAGGGGACGATCTTGCGAAAGCTCGCATAATGATCGGCCGTGTAATAACAAATATCGGGCAGCCTGGACTGGCCACCGCACACGATTCTTTTCACGCCCCGGTGTTTCAGGCCCGGCGTCGGTACCGTGTATTCATGGTAATAACCGCGTTTTTGCGCTGGCAGCAAGCGCTCCCGGTTGCCAAATACGGTGCCATCTTTTTCGCTGGCAAAGGGTCCGCCCTGATGAATCAGGGCGTAAGTCTGCACGCCTTGTTTGGGTAATTCACCCAGCCCGACGGTGCTTTGCACATCAACCTGAAGCGGTGTTCTGGCTTGGGCCACACCCAACAGCATCGCTGTGGTCAAACACATGCCAGTGAGCACCAACTTGACATTTCTAAATTTTGGCATCGCAAGTGTTTCCAAAAATACGCGGGTAAACCCGAACTTTCAAGGGCGCAAGTGTCGGTGATTTGACAGAAAAATGCAAGTTTGTCATGAATCAATGTGCCGTGGCAATCATGGGAATTGACCGCCAGGTGGATGTCAGACGGGCTTTTATGCTTGAAAAGGCGATCATGACCCCCAGCCAACGGCTGACAAGCCCTGCTAGCTGCCCTGTTGGAAGATCGCAACGGAAAGGGTGCGAGGCCTACCGCACAGCGGACCAGGCCGGGTGTTAAGGCTTGGTTAATCCAGGTTTTATACAGTTTTGCACTTCACAACACTCGGATTTGAAAATGATTTTGAAAAATACAGCGGCTCGCTATCACCTGTCATCAGTCGCCCTGCATTGGCTGATGCTGCTTTTGTTTGTGGCGGTGTACGCCAGCATCAACCTGCGTGAGTTGTTTGACAAAGGCAGCACGCCGCGCGAGGCGCTGAAAAGCCTGCATTTCATGCTGGGGTTGTTGATGTTTGCACTGGTCTGGGTGCGCTTGCTGATGCGCGTCAAACACCCGGTTCCCGGCATTGAGCCTGCGCCCGCACGCTGGCAAGAACATGTCGCCCAACTTGGTCACCTGGCGCTTTACGCCATCATGATCGGCATGCCGCTGGCTGGCTGGCTGCTGCTTAGCGCAGCGGGCAAGCCGATACCGTTCTTTGGGCTGGAACTCCCGGCCCTGATCGCACCTGACAAAGCGCTGGCCAGCCAGATCAAGGAGATTCATGAAGCGGTCGGCACAATCGGCTATTTCCTGATTGGTGGTCATGCCGCTGCCGCCTTGTTTCACCACTATGTCAAGCGCGACAACACCCTGCTGCGCATGCGGTTGATCGCCTGACCGCCGGCAAGTCATCTGGCAAGCAGCACCGATCGGTGCCTGACTGGTCACCTGGAAATTGATCAAAATATGGCTCCATCCCTTATGGGTAAAGCGCTGATAGCTATTTTATTTATAGCATTTTTGGCTGCTACGGCGGCGCGTTCGCTCATTAACCTTGGGCGCGTGTCTGGCGGCCAGGCCGGACTTCGACCCTGTATCAGGGTAACTCCGTGCTGCAGCAGCGCGCCAAACAGGGCTGCGCAAGGGCATACTAGAGGGCTGATTTTTCCTCATTTGTCAGGAGACATGACTTGATAAGCAACGCCACCCGCAACACGCTGGTTGCCACCGGTCTTGGTGCCCTCATGCGCACAGCCGGGTTATTCACCCGTTTCATTCCCATTCCGCAACCCACCTTGCTGGTAGGTCCTGGCTCCAGCGCTCGCCTGGGGCAGGCGATTGCCGGATTTGGCCACAGCAAGATTCTGATCGTCACCGACAGCATCATCGCCAAGCTGGGCCTGCTCAAGGGCCTGACCGATGCCCTGACTGCGGGCGGTGCCGAGTTTGTGGTGTTTGACGAAATCACCCCAGATGCGCCGATTCCGCTGATCGAAAAGGGCATTGCGTTTTACCAGGCCAACCACTGCGATGCCATCGTCGCCTTTGGCGGCGGCTCCAGCATGGACGCGTCCAAGGCCATTGCGGTGGCCATTGCCAACCCCAAGCCGTTGCGCCAACTGGCCGGTTATTTAAAGGGCCTGCGCACCCCCATCAAAATCTATGCCGTGCCCACCACGGCCGGCACCGGCTCCGAAGTCACGGTAGCGGCCGTCATCTCCGACCCCGACAACCACAAAAAACTGGTCATCGTGGACCCGCGCATGGTGCCGAAAATGGCGGCACTCGATCCGCTGCTGATGACCGGCCTGCCGCCGCACATCACCGCCGCCACCGGCATTGACGCCTTGACCCACGCGATTGAGGCCTTTGTCGGCCACTGGACCACCGATTATTCAAACGGCATGGCCCTGTCAGCGGTCGGGCTGATTTTCGAGAATCTGCGCATTGCTTACCGTGATGGCAAGAACCTCGAAGCGCGCGAGAAGATGGCGCTGGCCTCCACCTATGCCGGTTTTGCCTTCACCCGCGCCAATGTCGGTTATGTACACGCCATTGCGCACCAGTTCGGCGGGCTTTACCACACCCCGCACGGCCTGGCCAATGCCATCATGCTGCCGCTGGTGCTCAAATTCTCCAGCCCCGCCATCACCGATCGGCTGGCGCTGCTGGCAGTCAGTGCCCGGGTCGGCACACCAGATGAACCGACCGATCTGCTGGCGCAAAAATTTCTGGACGCAGTGGACCAGCTCAATGCCGATCTGGGTATCCCCACCACCCTGGAAGCCTTGCAACAGGCCGACATCCCCGCGCTGGCCAAAGCGGCCTGCCACGAGGCGCATACCGGTTACCCAGTGCCGCGTTACATGTCGCAACAGGAATGCGAAGACCTGATTCGGCTGGCACTTCCCCAGACCAAACCGGCCAAGCGCCGAAGCAAAAAATCAACCAAAGGAGCAGCCGCAAAATGAAAAACGTTGTCACCGTCACCATGGGCTCATCCAACAAGGATTTCGAGTTCAAAACCAGTTTTTTGGGGCAGAACTTCAGGGTTCGCCGACTCGGTGCCGACCAGGATTCTGGCAAAGCCTGGGACCTGATGCGCCGCCACCAGGCCAGCGCCGATGCAATTGGCCTAGGCGAGGTCACTGACCATTGCCATGTGGGCTTGCGCACCGTGGTCAACAAGGAAACCCAGCACCTGCTCAATGTGGTGACCCGGGTGCCGGTGACCACCGGGGCCACGCTGCGCCGCTTGCTGCAGGTGCGCGCGGTGCGTCATGTGCAAAAAGAACTGGGGCATTATTTCAACAACAACCTGGTGTTGTTCCTCTCGGGCATGCGCAACTATGACATGGCGGTGGCCATGTCCGACTACACCCAAAATCTGAGTTTTGCCGATGCGCTGTTTCAGACCGGCACCCCGGCCATGCTGACATCGCTGGAGCAGCTTGAGGTCTTTGCCAAAGGCAGCGAATGGATGCTGTCGGGCAAGAGCGGCGCGATGCTGGAGTCGTCACTGACCCAGTTCAAGAACAAGCGGGTCGCTGGCGTGGTGGCCAAGTCGCATGTCATCGTTGGCACTTTTGCCGAGATCAAGGCGGTCGGCAACGCCAGCAATCTGGCGGGCAAGACCCTGATCACGGCGGCCATTGACGATGAGCGCCTGGCTTTCTTTACCGCCTGCAAGGTCAACCTGGTGATTGATGTATCACCCAAGCTGTTTGAGCAGGTGGTGTCGATCAGCACGCTGGAGGCGATGATTCTGGCGGTGCTGGAGCGACCGGTAGAAGAGGTGTCGGACGATGATTTCAATGAAATCCTGACCGAACTCGACATCAAGCCGCGTCTGCTGCACCCCACCGGCAGCTTTCGCAACATCCGCCGCTTTGCCTTTGTGATTCACCCGCTGAGCCAGGATTACATCAAGGATGGCTTTCCAATTCCCAAGGCCACTCCCAAATTTGTCATGGACCGGGTGGAAACCCTGGCGGCCCACATGCCGCCGATGGTCTATTGCAAGATGGACAACATCATTTCTCCGACCGGTGCCGAGGCCGAAGGCTGGCTGATCTCGGTCGGTGGTACGCCAAAAGAAATGCTGGCGCGCAGCCCGGAATTCACCTATCGGCGCTTGCTGCATGCCGCCAAGATCGCCGAAAAAATGGGTGCCCAGATCATGGGCCTGGGTGCGTTTACCAAAGTGGTGGGTGATGCCGGCATCACCGTGGCGCGCCGCTCGCGGCTGCCAATCACCACCGGCAACAGCTATTCGGCCTCCGGTGCCCTGTGGGCTGCCACCGACGCGATGCGCCGCATGGGTCTGGTGGACATCAACCAAAAAAACAAAAAAGTCGCGGCCAAAAGCATGGTGATTGGTGCCAGCGGCTCAATTGGCTCGGTCAGCGCCCGCCTGCTGGCGATGGCCTTTGAAGAAGTGGTGATTGCCGGGCGCGACATGCGAAAGCTCGAAGAACTGAAAAAATCGATCCTCAAAGACACACCCGATGCCAACGTGGTGTGCTCGATCGATTACGACGAGTTGCTGGCCGACATGGACATGATCGTCACCAGCACCTCGGGCGCCGGCAAGTCGGTTCTGGACATCACCCGGGTCAAGCCAGGTTGCGTCATTACCGACGTGGCGCGTCCGCTCGATCTGCCCGCCAAAGATGTCGCCAAACGTCCGGATGTGCTGGTGATCGAATCCGGCGAGATCGAGTTGCCGACCGAAGTCCACGGCATGAAGAGCATTGGCCTGCCGCCCAATGTGATTTACGCCTGCCTAGCCGAAACCATTGTGCTGGCGCTCGAAGGTCGTTTTGAAGTGTTCACCGTCGGGCGCGACACCGAGTGGGAAAAGGTCAAGGAAATCTACAAGCTCGGTCGCAAGCATGGCATGAAGCTGGCCGCCATTTCCGGGGTCAACGGTGTCTTTACCGACGAAGACATTGCCAAGGTGGTGAAACTCGCTAAAAAGGCTCGCCTGACCTGGAAAGGCGGCAAGTCGGCCAAGGCAAGCCAGGTGGCTGCCAAAAAACCGGCCCCGGCAAAAGCACCTGCGCGCAAGACCGGTGCCAAATCCCTGCCGCTAGCGGTCGCAGCCGAAGTATCATCCCCAGCCAGCACGGTTGCCGCCAAAACGCCGACGAGAAAAGCGGTAGCCAAAAAGGTGTTGGCCGTAACACCTGCCAAGGCAGCCTAAAACCGGACTGCCGGGCATATCAAACGTTCCGCTACCGCAGCCAGGCACCGACGGCTGCGCCTTTTGACTTAATTGCATGGCCTGTCGGCCAGCCCGAATGACGAAACCGTTCGCCCAAATACGTCCGCTCGCCCAAATACGCCCGTTCGCCCTGAGCTTGGTCGAAGGGCCTTTTTACCGAGACGGTGCTTCGACAAGCTCAGCACGAACGGGGGTGTTGCAAGTTAATGGGTGCGTTTCGCGCTAATCTACCCCGCGTTTATGCAAAAAATCTCCGAGCCGCTTGTCGCTGGCCAGGATGTGATGCAGCAGCCAGGTGTGCAAGGATGAAAGCAGTTGTTGCAGGTTGAGCTGCGGGTTGGACATGATCTGCAAGTCGTAGCTCGCCAGTGCTTCGACCAGCCTCAAATGTTGCGCTTGATGCGCTCCGGTGTCGGGATAGCCATGCGCAAGCATCAGACTTTCCTCGAAAGAAAAATGAGTTTTCACATACTCGATCAATGCCTTCATCACTTTTCTTGCTTCAGTCCGGTCGCCGCCCGATGGGCTGCTGGTGTCAAACAGGTTAAGGATGTGGACCAGTTCCTTGTGCTGGGCATCGATCTCGGCATGGCCGGTTTCGTAGGTGAATGACCAGGCCAGCAGGGGGTTGTGATCTTCGACCGCGAGTTTTTTGATGCGGGGCTTGGCGGAAACCCGGTACGGCGGGTTTTCGGCAAAACTGGTCAAGGCCGACAGCGGCAGCGGGCGGGCGAAATAGTAGCCCTGAATCACATCGCAGCCACTGGCTTCAAGAAAGGCCATTTGCTCTGGTGTTTCGACACCTTCGGCCACGGTCATGATGTTGAGCTTGTTGGCCATTTCGATGATGGCCAGCACGATCGGGCGGTTCTTTGGCTCGCTGATGAAGGACTGGTCGATTTTGAGGTAATCAAACGGCAGTTGGTACAGGTACGACAGCGACGAGTAACCGGTGCCAAAATCGTCCAGTGACAGATTGATGCCAATATTCTTCAAGGCCAGCAGGGTCACCTTGGTGGCTTCAAAGTCGTTGATGAAGGCACTTTCGGTGATTTCCAGCGTCAACCGGTAGCCCGCCATGCCGTCGAGTGCTTCGGTTACCTTGGCAACAATGTCGCATTGGGTGAGTTGCAGCGGTGACAGGTTGACCGACATATTGATGCCGGTGTTGCGCATGACGCGGCAGGCCTCCTTCAGCACCCACTCGCCGATCTCGCAAATCAGGCCGGATTCTTCGGCGATCGGAATGAACCGCGCCGGGCTGATCAGCCCCAGTTCCGGGTGTTGCCAGCGCACCAAAGCCTCGGCACCATGCACGCTCTTGCTGACTAGGCAGAGTTGCGGCTGGTAATGCAGCAGCAAGCCATCGGGAATCGCCCGGCGCAGTCCGTTTTCAACCATCAGTGTTTCAAGTGCCCGGGCGTTGATGCGCTCGGTGAAAAACTGGAAATTGTTGCGCCCCTGGTTTTTGGCGTGGTACATGGCGGCATCGGCATGCTTGAGCAAATCGGCCACGCTGACCCCGTCATTCGGGTACAGGCTGATGCCGATGGAAGGGGTGATGCTGATGTTGTGGCCGTGGAACTGGCAGTTTCGGCCAATCGAGGCCAGCAGATTCCGGGCGGCATGGGTGATATCGGTTTCGTCAGTGAAGTCCTCCAGCAGCAGCACAAACTCGTCGCCGCCCTGGCGCGACACGGTATCGGTGGCCCGCAGACTCTCCTGCACCCGCCTGGCCACTTCCTTGAGCAACAAATCGCCAACATCGTGGCCGAGGGTGTCATTGACCGACTTGAACTTGTCGAGGTCAATGAACATCACGGCGAAGCGGGAGTTGTTGCGCGCCGCACGCGCCAACGCCTGTAACAGGCGGTCTTCCAGCAGGCTGCGATTGGGCAAGCCGGTCAGGAAGTCGTGATGCGCCATGTGTTCCATTTTTTCCATCGCCTGATTGGCATCGGTGATGTCGGTCAGCAAACCAATGTAATTGCTGACAACCGAGCCGGTTTTCACGGCGCTGATGTAGGCGCGTACCAGGTACTCCTCGCCGGTCTTCTTGCGGTTCCAGATCTCGCCCTGCCACTGGCCGATGTCTTTGAGGGTGATCCACATCTTGCGGTAAAAGCTGTCGGGGTGGCGTCTGGAGGCAAACAGCTTGGGATTCTTGCCGAGGATTTCGTCGGCGCGAAAACCGGTCAGACCTTCGAGCGCCTTGTTGACCGAGATGGTGAGGTTGTCAGCCCCGGTAATGATGATGCCCTCCGAGGTGTTCTCGAACACACTGGCGGACAGTTTCAGTTGCTCTTCGGCTTGCTGGTGACGCGTGATGTCTTGCAGCACTTCGATGGCCCCAATGACCAAGTCGCCATCGAACAGCGGTTTAGCCTCAAAGGTCAGGTAACGCCGCCGGCCGTTGAGCTGGTCAAACCAGCCTTCGGCCTTGTGCCCGTCGCTGGCAAATTCGGTTTTTTCCTGTCGACTGTAATAGCTTGCGGCCTCGTCTTGCAGCCGGTCGAGCACCAGATCGGCCAGGCAGGGCCTGGGAGCTTCGTAAAAAGCTTTCCAGTGATCCCGGGTGCCGATGACCTGGCTGGCCGTGACACCGGTCAACAACTCGCACGGCGAATTCCAGGCGACCACCTGGTGCTGGGTATCGACAATAAAGGCCGGCAGGCTCAGTGCGTCGAGTATATTTTTTGATAATTTCAAGATGTCTCCAACGAGTGGACTGAACATTGCGGGGATGTTGCAGCCCGATCATTATGCTTTGCAAACGCCGCCCGGCGGTTGACTTGCGGCAGTCACGCGGCCTTTCTGGCCAGGCCACTGGACAAATTGGGCAGCGTGGCGCCGATGGCCGCTGATGGCCACCAATTACAGGCTTGGCAGCTTTGTGTCCGATCAGGCAAACTCCGGGTTTTACAAAATACAAGGTGCCTGTCTGCCATGCTTTATGCCCTGCCGAAAACCGTGCACTTGCTGTCCATTTTTGCCGGGCGATCATGAATCCTGACGCACATCATCTTTGGCGCGCGCCAGCCTGGGCACTGGCGGTGTTGCTGGCCACGCTGGGCATGCTCGGGCCATTTTCGATCGACACCTACATTCCGGCGTTTTCCGGCATTGCCGTGTCTCTCGATGCGACCCCGGTGCAGATGCAGCAAACGCTGTCGGCCTACCTGTTTGGCTTTGCCTTCATGAGTCTGTTTCATGGTGCGTTGTCTGACAGCGTCGGGCGCCGGCCGGTGGTGCTGTGGGGACTGGCGGCGTTCACGCTGGCCTCGATGGGTTGTGCGCTGTCGCAAACCATCGGACAACTGGTGTTTTTCCGCGCTGTGCAGGGCCTGACCACGGGTGCCGGCATTGTGGTGTCGCGCGCGGTGGTGCGCGACATGTTTGCACCGGCCCAGGCCCAGCGGGTGATGAGCCAGATCACCATCTATTTTGGTGTGGCACCTGCCGTGGCGCCGATGATCGGTGGCCTGCTGTATGCGCACCTGGGCTGGCACAGCGTGTTCTGGTTCTTGACCGGGGTGGGTCTGCTGTTGTGGGCCGCCAACTACCGGCTGCTGCCCGAAACCCTGCACGTGACGCAGCGGCAGTCACTCAAGTTCAGCAATTTGATGCAGGGTTACTGGCAACTTGGGCGCGATCCGCGTTTTTTTCTGCTGTCGCTGGCCAGCGGCATTCCGTTTAACGGCATGTTTTTGTATGTGCTGTCGGCACCGGTTTTTCTGGGCCAGCATCTGGCGCTGGCGCCGACACAGTTTTTCTGGTTTTTTGTGCTGGTCATCAGCGGCATCATGGGTGGTGCCTGGGTCAGCGGGCGCATGGCGGGCCGGTTGCCACCCAAAAAGCAAATCCGCTACGGTTTTTTGATCATGATCAGCATTGCCGGCATCAATCTGCTGGCCAATCTGCTGTTCACCGCGCATGTGTCGTGGGCCTTGTTGCCGATTGCGGTTTTTGCCTTTGGCTGGGCCATGATGGTGCCGGTGGTGACGCTGCTGGTGCTGGACCTGCACCCGCAGCGGCGTGGCATGGCATCTAGCCTGCAGGCCTTTATTGCCTCGACGGCCAACGGTTTGGTCGCTGGCGCGGTGGCACCCATGGTGATGCATTCCACCGTCGGGCTGGCGCTGGCTTCGATCATCATGCTCTCTGTCGGGCTGCTGGCCTGGATTGGATTGCACCTGCGCTGGCCCGAGATTGGACGGGTGATTGATCATCCGCTGCCCTGAGCCTGGCCTCGATTGACCCCCTGTCACCCTGGACTCGCCAATGCCGCACACTGCCCTGCCCCCCTGCGCACCAGCGCTGCCAGTTGGCCTCACCGTGCTGGAGCGCGGCTGGCTGTCTTCCAACAACATCCTGATTCAGGGCGCTGACAATGCCGCCCTGATCGACAGCGGTTATTGTCTGCACGCACCGCAAACCCTGGCGCTGATTGATGCCACCTTGCAGGGCAAGCCGCTTACGCTGCTGCTCAACACCCATTTGCACAGCGACCACTGTGGCGGCAATGCCGCGCTGCAAGCCGCTTGCCCTAGGCTGCAAACATGGATACCACCCGGCTTGTCGCAGCATGTCAGCCACTGGAACCCGACCGCGCTAAGCTACACCCCGACCGGGCAAAGCTGCCCGCAATTTCGGTTTGACGCAGTATTGCAGCCCGGCACCGAACTGCGGCTGGGCGACCTGCCCTGGCAAATTCACGCCGCCCCTGGCCACGACCCGCATTCGGTGATTCTGTTTGAGCCGGTCAGCCGCACCCTGGTGTCGGCAGACGCGCTGTGGGAGCGGGGTTTTGGCGTGGTGTTTCCGGAACTCGACGGTGATGATGCGTTTGACGAAGTCTCGGACACGCTCGATTTGATTGAAAACCTGCAGCCGCTGATGGTGATCCCAGGGCATGGCCGGCCATTTGCCGACGTTGCACAAGCCCTGGCGGTGGCGCGCCAGCGGCTTGACGGTTTTCTGCGCGACCCGCAGCGCCATGTTCAATATGCCGCCAAAGTCATGCTCAAGTTCAAGCTGCTCGAAGCCCGGCAGATGGCGCGCGCCGAGCTACTGGCCTGGGCGCACGGCACCCGCTACCTGGATGCCATGTTCGCGCGGCTGTTTGCCGATCTGCCGTTCGCGCAAGGGCTGGAGCAACTGGTGCAAGAGCTGGTGCGCGCTGGCGCCGCCACCTGGCACGACGGCGTACTGCACAACGCCTAACGCAAGTGCTGTTGCTGCCGCTGTTGCTGGCGCAGGTGAAAATCAGGCTTTGACAAGGAGACATTCAATGGCAGTTACCAAAGGTTTTCGGACACTCGTCGATGAGGCCATGGCGCAGGTCACGACCTATTCGGTCGATCAGGTCAAGGCCCGCATGGATGACGGCAGCATGCAGCTCGTCGATATCCGTGATGTGCGCGAGCTTGAGCGCGAGGGCACCGTGCCGGGTTGCTTCAACGCGCCACGCGGCATGCTGGAATTTTGGGTCGATCCCGATTCGCCCTATTTCAAGCCGGTGTTTGGCGACGACAGCAAGGAGTTTGTGCTGTTTTGCGGCGCTGGCTGGCGCAGTGCCTTAGCGGCCCGGGCGCTGCAAGACATGGGCATGCGCAATGTCGCCCATATCGACGGCGGCTTTGCTGCGTGGGTCAAGCAAGGCGCGCCAGTTGAAACCATGCAAGCGCACCAGGCGCGCCGCCACGGCAAGGGCTAAGCCCGGCACACTTGCAGCCAGGGGATTCGATGCGCCCGCCTGATCTTTTTCATAGCGGCCTGCGCGGCCTGTTCGCACTGCTGCTGGCGCTGCTGGCGGCTTGCTCTACCGTGCGACCGTGGCAAAACCAGCCGATGCTGCTGCCAGAGCGCAGCCGGGCGCTGGCAGTGGCGGAGGTGCCCGAGGTGGCAGACCGTTCGCTGCTGATGTTTGTCAGCATGTCGGGCGGCGGCGCACGTGCTGCTGCCTTTGCCTATGGCGTGCTCGATGCCCTGCAGCAGACGCGCCTGCGCTGGCAGGGCCGTGACATCAGCCTGATCGATGAGCTTGATGTCATCAGCGGCGTGTCGGGGGGCAGCATCATGGCGGCGTATTACGCGGCCTTTGGCAAGCAAACTTTTCCGGCGTTTGAGCAACAATTTCTGCGTCAGAATTTCCAGGACAACCTGATTGGCAACATGCTCAGGCCAGCCAATTTGTTCGATTTGTCTTCACCCTGGTTTGGCCGCACCCATTTGCTGGAGCGGCGACTCAATGAGCTGTTTCAGGGCAAGACCTTTGGCGACCTGGTCGATCGCCCCGGCCAGCCGCGCCTGCTGGTGTCGGCCACCGACCTCACCCTGGGTTCGAGCTTTGAGTTCACCTGGCACCAGTTTTCGCTGATCTGCTCGGACCTTGGCAGCGTGCCGCTGTCGTTTGCCGTGGCCGCGTCGTCGGCGGTGCCGCTGGCGCTCAGCCCGATGACGCTTAAAAATTACAGCAATGGCTGTCGGCAGCCCGGCGTCAGCCGCAAAAACGCGGGGCCGGGCGACTACCGGGTGCGGCTGCTGCAAGACAGCCAGCGCTCTTACCTGGATGCCGGCCTGCGCCCCTATATTCATCTGGTCGATGGCGGGCTGGCCGACAACCTGGGGCTGCGCAGCCTGCTCGACCGGTCGCGAGCCGATGGCAGCCTGCGCGACAGCGTGCGCCGCAGCGCCAGTACCAAGATCCACAAGCTGGTGATCATTGCTGTCAATGCCGAGCGTGACCCGTCCGAGCGTATTGATGCCAGCGACTGGGTGCCCAGCACGATGCAGGTAATCGACGCGCTGCTGTTTGGCACCGGCGCCCGTGCCACCCAGGAAACGCTGGGCCTGCTCAGCGACACCACGCAAGCCTGGCGGCGCGAGTTGCGCTTAGCCGATGCCCAAGCGGATGACCCGTTTGCCGCAGACGCGCAAATCCATCTGGTCAATGTCAACCTGCGCGATGCGCCAGAACTGCTGGGGCGCCGCTTGTTGTTGCAGATACCGACGGCGTTTTCGCTGCCCCAGGACGATGTCAGCCGCCTGATTGCAGCGGGCCGCAGCATTTTGCTGGAGTCGCCCGAATTCAAAGCCCTGCTCAAGTCGCTGGCTGCCGTGCCGCCGCTGCCGTGATGGCTGTTTCGGGATGCCAGAAGCGCAACTGCCGTGTTGGTCGTCAAGCCAGTGCCGCCACCCGCAAAGTTACAAGCTTTTTAGCCCTCTAGCCCCCGTCCCTATTGCGTAGGTAGCTACATAATAAATAGCATATCAAAGCTCAAACGATTTGGTGCGAGCGCAGCTCGCCCCATTTGACATTTTTAAAAATTAATAAGTTCTCCATAAGCGTCATGTGAACCTATCCAAAACCACACAAGCCCCTCCGTTCGTTCTTTTGCTAACGCACGATAGCGAAGTCCAATACGAACAGACCAAAAAACACCAACCTTTTTCAAACGCAAAGACGGATGACGCTGATTTTCGCGAAGCAATTCAAAGTTTTTATCAGCTAAATTACGGATGTCTTCGGGGATCTGCCGGTAATAAAACCAAAAATCAGATGTCGCAAAGTGATTATTCACAGGGGCTTTGCCCGGCCAGTGATAAATTCATTGTCGGCAATTTTGCCAACTGTGTCCAAACGGCCCGCCAAAATATCCGTTTCAATTTTTTTATCCCATTGGTCGGCCATAAACTCTTCAAACCATTCTGAAAATTGCAAAAGCTCATCAGGGGGAAGATTTTCAACAGTATTTTTAAGTTCTTGAGTGATCATCATGATTGTTACTCCGTAAATAATTCTCACAAGGTACTTGTTTGCAGTCACTATAACTTTGAAACAAAGCAGGCTGACAATCTGCCAAATGCTTTTTTCATTCGCTGGCATCAGCATCTGGCGCAGATGACACACCCACCCCCTACATCCACACCGCCTCGGCACCCGGTCAGCGCCGCGTCCCCCAAAGTTGCAAGCCTTTTAGCCCTCCAGCCCCCGTCCCTATTGCGCAAGCAGCTATAACATAAATAGCGTTTTAAAGCTCAAGCAGTATCCTGCCCGGCCTCAGCCCGCCATTCCTCCTGCAACAGGGCCAGCATATCGTCGGCTGTCATCTTGGCTGCCAGGTCGCTGCCTTCGAGCAGGCTGTCGGCTAAGGCACGTTTGGTTTTGTGCAGGTCAACGATTTTTTCCTCGATGGTGCCTTGTGCTACCAGCCGGTAGATGGTGACCGGGCGGGTCTGGCCGATGCGGTGGGCGCGGTCGCTAGCCTGGTCTTCTACCGCAGGGTTCCACCATGGGTCCATGTGGATGACGTAATCGGCAGCGGTCAGGTTCAGCCCGGTGCCGCCGGCTTTCAGGCTGATCAAGAACACATCGCCGTCGCCAGCCTGAAACGCCTTGACGCGCACCGCCCGCTCCTGCATTGGGGTGGAGCCGTCGAGGTATTGGTAACGCACGCCGCGTGCATCAAGCTCGTTGCGGATCAGGCTCAGGTGATCGACAAACTGGCTGAATACCAGTGCCTTGTGCCGGTTTTCCAGCAGTTCGTCGAGCAGTTCGCCAAAGGCCGCCAGCTTGCTGCTGGGCAGTCCCAATGCCGGGGCCACCAGTTGCGGATTGCAGCAGGCGCGGCGCAGCTTCATGATCTCGGCGAGGATTTGGATGTTGCGCTGACCGGCTTGTGCCCCGGTGTCGGCAAGGCGCTCAAGGGCTTCGCGGCGCAGCGCTTCGTACAGGGCGGCTTCCTCTTTCGAGAGTTCCACCTGGCGCAAAATTTCGGTGCGCGAGGGCAGTTCGGACAGCACCTGCGACTTGGTGCGGCGCAGCATGAAGGGCGCGATCAGCTTGCGCAGCCGGTTGCGTGCGCCAGCATCTTGTTGCCGCTCGATTGGCCCGGCATAGCGTTCGTTGAAATGCTCCAGCGAGCCAAGCAGTCCGGGGTTGATAAAGCGAAACAGGTTCCACAGCTCGCCCAGATGGTTTTCCAGCGGCGTGCCCGAGCAGATCATTCTGAAATCGCCTTGCAGCGCCATTGCCGCCTGCGAGCGTTTGGTGGCGTGGTTTTTGATGGCCTGCGCCTCATCGAGCACGATGCTGTGCCATTGGACTGCGGTAAACAGTTCGGTTTCCTGCTGCAGCAGGCCATAGCTGGCCACCACCAGGTCAAACGGCTTGAGGTCGGTAAGGGTCTGCTGGCGGTCGCCGCTGCCAAACAAAATCACGTTCAGGGTCGGGGCAAAGCGCGCGATTTCGCCGATCCAGTTCATGCACACCGAGGTTGGTGCCACCACCAGCGCCGGGCCTTGCGGGGCACGATCCAGCAGCAACGCTAATGCCTGCAAGGTTTTGCCCAGCCCCATGTCGTCGGCCAGACAAGCACCGACACCCCAATGCGCCAGGCGGCACAGCCAGTTGAAGCCGCTCAACTGATAGTCGCGCAAGTCGGCCTGCAAGGTGGCGGGCAGCACCGGGGTGAGGGCATCGAGTTCGCCCAGGCGCGCCAGATGCTCTTTCCAGTGTTTGTCGCTTTTGACCTTGCCGGCTTCGTCGGCCAGGTCTTGCAGCACGCCGGCGGCCAGCCGATGCACGCGCACGCCGTCGCCCTGCGGGTCAGAAAACGCCCGCAACTCATTGAGCCGGCGGCGAAACTCGTCGGTCAGCGCCAGAAACTGGTTGTCGCCCAGGTGGATAAAGCGGCCATGCCCGCCAGCGGTCAGCGCCAGCAGTTTGAGCAGGTCAATCACCTCCCCGTCATCGACCTGCAACTCGCCGCTGACGGCAAACCAGTCGAGGTTGCGCTTGATCGACAGGCTAAAACCCTTGCCGCCGAGTTCGCGGCTGACCTTGAACTTTTGGCCTTCAGGCCAGGCCAGCAGCACCGCTTCGCCCTGCGCCTGCAATTGCAGCAGCAATTCCAGGCAAGTCTCAGGCTCGTCAATCACCCGCTCGCCGTGGGCCTCGCTGGCATCGCGCAGCGCCGGGCAGTTGGCTACCAGCGCGGTGGCCGCAATTTTTTCTTGCTTCAGACTGCGCCGGGCCTGTAGCGGCTTGCCATTGATTTCGGCAATCACGCTTTCCGACCCGGCACCGGGCGCGTAATACGGGCCGGCGCTGGCAAACGGGCGCACCAGCAGTGTGATCCGCAGGCCGTCGCCGTGCGGCATCAGATGCACATGCAGCCGACTGTCGGCCTCGACCTGTTCGGCATTGGTGGGCAGCATGTCAATGTCGGACTGCACCGTGATCAGCGACGAGATGGCGCGAATGGCATCAAGCACCTGATCCTTGGCGCGCGCCGGCACCTTGAGCGATTTGCCCAGAATGGCGGCAATCTGCCGGTGCTCGGGGGTGACCTTGGTGACGCGCAGCCGGGTCGGGGTTTCCTGGCTGATCAGCACCCGCTGTTCCGGCTTGTCCAGCGGCGGCTGCAGGCGCAGGGTAAGCGTATTGGAGGCGGTTTTCTTGATCTCCAGTTCAGGCACACCGGGCAAAATCTCGACCCGGACTCCGGGCGGGTTTTGCCAGAACACCAGCGGATGGCCGATCAGATGTACCAGGGCGGCTTGGTTGTCCAGGCTGTATTCGGCACCGCCGTAATAGTTGTAAGGTTCGTGCTTGATCAGGTCGCACACCTTGCGGTCTTGCGCGGTCAGAAAGTCCATCGTCCCGACCTCTTCCCGCAAACGCTTGAGTGCTACCGCCCGGCCACCAGTCCAGCCCTCGCGGCCTTTGCGCTTTTGCTCGCGCGGTGACAGCACCGCATCAGTTTTAGTCAGGTGCAACTCCCAAACCAGGCGGGCCTGCGGCCCGGCATCGGCACTGCTGCTGGCCGTGCTCAGCTTGGCCAATGCGGCGAGTTGGCGCTGCCAGGGTTCTTGCCGCTCAAACCAGTCGGCCATCACCACCAGCCCCAGCTTTTGCCGCAGGGCCGTGGCGCGCGCCAGCAGGGCGGCATCATCGCCGCTGGGCAGTTGCTCGCTGGTGCGGCTCAGCAGTTCGGCGGCCTGTACGGCGATGAACTCAAACCCGGCTGCCTCGCTTTTCAGGAACAGCTCGCGCAGCAGCAGGGTCTTTAATTCAGAGGCCGGTGCGCCCAGCCAGTGATCCACCAGGTGGGCAAACAGGCGTGTCAGCGGATCTTTGGTTGCCAAGCCACGACTTTGGTCGGTGATGGGCTGCACGCCGGTTTGCACTACGTTCAAATAGTTCAGGCAACTTAAGCCCGACTCGCGGGGATGCGGGATGCGCATGGCCAGTTCGAGGTAGCTTTGGGCTTTGGTTTTCAGCTTGGCATCGCCACTGCGCAGCAGCGCCAGGATGTGCATGTTGCCGCCCAGGCCGGTCAGCACGGCTTTGCGTTTGCCGCTGCTGCCGCGCAGATGCACCAGCGCCTCTTCAAACCCGGCGATGGCCCCTGGCAGATCGCCCGTGAGCAGCAAAACAATGCTTTTTAGCACCGGCTGGTGGCTGCCCTGCAATGCAAGCGCCTGCTCAAATTGGCTACACAGCAGGCAATGCTCGGCATAAGCGGCGATGAAATCGGGGTCGTGGTTGATGTCTGGAGCGAGCAATTTTTCTGCGATTTGCTGAAATGGGCGAACATCGATCAGCCCCTCCAGGCAGTCCGGCAACAGATACGCCAT
>CAIQOO010000234.1 GCA_903873485.1 uncultured beta proteobacterium | reverse complement strand
CAGCACCTTCATATCGACCGAGATGCGCGTGAGCTCCAGCGCGGCAGACTTGGAACCCAGCGTATTGGCTTCGCGGTGCAGTTCCTGGATCAGGAAATCGAGGCGTTTGCCGATCTCGCCGCCTTTTTCGACCAGTCGGTCCAGTTCATCCAGATGCGAGGCCAGTCGGGTCAGCTCTTCCGCCACATCAATGCGAATCGCAAAGGCGGTGGCTTCGGCCAGGGCGCGGTCGTGTGCCATCTCGGGCATGGTGGCGCCGTCGGTTAGTGCCATGGCTTCGGCCCAGCGGTCCATGAAGCGCTGGCGCTGTTGCGCTACCAGTTGCGGAATCAGCGGTGCCGCCTGCGCCGATAAGGTGCGCAACTGGCCAATCCGGTCTTGCAGCATCAGGGCCAGCCGGGCACCCTCGCGCTCGCGTGCCGACATCAGGGCCTGCAGCGCGGTTTCGGTCAGATTCATCATCTCTTGCTGCCAGTCCGGCCCAGCGCTCTGGTCGCTGCTGCCAAGCCCGATCACCTCGGCGACACTCAAGTCGCGCGCTTGCGGCAGCCAGGCCTTGATGTTGTCTTGAATCGTGTTAAGCCGTTGCAGCAGCCGGATCGAGGGGTCTGCCACCAGCGCTTGCGCATTGTTTTCAAGCGACACCCGCAATTCGACCTTGCCGCGCTTGAGCCGAGCGCCGAGTTTCTCGCGCAGTGCCGGCTCAAAGGCGCGCAGATCGTCGGGCAGGCGAAACGACAAATCGAGAAAACGGCTGTTGACCGAGCGGATTTCGATGCCCAGGCGACTTGCCGTGGTGTTTTTGCTGTCTTGCTCGGGGATATTGTTGGCCGTGCTGTGCTGGGCACAGGCGTAACCGGTCATGCTGTAAACTGACATGGGACTGCTTATTTTGTGAAATGAATTCGAGAATAACCCGGTTCTGATGCCACTTGAAGCGCTTCAATTGAAAATATGTCCAAGTCCAAGTCCAAGCCCTCACCTCTTCCCCCCGACACGCTGATAGGCGGCTATCGGGTGGTGCGCAAGGTTGCCGCCGGGGGCTTTGGCGTGGTCTATCTGGCCGTCGGCGCCGATGGTCAGCAGGTCGCCGTCAAAGAGTACCTGCCAGCCTCGCTGGCCACCCGCGAGCCGGGTGCCCTGTCGCCGCAGGTGCCGCCCGACAAACTCTCGCTGTACCGGCTGGGCCTGAAGAGTTTTTTTGAAGAAGGGCGCTCGCTGGCCCAGATATCACACCCCTCGGTCGTCAGTGTGATGAACTTCTTTCGGGAAAACGACACGGTTTATATGGTGATGAACTACCTTGAAGGCGCCAGCTTGCAAGAATTCATCATCACGGCGCGTGATCTCAAGCAGACCAAGGTGTTTCGTGAATCCACCATCCGTTCGCTGTTTGACGAAATCCTGCGCGGCTTGCGCATTGTTCACCAGCACAAGATGCTGCACCTCGACATCAAGCCGGCCAATATTTTCATCACCGAAGAGAACAAGGCGGTGCTGATTGATTTTGGTGCCGCGCGCGAGGTGCTCAGCAAAGAGGGCAATTTTGTCAGGCCGATGTACACGCCGGGCTTTGCCGCCCCCGAGATGTACCGGCGTGACAGCAGCATGGGCCCCTGGACCGACATTTACGCGATTGGTGCCTGCATGTATGCCTGTATGCAAGGTTTTCCGCCCAACGAAGCGCCGCAGCGCCTGCCCACTGACCGGATGGCGGTGACGCTCAAGCGTTTGCAGGGGGTCTATTCCGACAATCTGATAGAAGTGGTGCAGTGGTGCATGGCGCTCGATGCGCTGTCGCGACCGCAGTCGGTGTTTGCACTGCAAAAAGAACTCAATCGGGCCGGCGATCGGCATTACACCCGGCTCAGTGTTAGCGAAAAGGTTCGATTACAGCTTGGCAACATGGTCGATGGCACCAAGCAGTCGGTCATCAAGGCAACCGACATCGGCAAGAAATCGTCATGAAGTTTTCTGTTTTTCAGATCAGCCGCAAGGGCGGACGGGCACAAAATGAAGACCGCATGGGCTACTGCTACACCCGCGACGCGGCGGTTTTTGTGCTGGCCGATGGCATGGGCGGCCACCCGGAAGGCGAAGTGGCGGCACAAACTGCCTTGCGCACCGTAGCCGACTTTTTTTTGCAGCAGGCACAACCCGGGCTGGCCGATGTCAACATCTTTTTGACCGAGGCGCTGCTGGCCGCGCACCGGCAGATTCTGCGCTATGGCACCGAGCGGGGCATGCTCGACTGCCCCAGAACCACAGTGGTGATTGCCGTGGTGCAGGCCGGCACGGTGAGCTGGACGCATTGTGGCGACTCCCGGTTTTACCTGCTGCGCAGTGATGCGTTGCTGGCCCGAACCCGGGATCATTCGCTGGTCGAGCAAAACCTGAGCCGGCCGCCCGAGACGCGGATTTCCAAGCGCTTGAATCGCAATGTGCTGTTTACCTGCTTAGGCTCGCCGACCCGGCCGATTTTCAAGGTGGAAGGCCCGGTGCCGCTGCAGCAGGGTGATCGTGTCATGCTGTGCTCGGACGGTCTTTGGTCCACCGTGGCAGACAACGACATCGTGCTGGAGTTGAGTCGCAAGTCGGTCAGTTCGGCGGTGCCCGATCTGGTTGAAAAGGCGCTGCGCCAGGGCGGTGCGTCATCCGACAACGTGACCTGCCTGGCCTTTGAGTGGGAAACCCCCGATGGTTTTGACACCACCCGCAGCGGGCAGACCATCCATGCCGCCGTCAAGGACGGTTACTCGTCTTCCGTGCATTCAGAGTGGCCTGACACCCTGATCGATCACCTCGATGATGCGGCCATTGAGCGCTCGATTGCCGAAATCAACGCGGCGATCCGGCGCACGGCGGCGCGGAAAAATTGATTCTATTTTTTTTTGAGGTTGGTCCATGAGTGAATACCGGCGGGCCGATGCCCGCGCCTTTGATGCGATGCGCCCGGTGCGCATCACCCGCGCCTACACCATGCATGCCGAAGGCTCGGTGCTGATCGCGTTTGGCAACACCCAGGTGTTGTGCACCGCTTCGGTGGAAGAGAAAGTGCCCGGCCACAAAAAAGGCAGCGGCGAAGGCTGGGTCACCGCCGAATACGGCATGCTGCCGCGCGCCACCCACAGCCGCAGTGAGCGCGAAGCGGCACGCGGCAAGCAGTCTGGCCGCACCCAGGAAATCCAGCGCCTGATTGGCCGTGCGCTGCGCAGCGTGTTTGATCTGAAAGGTCTGGGCGAGCGCACCATTCATCTTGATTGCGACGTGTTGCAGGCTGACGGCGGCACCCGCACGGCCGCCATTACCGGCGCGTTTGTGGCAGCACAGGATGCGGTCAACTGGCTGATCGGGCAGGGCCGGCTCGTCCAATCGCCGATTCGCCAGCCGGTGGCGGCGATTTCGGTCGGCCTGGTGCAGGGCACGCCGCTGCTTGATCTGGCCTACCTGGAAGATTCGGCTTGCGACACCGACATGAATGTGGTGATGACCGGTGCTGGCCATTTTGTGGAAGTGCAAGGCACCGCCGAAGGTGCCGCGTTTACCCGCACAGAAATGCAGACGCTGCTGGCGCTGGCTGAAAAAGGCATTTCTGAACTCATTCAATATCAGCAGGATTGCTATTTAATAAGTAGCTAACAGCGCTTGCTGTATAAGGGCTGGAGGCCTATTTCTCATGAAAATCGTGTTGGCGTCGAACAACCCCGGCAAACTGGTCGAATTGCAGGCCATGCTGGCCCCGCTCGGGTTTGAACTGATCACCCAGGGCAGTCTGGGCATTGCCGAGGCGGCTGAGCCGTATCACACCTTCATTGAAAACGCCCTTGCCAAGGCGCGTCACGCCGCGCAGCACAGTGGTCTGGCGGCGCTGGCCGACGATGCCGGCCTGTGCGTCGATGCGTTTGGCGGTTTGCCTGGCGTGCAAACCGCTTTTTACGCCACCCGCTTTGGTTACCCCAAGAGCGACGACAACAATGTGCGCGCCTTGCTGGAGCAAATGCAGGGCATTGACAACCGCCGCGCGGCCATGGTCAGCACACTGGTGGCGCTGCGCACGGCCGAAGACCCCGAACCGCTGGTGGCGGTCGGCCGGGTGGTGGGTGAAATTGCCCGCGCGCCAGCCGGCAGTAATGGCTTTGGCTTTGACCCGGTGATGTTCATCCCGGCATTTGGCAAGACCTTTGCCGAGTTGCCGGTGGCAGTCAAAAACGCCAATAGCCACCGGGGCCGGGCGGCGCAGGCCATGCTGGCGCTGCTGCGCGAGCGCTGGCTGTGACGGGCGCGGCCCCGGCCGGGTTGCCAACATGATCGCGATTCGACCGGATGCCGATGCCGCGCTGTCGCTGCCGGACATCGGGCATTACCTGCGTGCCGGCAGCCTGCAACTGCGCGTCTTGCCGCCGCTGGCGCTGTATGTGCACCTGCCCTGGTGCCTGAAAAAATGCCCTTATTGCGATTTCAATTCGCACGCCATTGGTGCTGCCGAGTTGCCCGAACAAGCCTATCTGGCGGCCTTGATTGCCGACTTGGAGGCGGCGCTGCCGCTGGTCTGGGGGCGTGTCATCCACAGCGTGTTCATGGGCGGCGGCACGCCGAGCCTGTTTTCGGCGGCGGCGATTGACCAGTTGCTGGCCGCTATCCGCGCCAGACTGCCGCTGCAAGCGGGCTGCGAGATCACGCTGGAGGCCAATCCGGGGACGTTTGAAAAAAACCGCTTCAGGGCATTGCGTGCCGCTGGCGTCACGCGCCTGTCGGTCGGGGTGCAAAGTTTTGATGATGTTTTTTTGCAACGCCTGGGCCGGGTGCATGACCGCGCGCAGGCGCTTGCTGCCGTGCATGAAGCCGCTGCGGCGTTTGACACTTTCAATCTGGATCTGATGTACGCCTTGCCGGGTCAAACCCTGCCCGAGTTGCGTCAGGACCTGACCACCGCGCTGTCATTGAAGCCGCCGCACCTGTCGATTTACCACCTGACGATTGAACCCAACACTTTTTTTGCCAGTCACCCGCCGGCGGCGGTCGATGACGACACAGCCGCCGACATGCTGGACCTGATCACCGACATGACGGCACAGCACGGCTTGCAGCGCTATGAGGTATCGGCTTTTGCGCGCCCCGGTCAGCGCTGCGCCCACAACCTGAATTACTGGCAGTTTGGCGACTACTTAGGGATTGGTGCCGGTGCCCACAGCAAGCTCAGTTTTCCCCACCGGGTGGTGCGGCAGGTGCGCGTGCGTGACCCGGCGCGCTACCTGGCACAGGCGCTTGCCGGCAGCGCCGTGGCGCAAGAGAATGAGGTCAGCCGCGCTGATTTGCCGCTTGAATTCATGCTCAATGCGCTGCGGCTGGCCGACGGGTTTGAACTGAAGCTGTTTTCCGAGCGCACCGGCCTGCCAATCAGCGCCGTGGCGGCGGCGCTTGACCGGGCCGAGCAGCAGGGCCTGCTGCTGCGTGATCTGCACCGTGCCAGACCGAGCGCGCGGGGTTTTGACTTTTTGAACGACCTGCTGATGCTGTTTTTGCCGGTCAAATCGTGACGCTGGCAGCTTGACGCTGGCCCGGCTTGCCGCTACCGTGCAAGGCAAGCCGGCTTTTTGGCCGCTGCCTGATCACTTTGGCACAAGGAGGCCGCACCACCATGTTTTCGGTTTATGGCATCACTGGGCGCCTGTTTCGCGGCACCCTGGAGCAACTGCGCCAAGTCGGCGCTGTTGGCGCGCTGGCGCGCACCCATCGGGTACAGCCGGCGGGGCGGGACGGCCGCGATGCCGCAGCAGAGTCGGCTGGCGTTTTTTCGGCTGTTTTGAGCCATCCTGCCAGCAATGACGACAGCCAGCGCCATCGGTTGGCGGCCTACACCGAAACGCTCGACGCCAGTCAGCCACGCCACCCCTTGAGCACGGTGCGTGATCTGATGAGCCAGACCATCATCTCGCTGCGCGATACCGCCACCGTGCTGCAGGCCTGGCAGGTGCTCAGTGAAAAAGGTGTGGGTCAGGCTCCGGTGGTGGATGCTGGCGGGCATCTGGTCGGCTTGCTGACCCGGGCCGATTTGCTCAAGCCCGAGCGTCTGCCGTCGCCCGACAGCCAAGCGCTGGTGTGGCACGCCCTGATGCTGCAAAACGTCACCAGCATCATGTGGACCCCGGTGCCCAGCGTGGCGCCGGATTCGGACATCCGCCGGGTGGCCAGCGTGCTGCTCGACACCG
Organism: uncultured beta proteobacterium; assembly: GCA_903873485.1. Taxonomy (GTDB): domain Bacteria; phylum Pseudomonadota; class Gammaproteobacteria; order Burkholderiales; family Burkholderiaceae_C; genus Rhodoferax. The sequence goes on along the minus strand of CAIQOO010000234.1, from coordinate 19,210 downwards.
GCCTGCCTGGCCTGCCGGTGGTCGATGAGGCGGGCCTGGTGATCGGCTTTATCTCGCGCTCGGATATTTTGCGCGCGGTAGTGACCGATCCGCCACTCGACCTGTGGGGCTGATGGCCGCTTGATCAGACAAAATTTTAGGGATAAAAACAGGCTCTAGCCCTTGCTGCACCTGCGCAGCTAGCTATCAATTTAATATTTTTCCGATATGCTGCGGCGAGCCTGTGGGCCAATATTTTCTCGCGCATCGGGTCGCCAATGTGTCAGCTTGTCGGCGCTAACCCGACCGGGGATTTGTCGTTTTTTCCATCGGTGCGCAATGTCAGACCGCCAGCCTGGCGCTTTTGTTCGCCCAATGATGCCCGGGTGATCTGGGTGCCGTAGCGGCTGCGCAGCTTGTGGACTTGTTCGGCCAGATCATGCGCGTCGGTCATTTTTTCAGCATAGCGGTGCAGCACCAAATAGGCGGTTTCAATCAGCTTGCCGCTCAAGGTGTTGTTGCCGTGCTTGATCAGGTCTCTGACGGCGGCACGTGGATCGCCCTTCATGCTCAGTGAAATGGCGTTTTCGGCCAGTTTCAGCACCTGGGCATGCGCGGCACGAATGCGCTCGGCGTAGGGCGGATGAACGCTCGACGCGCCGGCCAGCAGCTCCGACAACGCGCGGGTGCCGGCAAAGCGCAGACCCAGGGTGTCGATGACGGCATCCACTTCGTCAAGCTGGATCGCCTTCCTGGCCAGTTGTGCCAGCAGCGACACCAGGTTGGAGGCGGATTCAAAATCAAATTCCGGCTCTTTCACCTGATTGCAAAGCGCACGCACCACGGCAACCACTTGGGCCAACTGGCGCTGCTCGATCAGTTGCAGCGCATCGACCATGTTGGCGAGCCGCTGGTGGCGCAGACTGTCGGGGTTGCGCTCAAGCAGGCGGGCAAAGTCGTCGCGACAGCGTTGCAGGCCCTTGTGATCGCCGCTTTCGAGCCGGATGAACGCTAGCAGCACCAGGGTCTGGCAGTCAAACATTTTGGAGTCAAGCCCGAGCCGGGTGGTGCGGTCCAGGCTTTGCTCGGCCCCTTTGCGGTCACCTGAGTAATAGCACATCATGCCCAGATTCTGCAAGCGGGTGATGGACGACGGGGTCAATGCACTGGCCATTTTGTAGGTGGTCAGGGCCGCTTCAAACTTGCCCTGCTCAAACTGGGCACGGCCCATGACATCGTAGGCATCGGTGTAATCGGGTGCTTCGCTGATCAGGTTTTCCAGCGTGCTGACGGCTTTGGCGCTTTGGCCTTCGTCGAGCAGGGCGCGGGCCACCCCGAGCTTGGCCCAGGGCAGCGTCTTGGCATCGACCACCGCCTGGTAGAGCTTTTGCGCCTGGTCATATTTGCCGACACGCAAAAACAGTTCGGCGCCGACTCGTGCCGCATACAGCCAGAACTTGCCTCGCGTCTGAAAGCGCTGCAGGCAAAGGGCCGCCGCCGTGTCAAAATCCTGCGTCTCAATCGCGGCAAAAATCTCTTGTAGCGAGACTTTGCGGATGCGCGCCTGGCGCAGGCGTTCGCCCAGATGGGTGGCCTTGTGGGGCTTGAGCAGGTAGCCGTCGAGTGCCGACTCGGCCGCCTCGGCCACCTTGGTGTAGGTGGCTTCACCGGTGACCATGATGAACACGGTAGAAAAAGGCAGCAACTGGTTGCGCCGCAAGTCGTCGAGCAAATCCTGCCCGGAACTCGATTCCCCGGCAAAGTGGTGTTCGCACAAGACCACGTCAAACTTGCGGTATTCGAGTTGTCGGCGCGCATCGGCGAGGCGGGCACACTGCACCACGCTGCCCATGCCAAATTCGCGCAACTGCGACACCAAAATGGAGCGCGAGGTCGGGTTGCCATCGACCACCATGGCGCTGCTGGAGGACAGATCGTCTTCAAGCATGACCATTGCGACCAGTTGGCATGGGCTGGCACTGCCATGGATGGCTCATCAATCGTTGCTCCTGTGGGTTGAGGATGCAAACTGTAGCACCCCCGCTGTGCGTAGCGCAAAATAAAACAGGATGATGGTCAATCCGGCTTCAGCAAGCCCCGGGTTTCGATGAAGGCCATCACCTCGGCCAGCCCGGCTAAGGTTTTCAGGTTGGTCATGACAAACGGTTTAAGCCCTTTGGGCGTGCTGCGCATGCGGGTGGCATCCTGCGCCATCACGTCCAGACTGGCCCCGACATAGGGTGCCAGGTCGGTCTTGTTGATGACCAGCAGGTCGCTTTTGGTGATGCCCGGACCGCCTTTGCGCGGGATTTTTTCGCCGGCTGCCACGTCGATCACATAAATCGTCAGGTCCGACAGTTCCGGGCTGAAGGTGGCCGCCAGGTTGTCGCCGCCGCTTTCGATAAAAACGATGTCGGCATCGGGAAAGTCCACCAGCATGCGGTCAATCGCTTCGAGGTTGATTGACGCGTCTTCCCGAATCGCGGTGTGCGGGCAGCCGCCGGTTTCCACCCCCATGATGCGCTCGGCCGGCAGCGCGCCGCTGACAGTCAGCAGGCGCTGGTCTTCCCTGGTGTAGATGTCGTTGGTGATGGCCACCAGGTCGTAGCGGTCACGCATCGCCTTGCACAGCATTTCCAGCAGCGTGGTTTTGCCGGAGCCGACCGGCCCGCCGATGCCGACACGCAATGGCGGCAGCGGTTTGGTGCGATGGGGAATGTGGTGCAGCGGGGAATTCATGGTCAGGCGGGCAAAACGGACAATTGATTGGACGGTTGATGAATATTGTGCACCATGCGTTTGAGTTGCGGCAGGCCAGGCCATTGGCTCATTGCACAGCCGACGGGCCACGCGGGTGCCCAGCCATGTCATGGGTCAAAAGGCCGCCTTTGCGCGGGCAGAGTTGCCGCGCCGGGCGACTGGCGGGTCTTGGCGCTTGCGCAATACGACCGCCGCTCAGGTCTGCCAGGCCACCTGCCGCGCCAGCCGCTCGAACGCCATGTCGGTCGCCACTGCCAGCAGCCCCACCAGCACCGCGCCTTGCAGCACATAGGCGGTATTGAAACCACTCAAGCCGACGATGATCGGCGACCCGAGTGTTTTGGCTCCTACCGTCGAGGCAATCGCCGCCGTGCCGATGTTGATGATGACCGAGGTGCGCACCCCGGCCAGCCACACCGGCAGCGCCAGCGGCAGTTGGAATCTTAAAATCGTGTCGTGATCAATTATTCGTTTATTGACACCACAGGAACACGTATTGGATTCAATCACTGCGCTCAGACACCCGGTTGTGCACCCCTTGGCCACCAGCTTCGAAATCAGTCGTTTAATTGACGGATGACAAAAATTCTGCTTGTGTGCATGGCCAATGTCTGTCGCTCGCCAATGGCACGTCTGGTCTTGCAACAATTGGCATCCCAATTCGCGCCAGCGCTTGAACTGGAAATTGACTCCGCTGGAACCCATGTCAAGAACCACGGCAAGCGCCCCGATGATCGGGTGGTATCGGTGCTGTCAAGCCGTGGCTACAAAGTCGGCAAATCTCGTTCACGGCAAGTGCGCAATGATGATTTTGAACGGTTTGATCTTATTTTGGCCATGGATTTTGCCAATCTGGAAACACTGACACGCAGATGTCCGGCAGTGCACTGTCACAAGCTGAATTTGTTCTTGAGCTTTGCGCCCGAAACTGGCGTGACCGAAATACCCGACCCCTACTTTGGGAACCTTGCCGGATTTGAGAGGGTTCTGGATCTGTGCGAGGCAGGTGCTCGCGGCATCATCACTAAAGTGGCTTACACCCGGTAGTAATCCCGATACCACTGCACAAATTGCCCCACGCCATACTCAAGGCTGGTCGAGGGTGCAAAACCAACCCACTCGCTCAGCGCATCGGTATTGGCAAAGGTTACCGGGACATCGCCATCCTGCATTGGCAAGTAGTTTTTGACCGCTTTTTTACCCAAAGCTGATTCAATGCATGCAATAAAGTCCAGCAACGACACTGGCTTGTTGTTGCCGATGTTGAATATGCGGTAAGGTGCGTGGTGGCTAGCCGGATCAGCAGGTGCAGACTCATGAGACAGGCTGGCAGATGCGACACGATCAACCACCCGGAGCACGCCCTCGACAATGTCGTCAATGTAGGTGAAATCGCGCTGCATCTTGCCGTGATTGAACACATCAATTGCCTGCCCTTGCAGAATGGCCCGGGTAAACAGGAACAGTGCCATATCGGGTCTGCCCCAAGGACCATAAACGGTAAAAAAACGCAGACCTGTCGTCGGCAATCCGTAAAGATGGCTGTAGGTGTGAGCCATCAATTCGTTGGCCTTTTTGGTGGCCGCATAAAAGCTGACCGGATGGTCAACATTGTCGCTCTCAGAAAAAGGCATCTGGGTATTGCCACCATACACACTTGAACTCGATGCATATACCAAATGGGCAACCTGCGTGTGGCGGCACCCTTCTAAAACGTTGGCAAACCCCAGGATGTTGCTGTCCACATAGGCCAAAGGATTTTGCAGCGAGTAGCGCACACCCGCTTGCGCTGCCAAATGAATGACCCGATCAAATTTCTCGGTGGCAAAAAGAGCAGACATGCCGGGTCGGTCTGCCACATCCATTCTGACAAACCGGAATCGCGGGTGGGGCTGCAGGCAGTCAAGGCGGCTTTTCTTGAGCGAAACGTCGTAATAATCGTTGAGGTTATCGATGCCGACGATTTCATCGCCACGCGCCAATAAACGCAGTGCAACTCCCATGCCGATAAAGCCGGCCACTCCCGTCAGCAAAATTTTCATGACATGGTGCGCACCACCCCCAACAGGTGGAGCAAGCGCCGACTCAGTCGGGGTCGGTAAAAAAAGAATTCGCCAATTTGACGGCAATGCCAACCACGCCATCCTTGTGGTCAACACGCACCACCTCACCCTTGCAGACCATCTTCAATTTTTCCCCCTGAACATCGACCTCAACAATAAATTGCACCACCGAACCCGGTTTCTGGTCCACCTGCGACTCAAAATAAATGCCGGTGGCACTGATGTTGCGGGTTAACCCCTGCACGCCATTGAGTTCAATGGGCAACTTTGTGTCGAACCTGTCAGCGACTCGCTTGGGCTTAACAGAATTTCTGTGGTTGCGTAATGGGTTGTATTGCATGATCTGATTTTACAAATGGGGAATTCTATTGTCCTGAAAACAATAAGCACAAACCGTGCCGATTCATCGTAAATAAATTTTTATTTATATAAATCAAATACTTGAGACTTTTGTACGGCAAATTTTTCTGTCCACTTAGAACGAGTCATGATGTCACTGTAAACAATTTCGACAAGATTGCTTGCCGAGTCTATTGTTGAAGTCAGCGGGCGTTTCTACCCGGACTTTGCTTGCAAGCTCAACGACGGCGCTTTCTTTGATCATGCAATACAGGGGGCGAACGACTGGACCGACGCGCAACACGACCGCAAGCCTCAGGGCAGCAGATCGAGCGCCTGCATGTAGCCGGGCTGCACCGGCAGGCAGCAAGGCCAGACGGCGTGCTTCGCTGATCTCTTGCGGCTGCCATTGGCCCTTGAGCTGGGCTTCGGTCAGGCCGTCAATCAGCGCATGGCCGGCAATGTCAATGATGAGAGGGGCGTGGAAAGCCATGCTCATTACTATAAAGTTAATAGCTGTAAGCGCACGTCTGGCAAGGGCTGGAGCCTGTTTTTATCAATAAACTCGACAACGCAGAAGCTGGCTGCGTAGTCGGTCTCGTCGGTCAGGCTGAGGTGGGCGCTCAGGCCTTTGGCCTCAAACCAGGTTTTCAGCGCACCGTGCAGCACAAGCATCGGCTGGCCGCCGGGCCGTTGGCCGACTTCGCAGGCACGCCAGCTCATCGGTGCTGTCAGCCCCAGGCCAATGGCTTTGCTGAAGGCCTCTTTGGCGCTGAAGCGGGTTGCCAGGTAACGCACGCCGCGCTCGGGCCAGCGCTGGCTGCGCGTGACCCAGGTGGCGTATTCGCCGTCAGACAAGATCTTTTTGGCAAACCGCTCGCCGTGGCGCGCCAGGCTGGCACGGATGCGCCGCACATCACAGATGTCGGTGCCAATGCCGTAGATCATGCCAATGCACTGCCGGGTTGATGTCCAACAATCTGCCCAACAATCCACCGATGCCCCCGGCCCAGGGTCGGGCGCAAGCATCTGTTTAACTCCGGCATGACCAGCCTTGAGCAATGCAGCGCAGGTAGTCCTTGACGGTGGCGGCATAACCCAGCTCCAGCGCATCGGCAATCAGCGCGTGGCCAATCGACACCTCGCTGATGCCCGGCACCTGCGCAAGAAAGGCGCTCAGGTTGTCGCGGTTCAGGTCATGGCCGGCGTTGACCCCCAGACCGACATCGAGCGCGGCCTGGGCAGCGGCGGCAAAACGCGCCAGTTGTGCCGCCTGCGCGGGTGTGCCCCAGGCGGCGGCATAGGGTTCGGTGTACAGCTCGACCCGATCCGCGCCGACCGCCCTGGCCGCCGCCATCGGCGCGGTTTCGGCATCCATGAACAGGCTGACCCGTACCCCCCAGGCATGCGCCTGCTCAATCAGCGGCTGCAGGCGCGGCGCGTCGTCAGGAAAAACCCAGCCGTGGTCGCTGGTGAACTGGCCGTGGCCATCGGGCACCAGGGTGATCTGGTGCACCGGCAGTTGCTGTGCTGCCAGTTGACCGACCACCGCCATCAGGTTGTGAAACGGGTTGCCTTCGATGTTGAACTCGCGGTCTGGCCAGGCCTGCATCAGGGTGGCCAGTTCGGGCACGTCGGCGGCGCAAATATGGCGCTCGTCCGGGCGCGGATGCACCGTGATGCCATGCGCGCCGGCCTGCAGGCACAGGGTGGCGGCACGGGTCAGGCTGGGAATGCCCAGGTGGCGCGTGTTGCGCACGGTGGCCACTTTGTTGAGGTTGACGGAAAGAGCGGTAGTTTTCATAAGGATTGCAGGTCGATCATCATTTGCCGGGTACGTAGCGCGGACACGCCGCAATGGTAGTTGAGCAGCGTGCGCAATTGTGGTTTCAGCGCTGATGCCACCTCGGCACAGGCACGCAGCGTGGCGATAAACGGCACCTGCTCGCCCAATGCCCGTTGCAGGGCCGTCCATTGTGCACCGCTCAGATTGGCGTGATCAAATTCACCGGCCAGGCGCAGCCCGCCTTCGGGCACCAGGCTGTAGCGCTCGGCCGGGTGCAGCGCCAGCAGCGTCATGGTCTGCGCATCCAGCAGCGGCAGCAGGCCGATCTCGCGCAGCAGCAGCAGCTCAAAGGCGCGCAGGGCCGACTCCAGCGCCTCGCCATGCTCGCTGGCCACCACCTCGACCACGCTGGCATAGATGTCAAACAGCAGCGGGTGCGGATCTTCGCGTGCCAGCAGGTTCAGCAGCAACTCGTTGAGGTAATAGCCCGACATCAGCGCGTCACCGGTCGGCATGACATGGCCGCCCTGCCATTCGGCCGCCTTGAGCGTCTTGATTTCGGCATTGCCGCCAAAGGCCAGATGCAGCGGCTGCAGCGGCAGCAAGATTGGCCGAAAACTCGAACTCGGCCGCTTCACCCCCTTGGCCACCAGTGCCAGACGGCCATGGTGGCGGGTGAACACCTCCAGAATCAGGCTGGTCTCGCTCCAGTCGTGGCGGTGCAGCACATAGGCGGGTTCGTCAGAGATACGGTGAATAGCCATGATTGCCAAGTGCCGGGAAGCGTCTTTTTTATTTCAGCCAGCGCCAGCACCACTTGCCTGATTCACAGGCTGCCTGCGAACTGCGTCGGTCAAAAATACTGCTTGGCGAAGTTGGCAACAGACAACCCGATGACGATGCCAATCATCCATTGCAGTTTGTCAAACTTGGCATCATGCTCGATCAGCTTACGTTCAATCCGCTCAATGTCAGCGCGCGTAGCCAGCGAGGTATCCATTGCCTCCGACAAAAATTCACGCTGCGCATTGAATGTGATGGTGCTCATGGCTTCATGGTAATGCAAAAACCGCGAAAAATGGAACGCTCCCCTTTCCCGTGCAAGCTGGCCCAAGGGCCGCACCACATGCCCTTCGACTGCGCTCAGGGCGAACGGGAGAATTGGGCAAGTTTTTAGGAACGGGAGAATTGGGCAAGTTTTTAGGAACGGGAGAATTGAGCAAGTTTTTGGCCTGCTGCAAATTATTGGCCTGCCATTACAAGTCGGCCAATCCGTTTCGCAGGGCATAGCGGGTCAGTTCGGCTACCGTGTGCAAATCAAGCTTGTTCATGATGTTGCGCCGGTGCACATCTACCGTGCTGGTGGCAATGTGCAGGTCTTCGCCGATCTGGGGTGAACTTTTTCCTTGCGCCAGCAAGCGCAAAACCTGCGTCTCGCGCCGTCCCAGGCGCTTGACTTCGCTGCTTTGCGCGCTGCTGGCGGTCGCGCTGCGGCTGGCTTGCACCAGCGTCAGCGCTGTTTCCGGACACAAAAAGGTCTTGCCGTCGGCGGCACTGGCAATGGCATGCACCAGTTGTTCGCCGGCGGCCGACTTGACCACATAGGCCAGCGCCCCGGCATCCAGCATGTCCATTACAAATTGCTTGTAGTTATAGGCCGACAGGGCCACCACCTGCGTCTGCGGGTGGCTGCGCCGCAGGGCACGGGTGGCAAGAATGCCGTTGACGCCGGGCATGCTGACATCCATCACCACCACATCCGGCACCAGCCGGGCCACCGCGTCTTCAATGCCGGCCCCATCGCCGAGTTCGCCAACCACCTCAATGCCCGGCTCGCGATCAAGCATCAGGTGCAGGGCTTCGCGAAACATGGTGTGGTCATCGACCAGCAGTACCCTGGTCTTCATGCTGCGCTGCGCTTGCGTGAATCGACGCTGTCGCCAAGAAACAGCGGTGCCTTCATGTACACCGTGGTGCCGTCGCCAACATCACTGCGGATCAGCATCGTGCCGCCCAAAAAGCCAAGCCGTTCCCGAATGCCCAGCAGACCATAGCCGGCGCGACCGTTGGTGGCGACAATCGAATCGTTGTCAAAGCCGGCGCCTTCGTCACTGACGCTGACGATTACCGTGCCACCAATTCCCTGCGTAATGCTGACCGCTGCCCGTGTGACCCCGGCGTGCTTGTACACATTGAGCAGCAGTTCGCGCACCGCGCGAAACAGCGCTTCAAGCACCACCGAATCCATTACGTCAACCGAGCCGTCATCCATGACATCGACTTCAATGCCATAAACCCGGCGGACTTCTTCGGCCAGCCATTGCAGTGTCGAAACCAGGCCGCGCTGGTCCAGCATGGGCGGCGCCAGTTGCAGTGCCATGGCGCGCATCTTGTGGTTGACCTGCTCCATGACCCTGCAACAGTCGTCAATCGCCACCTGGAGCTTGACCGAGGTGTTGATCTTCTTGATCACCGACACTTTCAGGGCCACTACGGCCAGCAATTGGCCCAGGTCGTCGTGCAGGTCTTGCGCCAGCGAGCGGCGTTCGCGCTCCTCGGCCTTGGCCAGCGCCAGCGCCAGCGCGCGAAACTTGTCGGTGTGGCAACATGCATCTGCCGGATCACGGCGAGACTGGCGGTCAACGGCGTCGGGCGCGTCGGGCGTGATGGTTTCCAGACCACTGGCCCGGCTCTCCAGGGTGTCCCAGGCCTGCTGCAGATCGAGGTGAACTTTTTGCATGTCGGCAAGGCCCGGCAGGCTGATCGATTGGTTTAACACGGCAGTTCCTCTCAAGGGCCGGCAGGGTCGATGCTGCCGTGGCGCCGGGCTGGCGTGTCAGGCCCGGCATGGCCGGTCGCCAGATCATCGCGGCTGTTGATGCCAAGCACCGGACTGAAATAAGTCTGGTTGCGGCAGACGTCTTGAATCGCCTCGGGCAAATCTTGGCCGGCGCTGATCTTGCTGACAAATCCGGCGGCTCCGGCATCGATCATGGCGGCCACCACCGACAGATCGGCCTGCGCCGACAACCCGATCACCTTGAGCCCGGGTTGTCGCGCCATCAGCAGACGGGTGACCTCAACCCCGCTCAGGTCGGGCAGATTGACATCCAGGCACACCACGTCAACCCGGATGTTGTCAACCAGGGCCAGCGCCGTGGCGGCGTTGCCGGCTTCTGCGACGACCAAGATACCGGGTGACAGCGCCAGGCTCATGCGCAGTGCCTGGCGAAACAGCGTGTGGTCATCGACCAGCATGACCTGCCGCTTCATGATGCCCGCCGCTCGGTGGCGGACGCGATGGCAGCCTGAAATGTGGCTGCCGTCATCGGCTTGTAATGCACTGCGATAGCGTGGCACGCCATGTCGCGAATCAATGCCGGGTCGGTGTCTCCGGTGATGAGGATGGCCGGCAGATCGGCTCCAAAAACCTGCCGGGCCGCCTCAATCACGTCTAATCCGGTCTGCCTGTCAGCCAGCCGGTAATCAGAAACCAGCAAATCGGGTCGGTGCTGGCCCAGCCGCTGCAGCAACTCATGCCCGGACAGGGCTGCCACCACCGTGTGGCCAATGCTCTCCAGCATCACCGTCAGGGCCTGCAGCACCAGCGGGTTGTCCTCAATCAGCCCGATACGCAATATCCGGCCCGCCGGCGCGGCAGGCAGGCTTGCCCCGCCCAACCGCTCTGGCAGCACCGCCGGCAACTCAATGGCAAACATCGAACCCCGGCCCAGGCGCGAGCACACCCGAATTTGCAGGCCCAGCAAGTTGGCCATCTTGCTGGCAATCGCCAGCCCCAGACCACTGCCCTGATTTCGGGCACCATCGCCCAACTGTCTGAATTCTTCAAAAATCAGCTCCTTCTTGTCCTCGGGAATGCCGATGCCGGTATCCCAGACCTCCAGCCAGTATTTGCCGGCCCGCCGCCGGCAGGCCATCAGCACGCCGCCCTGGTTGGTGTACCGAATGGCGTTGCTGACCAGGTTGCCGACGATGCGCTTTAACAGTTGCTGGTCGGTGTGCACCACCAGACTGGCACCGCGCACGCGCCATTGCAGCCCCTTGTTGCGGGCTTCGCCTGCATGCACCGAATCCAGCGCGGCCCGAAAGTTCTTGAGGTCAAAGTCGCTCAGGCGAGGCGTGATGGCGCCGGCATCGAGCCGGCTCACATCGAGCAAATCGGTCAGCAATTCACTCAGGCTGTCAATGCATTGCTCAATGTTGGCCACCAGTTCGGCGCCTTGCGGCAATGTCCTGGTTTTGAGCACACCGACAAACAGCGCCAGTGCCGACAGGGGTTGCCGCAGGTCGTGGCTGGCAGCCGCCAGAAAGCGTGATTTGGCATGGTTGGCGGCCTCGGCCGACAGCCGGGCAGCCTTGATTTGGGCTTCATGGAGCTTGCCCTCGGTGATGTCGGAGTGGGTGCCAATCAGGCGCTGCGGTTTGCCCTGCGCGTCGCGGCTGACCACCATGCCGCGATCGAGCACCCACTTGTAACTGCCGTCGCGGCAACGCAGCCGGTACTCGGTTTTGTAATCGTCGCATGTCCCGTCAAGGCAGCCCTGCAAGGCCGCCATCGTCGCGGGCTTGTCGTCGGGATGAATTCGCGTTTCCCACTCGTCGATGCGATTGCTCACCTCGTCTTCACTGTAGCCGAGCATTTGTTTCCAGCTTCTGGAGTAGAAGACCGTGGCTTGCACGACATTTCTGTCCCACAGGCCATCACCCGAGCCTTCAACCGCAAATTGCCAGCGGCGTTCACTGTCGGCCAGTTGTGTCTGCAACTGTTTGCGCTCGGAGATATCGCTCAACACCAAGCGTTGCACCGGCCCGTCGTCGGCATCGACCGCGTTATGCGCTACCAGCAGCACCCACAGCGGGCGACCGTCTTGCCGGACCAGGCGCAACTCCAGTGATTGCGGCGCACAGGTCACGCCAAGCTGGCGCAGGCACTGGTAAAAAGCCGCCCGGTCTTGCGGAAAAATGAAGCGGCTGATGGCTTGCTTGAGCAAGTTCGAGCGCGTTACGCCAAGCAGGCTGGCGGCGGTGAGATTGGCGCTTTGAATCAGCCCTTTCTCGTTGAGGGTCAGGAAGCCTACCGGCGCCATGTCGTACAAATCGACGTAATGCGCCCACGACGCTTCCAGCGCGATCTGGGTTTGCCGCAGATGCTCGTTTTGTATCAGCAATTCGGTCTGATACACCTGCAACTCATGCAAAGCCAATTCCATCTCTTGCGGGGACTTGGCCGCAGCGATTGACGGCGCCTGACTTAGTTCTCGAAGCTGGTGTTCGGCCTGCAAGCGCAGACTCTGCCCCGGCTCGCCTGCATCGGCTGGTGCAGGCTGGCTTGTGGCAATCGGGTGCGGTTCAGGCAGGGGCATGGTGGGTCGGGTCGGGTTGAATCAGGCTTGCCAAGCCAAGTCGGGCTGGTTGATGTGAATGGTGAAATTCATGCAGGCAAAACATCTTAAAACAATCGTGGGCCGGTTGTGTGCAGCAGTTGGATGATGTGCTGCTTGAGCCTGCCGGCGCAGCCTGCGCCGTTGTTGCCGGGCGGTTTGCACGGATCACTCCAGTTGATACTAAAATGATAGCTGTCAGCGCTTGCTGCATAAGGGCTAGAGGTCTTATTGGTTGTTTAAATGGAACGAAGCCACTACCTGCACCAGGTCTTGCGCCTGGCTGTTGAGGGTGCTGCTGGCGGCGGCCATTTGTTCTACCAGTGCCGCGTTTTGCTGGGTCACCTGATCCATCTGCATCACCGCTGCACCCACTTGCGCCACACCCAAAGCCTGCTCATTGCTCGCTGCGCTGATTTCACCCATGATCTCGGTGACGCGCTTGATGCTGGCCACTACCTCGGTCATGGTGGTGCCAGCGCTGTCCACTAGCGCGGTTCCCTGCTCGACCCTTTCCACACTGGCGTTGATCAGGCTCTTGATTTCCCTGGCGGCTTCGGCCGAACGTCCGGCCAGGCTGCGCACCTCGCTGGCGACCACAGCAAAGCCCCGGCCCTGGTCCCCGGCACGGGCGGCCTCTACAGCGGCGTTCAAGGCCAGGATGTTGGTCTGGAAGGCGATGCCGTCGATCACGTTGGTGATGTCCGAAATTTTCCGGCTCGACGCATTGATGCCCTTCATGGTTTCGACCACCTGAGTCACCACTTCACCGCCTTGGGCCGCCACTGTGGACGCATTCATGGCGAGCTGGTTGGCACTCTGCGCGGAGTCGGCATTTTGCTTGACGGTGGCGCTGAGTTGCTGCATCGACGCAGCGGTTTCTTCAAGGGCGCTGGCTTGGCTCTCAGTGCGCGCAGATAGGTCGTGATTGCTTTGCGCGATCTCGGCACTGGCGCTGGCAACACCTTCTGAGCCTTGACGGACAGACTGAACGACCGCACTGAGCCCGGTGCCAATGCTGTTTATGGCCATCGTCAACTGGCCCATCTCATCTTGCCGGTCGGTTTCAAGTTGAACACTCAAATTCCCCTGCGCAATGGCTTTGGCATCAGCGATAACACGCGTCAGTGGGGCAATGATGCTGCGACGTATCAAGAAAAATAAAACACCTGAAGTGACAATCACCAAAACCACACCCAGAACAACAAACACATTGCGCAGACCATTCACTTCAGACACATATTCTTCCAGATAAGTGCCTCCGGCAATCACCCAATTCCAGTTCTGAAAGTAAGAAAATGACACTATCTTGTCGCCCGGACTGGTCTCGCCACGCGCCTGATCGACCCAGGGATAGCGAATCAAGCCATTTTTCGTGGCCAGCATGTCTTTGAGGAATTCCCGTCCGCTGCTGTCCTTGGTGTCAAGCATATTTTTGCCTTCGGATGCGGGATGAATAATGAAATCCCCATAACCTTTTCCTGGTCTGGCATCAAGCACATAAAAATATCCGGTCTTGCCGATTTTCAGGTTGCGTATGGTGTTTTTCAGACTGACCAGGTAGTCGGTGAAATCGAGGCCGACAAAACTCAAGCCGATAACCTGACCCTGTGTGTTCTTGATCGGATCGTATTGCGTCATGTACTGACGTCCGAAAAGAATGGCCAGCCCGGTGAAACTGTTGCCTTGCAGCGTCGCCTGGTAGCCTGGGTGCGACCGATCAAGCAGGGTGCCGATAGCACGTTCGCCTTTTTCGTTTTTGAGCGAAGTGCTGATCCGGACAAAATCATCACCGGTCTTGGCAAACACGGTAGCGACAGCGCCGGCAGATGCGGTAAAGCGATCCACCGCAACAAAATCAAGATTGAGTGTTTTTCCGTCAAGTTTGAGGGCAGGCGTGAGACGACCCTTGATCTCTACCGTGCTGTCATCGAGTTCAAATTTGCCTGGCAAATTTGCCTGGAAGCCTTTGGCCAGACCGGCTGTTCTGGCTCTGAGTTCCTTGTCAGACGCACCAAAAAAATCTACCAGAAGTTTTGTCTTTTCACCCAGTTCAACTTCAGCCCTTAGTTCGATAACACGCGTAATGGCGTAGCTGATCGCCCCAATGAGAACAGTGATAACAATGGCCACCAGAAAAAAATTATGGATTGAAAGTTTTGTCCCGACGCTGACATGATGCCGTCCGGATCCACTGTTCATGTTCATGATGAGTTTCCTTGCAAATTAAGTTTCATTACACGCTCTTGGCGAACCGCCGGACGATGTGCTGCTTCTGCTTGTCGGCGCAGCCCGCGCCGTTGCTGCCGGGTGGTTTGCATGGATCACTCCAGTTGATATTAAAATGATAGCTGTCAGCGCTTGCTGCATAAGGGCTAGAGGCCTTTTTTATATAAAATTGTGGCCTATTTGGCACTGGCTGAAGCAAAATTTCTGGCCCTATTTTCCGTTCGCCCTGAACGCAGTCGAAGGGCCTGTGGTTCGACAGGCTCACCACGAACGGGGGCGTTTGGCGGCTCAATGCAGCACCGACAGCGGCACTTCGGTGCTGTTTTGAATGTAGACATGCAAGGCCTGCAGGCTGGGGATGCTGATGTCGCGACGACCGCGTTCCCTGAATTCGATCACGCCACACCGGGCCATTTTGGTCAGCGCACGGCTGACCGACTCGACCCGCATGCCAAGGTAGTTGCCAATATCGACGCGGCTCATCTGAACCGTGATTAGATCGGTGCGCTGGCCGCGCTCGGCCAGCGAGTTGGCCCAATGCAGCAAAAAATCGCCCACCCGTGCATCGGTGCCCAGCGTCCCCATCGACAGCAGGGCATCGCGGTTGCGCACCAATTGCGCACTCATGGCCGCCAGCATCGCCCGCATCAACAGCGGATGTTTGGCACTGGCTTGCAGCAGGTGGTTGTAGCGGATGGTCCACACCTCGCTGTTTTCAAGTGCAATTGCCGAGCAGGCGTAGCGGCTGGCGGAAATGCCGTCAAAACCCAGCCAGTCGCCCTTGAAATGCAGGCACACGGCCTGCTCGCGACCGTCTGGCGCGAGGTTGACCACCTTGCACAGGCCAGAAGCCATGACGTAAATCGTCTCAAACACCTGACCACACTGGTAAATCGGATCATTGGTTTTGACCTTGCGTCGTCCAAACTCGACATGCTGCTCCAGCAGCGCCATCGAGTCGCGCCAAAAAGAGTCTTGACTTGACGACCGGGCATCCAAGGTGCTCAAGGACGCGACAGCATGCTGATATTGGTAAGCCTGCAACGGTGTCGAGGTCAGTGCCTGGCCTGAAAAAGACGTCACAGCGTGCATTTGGCTTGAATCGAAGGACATCGTTTTCTCCGGTGTTGAAAAGGTGTCGCAAGCGTAGCCATGCAATCCGCTCCGGCCAATACCATGATCAACTGAAAATGACTACCATGAATCAGGTATTTGGCAAAGTTGGCTGCGCCGTGGGTAAATGGTGATTTTCTTGATTTTTCGCAAGCCAATGCCAGCCGTGACCACCAGACTTGGCAGTCTTCAACATCACGGCAAGAGGATATTCATCATGTTCAAGCAAATCCTGATTCCGGTGGACGGCTCACCCACTTCGACGGCAGCGCTGCAATATGCGATTGACATGGCCAAGTCGTTTGGCGCGGCCATCACGGCGGTGACTTTTTATGACCCCTATCCGATCGTCGGCATCGGGCTGGAATATGCATTTGCCGACAAGCAGTACCTCGATGCAGTCAAGGCCGAGTCGGCTAAAAACATCACCATGGCCAAAGAGTTGATCGAAGCCCACGGCCTGCAGGCCGATACGCGGGTGCTGGAGTCGGATCAGATCTGGCGCGCCATTCTGGACCTGGCCGAGACCATCAAGGCCGAATTGATCGTGATGGGCTCGCATGGACGCAGCGGCCTAGAAAAGCTGGTCATGGGCAGTGTGACGCAGCGCGTGCTGCAGCACACCAAGCTGCCGGTGCTGGTGGTGCGGGATTAAGGCCACCGTGGAAAACGGTTGGGCACCCGGCCCGGGTCAGCACCACACTGCGCCGACTGACCAGCCCAGGCGTTTTGACCGGCCAGCGCTGTCACGCTTGCACCAGGGACCCGAGATCAACATCCTGGCCTCGCGCCCGCCGCCCTGGGCCTCGGTGCCGCTGGCCATGTTGCTGGGCGCCATCAGCTTTGGCATCGATGCCTGCAGCAGCCCGTCGCTGGAGTCCCGGGCAGCGCGGCGCATCGGCTTTACACCGCTGTATGTGTCGGTGCGCGAATGCCAAACCCCCGAGGCGCTGACTGATCTGATCATTGCATCGTCTTGTGTGCCACCGCTGACACCGCAGGCCCGGCGGGGTGGCGTTCCACTGCTTGATGGCGGCCTGATAAGCAATGTTCCGACCGAGTTGTCAGGCAACGGGCAAACGCTGGTGTTGCTGACTCGGCCCTTTGCCCAGTTGCCAGCGGTGGATGGCCACACCTATGTCCAGCCGTCCCGACCGATTCCGGTTGGCGCCTGGGATTACACCAACGACGCCGCCTTGCAAGCCACTTTTGATTTGGGCCAACAAGACGGGGCAGCCTTCTGCAGCGCCCGGCAAGCCTGACCGATTGGCCAGCCATCACCTTGAATTCATCAACAACCAACCAACCATGCAGAGGACACCATGAACATGCTGACATCTTTGAAGCAAACCGGAAAAACCATTGGCAGCGAAATCAACCAGGCCTGGGGCAGCCTGGCCGAGGGCTGGCGCGAACTGCTCAGTCGCGGCAGCGCATCGCTGACACAGTTCAAGCCTGACAAGGGCGACAAGCCGGCCAGGAATAGCCAGATGGACCGGTTCCCGCGCTGGAGTTTGCTGGCCGGCGAGCTGGAAGAGACGGCCGGCAATGTGGTGGTGCGGGTCGAGTTGCCCGGCATGGAAAAGGCCGACTGCGAAATCATCCTTGAACGCAACATGCTGCATGTTCGCGGCGAAAAGCGCTTTCAGCGCGAAACCAGCGACAGCACCTACCACATGATGGAGCGGGCCTACGGTTTCTTTCAGCGCTCGATTCCCTTGCCGCGCAATGTGGCCATCGACAAGGCCGAAGCGGCTTTCAAAAATGGGGTGCTGACGGTTCGTCTGCCCAAGGGAGAGCCTGACCGCTCCAAGCTGATTCCGATTTCGTGAAGCCGTCGTTTGACCCGGTTCAATGATGGCAGAAAGCTGGATCATGACAACAGATGCAGAAATGAGAACCGACCTGCTGGAGCGGCTCGACAACATCCCATCGGTGCGCAGTGCCGACCTTGATGTGTTTGTGGACAACGGCATGGTGACCCTGAATGGCCATGTGGACACGCACCAGGCACGCTTTGAGGTCGAGAGCGTGGCCAAGCGTGTAGCCGGAATACGCGGCGTGAAAAACCACCTCAAACCCAGGCCAACCATGGATCGCCGCTGGTACTGACCGGTTTGTCAACTGCCGGCAGAGCGGCAGGCCGGCCAGCCCCGGCGTGGGGCCGGGGTGATGGCCTGATTGATCAGGCCAGTTTCAGGGTCGCTTGCGGTGTCAGTGCCGTTTGCGCATCCTGAGCCGGATACATATAGTGGCGGGTCATCGGAAACCCCCGGTTGTCAGTGCCGCGCGGACCGGCGAGGATTTGATAAACGCCCAAATCACCCGACTCGAACCCCAGCACGGATGCCGCCATGTACAGCCGCCAGACCCGAAACGTCGCTTCATTGACGAACTCAAGCGCCCGCCCATGGTTTTGCTCAAGGCGATGCACCCAGTGGCGCAGTGTTTTGGCGTAGTGCGGGCGCAGGCCTTCGACATCGATGATCTCGAACCTGGAGCGCTCCATTACCTGCTGCACATTGCTCACGGTATCGAGTTCGCCGTCGGGAAAAACATGGTGGTTGATAAAGCGCGAAGAAATCGTGTCGCGCCAGCCCTCTTTGTCGTGGGTGATGCCGTGGTTCAGAAAATGGCCATCGGGTTTAAGCAGTTGCCGCACCACCTCGAAGTATTGCGGCAGATTTTGCAGGCCGACATGTTCAAACATGCCGACACTGGCGATCTTGTCATAGTGCCGTGAACGGTCCAGGTCACGGTAGTCCTGGTGTGCCACCGTGACCATGCGCTTGAGCCCGGCAGCCTTGATGCGCGCCCTTGCCAGCTCAAATTGGCGCTTGCTCAAGGTGATGCCGTGGGCATAAACGCCATAGTGCTGCGCGGCATGCAGAATCAAGGCACCCCAGCCACACCCGATGTCTAGAAACCGCTGGCCGGGCTTGAGCTGCAATTTGCGGCAGATATTGTCGAGCTTGGCGGTCTGCGCCTGCTCCAGGCTGAAGTCCGGGTCTTTAAAGTAGGCACAGGAATACACCATGCCATCATCGAGCCACAAATCATAAAAGTCATTCGAGATATCGTCATGAAAAGAGGCTGCTTCGCGGTTCTTGGCGCGCGAATGCGAGGTGACGGTGTTGGCATGAATCGGCAGTTGCAGGCGGTCCGCAGGCTTAGCCACCAGGTTGAGCTTAGCGCCCAGCATGCGCCATGCCATCTTCAGGCGGTCCAGCAGCGGCAGCCGCAAGTCATGCAGGTGGTCTTTCAAGGAAAGGGCGGCGAACAAATCGCCTTCGATATCGAGTTCGCCACAAAAGTAGGCCTCGGCAAAACGCAGCCGGTCAGGCCCGAGCAACAGCGTGCGAACAACATCCAGGTCGCGCAGGCACAGCGTGAACAAGGGTGGCCGCACGGCGCGGTCGCCACTGCCAAACAGCGCGGAACTGCGGTCTGGAAAGCGCACCTCAAGCACCCCGTCAAAAGCGCAAAACAGCTTTTCCAGCAGGGGTATCCAAGGGCTTATGGCGCCGGCTACACCCTTT
>CAIQOO010000233.1 GCA_903873485.1 uncultured beta proteobacterium | reverse complement strand
GTGAATTTATCTGAAAACGAAATCGCTCAAGAGGTCCTCGCCCTTTCAGAAATGTATTTCGATGATTGACATGGGCGCGCTTGATGCGCAACGGGTACAACATCAAGCACCTGACCGACACCCTTGGGGTCAAGCCGCGCGAGGGGCGATCTTTCCTCGCCGGCCAGCTTGCGGTCGAGCGCACGCAGGAACTGCATGAGCGTCTGATGGCGGCGGGCGTCCCGCTGTGACGCGGCGTCATTCTCAACTAATGTGGGCCGAGACCGATGTAATCAGGCTGTTCTCACGCAATGTGGTCTCATTCTCACTTAATGTGGTCTCATTCTCACTTAATGTGGGCCGGAGCGCCCCGATATTCTGCATTGCAGGCCCACAGCATTGGGATAGACAAGCTGCTGGCGGTGGACAACAAATCCAGCGAAGCGACCCGCCGCCTATTTGAAGCCGTGGCGCGCGACCCAATCGCACCGCACCGCGTATTGCTGCTGGTCAACATGGGCACCGAAGGCTGGAACTGCCCCAGCCTTTTTGCCTGCGCACTGGTGCGCAAACTGAGCCTCAGCAACAACTTTGTGTTGCAAGCCGCCACCCGCTGCCTGCGCCAGGTGCCCGGCAACACCAAGCCTGCACGCGTGTACCTGACGGCCAGCAACAAAAAAAGCGCTGGAAGACCAGTTGACCGAGACCTACGGCACCAGCCTCAAGGCGCTTGATGCCCAGCAAGCTGAGCGGGTTGAAAAAATCATTCACCTGCACAAACCACACTTGCCGCCCTTGCTGATCAAAAAGCGCGTGCTTCGCATCCAGCGCAAAGCCGTCGCAGCCGATGTTGGGCCATTGGTCTTCACCGTGCCGGATGTGCCGGCACCGGTGGGCACGCTGGTCCAAACCTGGAGCCCGGTGCTCACCGCCAGTGGTGGCTCATATCTGCAGCGGGTCGATGCCGCAGATGTGTTGCTAGAGTCGTTCACCCCCATGCTCGATGGCTACACCGCTGCCGCCCGACTTGCCTCAAGCCACCACCTGCCTACACCCGAGCTGCTCGCTGCCCTGCGTCTGGTTTATGGTGAAAATGCCTTACAGCCCCCGTTGGATAAGCGCGAGCAGCTACAAATACCAGAGCATCACCTGATTGCCTTGGGCCAGCAAATCGAAGCCCAGCGCAACCAGTACGAAGAGACCTGGGACGAGATTGAGGTGGCCGTGGCACTGGTCAAGGCCGACGGCTTTGACCGCGCCGAGGTCAACGGCCAAACCATCTACACCGCCCGCATCAGCTTCGACAAAAAAAACGAGCACCTCTACAAGACCGCCAGCGACACGGCCAACGCCGCGCTGGCCTTGCAAAACAGCTTTCACTACGAAGGCTACAACTTCGACTCCAACCCCGAGGCCGAGTTTCTGGACTGGTGCTTAAGCCTGCTGCAAACGCAGGCGCATCAGATTGAGGGCCTGTGGTTCACCGGCGGCCTGACCGATGCGGGCAAAACCGACCTGCGTGCCGAGTACCTGGGCCTTGACGGCCGCTGGCACACCTACACGCCAGACTTTGTGCTGCGCCGCTTTGATGGCAAACACCTGGTGGTAGAAGTGAAAAGCGACAAGCTCAGCCCGGACATTCATGCCGATTTGGCGCGCCACAGTGCCGGTGAAGCCGCCCAAACCCTGCGACCTGTACGATTCAAAAATGCAATTTTGTGCGGATAGTTCTGGCCAAATCCTGTTTTGGTGTCTCCAACAAGGTTGGCCAGCAACTGAAAAAGCACATTGTTTTGAGTTAAACGCCAACGATGTACCGCGAATATCT
>CAIQOO010000232.1 GCA_903873485.1 uncultured beta proteobacterium | reverse complement strand
GTAAATTGCAGCGCAATGCCGTTGTAGGCAAACCGGTTACGGCGCACCCAGATCTTGCTGTCGGGTTGGAATGGCGACAAGTCGGAGCCAATGCCCACTGCGCAGTAAATGATCTCGTTGTCTTCGATCACAGTGTTGCTGGCTTCCTTGAAACCAATCGCCATGCCGGTCGCGCCGGTGGCGTGTGAAATCAGGTTGCGCCGCAGCACACCGCCTTCGGTGTACATGAAATAGACGCCCACGGCGTTGTCAATGAAGCGGTTGTCCTCGACGATGTTGTCCTTGGCAAACATGAAGTGGATCGAATAGCGGCTTCGTGTGCCCAGGTTGCGGCGGTAGATGTTGTCGTTGGAATACCAGGCAACCATGTCGCGCGAGTCACTGATTTCGTTCCCTTCCAGCAGGTTGCGGTGGCTGTACCACAGCCGCAGACCATCGCCGCGCACACCTACGTCTGCTGGTTTGGAGCGGACCTTGTTACCGATCACCACGTTGTCGTTGGACTGCTTGAGGTCGATCCCAAACAGGCAGTTGTCGATCACCAAATTTTCAATCCGGTTGTGATGTCCCCGCACATCCAGGCAGGAGTCGTCCGTGTCGTGCGAGTCGCCAGAACCGGTCAGGTGAATGCCGCGCAGGATCGCACCGTTGGTTTGCATGGAAAACACCGTGCCCCGGTCACCCGCGTCAATGGTCACCTTGCCAGCGCCTTCGATGGTCAAGGGTTTTTCAAGCGTGACGGGGCCGACGTAACTGCCCGGTGGCACATGAAGCACCGAGCCGGCGGGTGCGGCGTCCACCAGATTCTGAAAAGGTTTGAGTCCATGCACCCGCTTGTGGCGCTCATACAGCGGAAACGTCGGTTTGGGCCGGTCCACGTTCACGCGCGGGGCGTTGGACATGTCAGCCGTCGCCCCCAGTGCCGGTGGCTTGCCAGACTCGTTGTCGGGTTCGGTGGGTGCAGCCAACAGCAATGTCGACACCAGCAAAAAACCCGGCAGCAGCGGGAACCAACGCTTAGTTGCCATGTGGATTAACGCTCGGCACCTTCACGCATCTGGCGCCGGCGCAGCAACACGGCGAGCGCCAGGCAAACAAAGGTCACCATCAGCAAGCCGTAGCCCCAATAGGGATACGAATAGGTCGAAAACTGCGCCACTTTGCCTTCGCCAAAGACAGTCGGCATGAAGGGTTTGACGGTAAACGCGCCCCAAGGATGCATGTTGTGGCCAAAGAACCATAGCCAGCCCGCGTACTCCATCAAAAAGTACAGGGGCAGCAAGCTTGGAACCAAGGCCAGTAGCAAGGAAAAACGGGGAAATTTGGCCACACCCGCCACGATAACCACCATGGCTGCGATCAAGCCGCCAATCGCCAGCTTGGTAAACAAGATGACGTTGTCACCCCAAACCTGAATACGCTCGGGCTGGTTGAAAAACGTGGCGGCTTCCGCCATGTAATTTTTGACGTGGCTGGCCAAGTGCCCCATCGCGAATTGCTCGATCAAGACCCAGGCTGCCACGGCCGCGAACCCCCCGGACAGCACCATCATTCGGCGTTTACCCTCCGGGGTCATGAAGCCCAGCAACATCACTGCAAAGAAACCAAAAAAGTACTTGGCCAGCGGTTTCTCAACCGGGGCACCGGTCGCAATTGGGAACATGCCAACATAGTGGTTGATGGTGTTCATTTCATGTACGCAGTCCAGGCCAGCAGCGTCTTTGTTGATATCTTTTTTTGCATCCAGGATCGGGTTGTAACGCTCGGAATCCGGTCCCATATCGGCCTGCATGGTCTCAGACCCCATGCGGGTGTTGGCCCCGACCGCGCTGCATCCGTTTCTGACCGCGTCAAAGTAAAAGTGAATACGGATGCCGTCCGGAAACGCATCCTTGGGGTAATTGGGCGCGGTGAGCGAGACCCACCAAATGGGCGCGAAATACGCAGCGACCATGGCCACCAAGGCGACCATCGTCAATGCCGTGATCAAGCGGTTTTGTTGGGTCTGTACTCTCACAAGTTAACCTTTCTTCTTGGTCGCGGGTTTTGCCGCAGCACCAGCTTTACACATCGATCCTGGCATGCTCAAGCTGGCTTGATAGGCAGAGATGGCGATCAATTGTTTGTCGTCGTATTTTTTGATGATTTTGACCATGTCAGGGTTGGCGTTGCGACGCTTGCCATCCCGAATTTCGGTCATCTGACGCAGCAGGTATTTGTAGTGCTGACCAGCCAGAACTGGGTAAAACTTGTCCTTGACGCCTTCGCCGTTCTTCAAATGGCACTCCACGCACTCTTTCTCGTACATGGTTTTGCCATCTGAGACCTGGGTGGCTGCATCAGGGCCTTCGTATTTGCCGTGGTCGATAGGGATGCACAGGCTTTCGATGTACGACGATACATTGGCCAATTCTTGTGCGTCGGTCAGTTCTTTGGCAAAGGGATACATCGTTGGGTTGTCACGCAGGCCAGCGCGAATGTCGGCCATCTGTTTGATCAACACCGTGGCGTGCTGACCAGCGAGCTGTGGAAACGTGCCGTCAGAGCGGCCAGCACCGTTGGGCAGATGGCAGGCACCGCAAACTTCATAACCTTCCTTGCCCTCTTTGGCGGAGCCTTTGAGTTTGAGGGCTTCGATTTTTTCACCTTCCTGGGCGTTCCATTTGTAGTCTTTGGCCTCAATGCCGGCCTGTTTGGCGGGGGGTGGGCCACCTGCGATGGACAGTGCCGGGGCAAGTGCCAAGGCGAGGGCGAGAGCAAGAATATTTTTCATAACAATGACTCCGGGATATGGGTTGTGTGCTGTCTACTTGATCTTGGAAAGGTACTGGGCCAGTTCCTTGATCTCTTCATCAGAGACCAGATGCATCACACCTTTCATGGCGGCGCTGCTGCCATTGGTACGGACACCGTTTTTGATGTCGAGCATTTGGGCCTCTGCATAGGCTGCGTTTTGGCCAGCCAGTCTGGGGTATGCCAATGTCAATGGTTTTTTGGCATCCTTGCCATGGCAGGCAATGCAGGTTTTTTCCAGGTACAGCGCGGCACCGTCTGCCATGGCTGCGCCACACGAGAGGGAGAACACCACACTGGTCAATAACAATTTTGTCTTCATGGTTTTGTCTTTTCAAAATGACATCGGGGAGTCGATCAAGTCGACCCCCCGAAAGGTGGATTTCTCTAGCCGAATTACTTGACTTTCTTGGCACCGTTTTGCTCAAGGAAAGTCTTGGCCCGCAAGCCGAGGTCAGCTGTTTTGACCTGGTATTGCCAGACTTGCTCAGCCCACAAATTGGCGTTTTCCCAATCTTTCTTGGCAGCGGCGGCTTCGTGTTTGACCTTGATGTCCTTGGTTTTTCCAAGCTGGTCAAAAGCGTCTTCGACCATCGCGACGACTTCAGGGAAGTCTTTGTAATTGACGCTGGTGATATACGTCACAACGGAATCGATGATGGCCTGGGTGTCCGCCACTTTCTTCACTGTGGCCTTGTAGTCGACTTCGGTATAGCTTTGTGCAGCCAGTCCACCGGTCTTGGTGGGTTTCCAGCCCTTGGGCTTGACCAGCAGGTAACCTTGCATTTCCAGGTGCAGCGCTGAGCAGAACTCGGTGCAGTAGTACGGGTAGACGCCTTCTTTGTCTGCCTTGAACTTCACTGCCACTGTTTTGCCTGGCTCCACAGACGCATGCACATTGAAGGTCGACACGGTGAAGCCGTGGGTCTCATCCTGTGCACGTTCCAGGTTGGTCAGGTTGATGGTCACCTCATCGCCCACTTCGACTTCAATTGTCTCAGGCGTGATGTGTGAGCGGATCAGGGTGCCAAAAACTTCGACCTTGTTGCCCTTCTTCACAATGCGCTCTTCACCGGCCTTGGTCGCGCCGGGGTGCGGCTGGTCGGTGCGGCTGTCGGTGCCGACCTTGTAGCGCACGGCGGGCTTGAGCTTCTTGGCATCAATGGCCACTACATAGTGCGGCTCGCCCAAAGGCAAGGGCATGTCGTAGAGCAACTGCATCTTGTCGCCGCTGATGTCGATCAATTGGTGGTTTTGCGGGTGCAATGGGCCTACCGGCACAAAACGGTCGATGGCCAGCTTGTTCAATGCCACCAGGTACTTGCCAGCGGGTTTGGTCGAGTCGCCTTCCATCGTCATCAGGTGGCCGATGTTGTAGTGCACACTGAGTTTGTCGAGCACCTTGCCTTCGCAATAGTTCCACTTGGCAACTTGTGAGTCCACATACAGCGAGGTGTAGGCCACGCAGGGCACGCTGTCGTATTGCGTGTGCAATGGGCCCAGACCCAGCGACACCTGGGTGTGCAGCGCATCTTTCATGGCGATCACCGGAATGCCGTACGGGTCTTTGGACTCGAACTTGCCGGCCTTGATGGCGGCCTGAATTTTCTCGAAGCTGAACACTGACACATGGGTGTCGAGCTTGCCGGCCACGATGATGTTTTTGCCGTCCGGTGTCACGTCCACGCCGTGCGGTGATTTGGGTTCCGGAATCAGGAACAAAACACCTTCCTTGATCGCGGTTTCCATCATCAGCACATTGTGGCCGTTGATTTTCTTGGCTTTGCCAGCGGCAACCAGCTCAGCCGCTTTTTTCCAGTTGATCACATGCATGTAATCAGTGTCTTTGGCCGAGCAGCCAGCCTCGTAAGGCGGACGGCCTTTCTCGATACCGCCCACATAACGCTCAGAACAGAACGAGTTGGTGAAAGACCAGCCTTCTGAAGGGCCTTTGCCAGCATCTGACAAGTCTTGCGAGTAAGGTGGCAATTCGAGTGAGAACGAATTTTCGGGCTGAATGCGACCTTCTTTGCGGTCAAATTTCCAGTAAGTGATACCGCCGCGGTATTTTTCATTGAACTCTTCGAGCGGGTAAAACTTCTTGTTTTCCAGCGGTGCGGCGTATTGGGCAGCCTCGATCACGTACTCAGAGTTGGTGGTGACAAATGCGCCGCCGTGTTCAGATTTGAAAATTGGGTTGACCACGATTTGCTTGGTCTCGAAGTCGCGCAGATCGATCACGGCCAGACGTGGGTTGGCTTTGTCGTTGATGAACAGAAACTGGCCGTCATACTCTCCGTTGGTTTCCGAGATGGCGGGGTGATGGGTGTCGCCCCAAGTGATGTCCTTGCCGTCGATCTTGCCGCCAGCCAACACCTTTTTCGAGCTTTCATCAAAGCCGTAACCTTGCCATGGTTCGGGTGTGAAGACACCGATGTATTTCAGAATGCGCATCGAAGGAATGGCATACACAATCACCTGACCTGATTGCCCGCCGGAGCTAAACGCCACGAATTCATCGCGCTTGCCAGTCGGCACATAAGTTTTGGCTGCAGCTAGCAGGTCTTGCTGGCTAAGCCCGCGGCTTTTCATGACATCTTGCAACGAATCAGCTGACCATGCCGAGCTAACTGCCAAGCTTATGCCAGCGGCCATCAGTGACACGGCCAGTGTGCTCAATCTCTTCATTTACATTTCTCCAATTTAGGTTACGTTAAGGCCACCCATGTCACAGTCGGCTGCAATTGATCGTGGAGCAGCTTGTTGCCTGGGTCGGATAACGTGGAAAGTCTAAAAACGCAGTCGGAAAAAGACCTTAATCTGGTTTAGGTTTGATAAATTCTAAGCCCAAACCCTCGAAATTTCCCGCCGACAGTTTTATGGGCATGGAACCCCTGTCGGGAAACCCATTTGACAAGGTTTCCGTATTGAGCGGTAATCCGTCATGGTTTTCCGTGTGCTTTTTTAGGCTCAAAACGGCCAAAATTGACAGACCGGAACAACGGCCGAGAAACAAGTGTTTCCCGTCAACCCCGAAATCACCCGCTGAGAAATTTTGAGGGTTTGTGGTTACAACCCCGTATTGGGCTTAGACCCCCGAGTTGTTGTTCAGTGGAAAAACTTGAACATTGAGTCCAATGACTTAATTTAGTTTAAGGACAAGCGCAGTGGATCAATTCAACAATCATGCGCTCGAATCGAAACGCTACAGCCATCGACGAGCCGAGAAGTCCACTGTCATGGTGATTGGCTGAGTAGTACAAAGGAATAAGCATGATGAAAAGTTCACAATTGTCCAAAGTTGCGGCTGCGGTATTGATGACGACAATGGCCCTGACAGCCCTGGCTCAGGAAAAAAAAGGGGTGACACCCAGCGAGATGAATTACCAGGCAGGTGCCTCGGCACTGGTTTCGACACCCATGGTGCAAAGCACCAACCCAAAAGCCCCGCCCATGACGGTTGCCGAGTTTGACGAAGCCCGCAAAGTCTATTTCGAGCGTTGCGCCGGTTGCCACGGTGTGTTGCGCAAAGGGGCCACCGGCAAGCCGCTGACTCCGGACATCACAGTTGACAAAGGCACCGACTATCTGAAGGTGTTCATCGCCTACGGTTCGCCGGCCGGCATGCCCAATTGGCAAACTTCTGGCGAGTTGACCGAACAGCAGGTGGACCTGATGGCGCGCTACATTCAGCACACGCCCCCCACGCCGCCCGAGTGGAGCATGGCCGACATGAAAGGCACCTGGAAGGTGACGGTGGCCCCGAAAGACCGGCCCATCAAGAAGATGAACAGCTTCAACATTGCCAATATCTTCTCGACCACCCTGCGTGACAGTGGCGAAGTCGCCCTGATTGACGGCGACACCAAACAGATCATCAGCATTGTGAAGACCGGTTACGCGGTTCATATTTCGCGCACCTCGGACTCCGGACGCTACATTTTTGTGATTGGCCGTGATGGCCGGGTCAACATGATCGACTTGTGGATGGCCAAGCCGGACTCAGTGGCTGAAATTCGCATCGGTCTGGAGGCTCGGTCGGTTGAAACCTCCAAGTACAAGGGCAAGGAAGGCAATTTTTCCGACAAACTGGTGATTGCCGGTGCCTACTGGCCACCCCAGTTTGTCCTTATGAAAGGCGACACCCTGGAGCCTTTGAAGATCGTTTCCACCCGCGGCATGACGGTTGACAAGCAGGAGTTCCACCCCGAGCCGCGTGTCGCCTCCATCGTCGCGTCCCACTTCAAACCGGAGTTCATTGTCAATGTCAAGGAAACCGGCAAAACGCTGATGGTTGATTACTCCAATATCGACTCACTGAAGATTACTGAAATCGGCTCGGCCCGGTTCCTGCATGACGGTGGCTGGGATTCAACCCAGCGCTACTTCATGGTAGCAGCCAACAACAGCAACAAGATCGGCGTGATTGACTCCAAAGAAGACAAGCTGGCGGCGATTGTGGAGGTCGGCAAGACACCGCACCCCGGACGTGGTGCCAACTTTGTCCATCCAAAGTTTGGTCCGGTCTGGTCCACCGGTCACTTGGGTGATGAGACGATTTCCCTGATCGGCACCGATCCGGTCAAGCACAAGGCGCAGGCGTTCAAGGTGGTGCAGACGCTGCAAGGGCAGGGTGGTGGCAATTTGTTCCTCAAGAGCCATCCCAAGTCCAGCCATCTGTACATTGATACGCCGCTGAACCCGGATGCCAAGTTGTCGCAGTCGGTCGCGGTTTTTGATGTCAAGAATCTGGACAAGGGCTTCACCGTTTTGCCGATTGCCGAGTGGGCCGGCATTGCGGTTGACGGCGGTGCCATGCGGGTGGTACAGCCCGAGTTCAACCAAGCTGGTGACGAAGTCTGGTTCTCGGTCTGGTCGGCCAAGGACAAGGTGTCAGCGATTGTGGTGGTTGACGACAAGACCCTCAAGCTCAAGACCGTGATCAAGGACAAGCGATTGATCACGCCCACCGGCAAGTTCAACGTGTTCAACACCCAGAACGACGTGTATTGACCAGGCTGCGAGCCAGGCAGAGCGGTCCGGCTTTGATGCCTGACAAACTATGTTTCAAAGCCGCAGCCAGCAAGCTGGTTGTGGTTTTTCAATTCGCATAGAAAGGAATTCCCAAATGAAAAAACTACTGCTGCTGGCGGCGGTGGCTCTGAGTTTTGCAGCCCAGGCGGTCACCCCGGATGAAATTTTGACCAAAGGCGGCTGCCTGGCCTGTCATACCAAAGACAAAAAAGTTGTCGGACCGTCTTACAAGGACGTGGCGGTCAAATACAAGGGCCAGGATGCCAGCGTCCGGCTGATTGAGAAGGTTCGCAAAGGCGGGGTTGGCGTGTACGGACCGATTCCGATGCCTGCCAATGCCATTGAAAAAATCAGTGATGCCGACCTGAAGACGGCAGTTGACTACATCCTGAAACTCTGAGATGAGAGTTTGAACCGGCGCCAGTGCTTGCGTCTGGCGGCGGCAGCATCCCTGCCGGGTGCTGGCGCATTCGCCTGGCCGGACACTTTACCCACCGTTATCTCGGATGACGGTTTGTGGCGCTTGACCGCCGATCTGCCAAGTCGGCAATTGTTGCTGCAAGAGGCCCATGGCAACACGGTTCGCAGCCACGCGCTGCCTGCGCCCAGCCAGTTGGCGCAGGGTGCTGTATTGCACACACCGTTGCTGCTGCAGACACACGTTAAGCGACAGAGTTTTGTCATCGCCTTTGGCGCGTGCAGTGAACTGTGGGAGATTTCCTATAACCCGCAGGCCGATGACATTTTTGATGGACTGGTGCATGACTATCGGAACCACGAAGGACTGGCGCGGCCCGGCTTTTTGGGGCTGGTGCGTATCTTGCTGGCCGAGCCGCTCGATGATTTGCTGATTGACACGGAAAGTGCGCATGTGCTTGGACGTGCGCGCTGGCATCAGGCAGATGTTCAGGTTATCAATCTGGATATTCGCCGGGTGCGTGCCCGTATTCGATTGCCGCTGGCAAACCGGCTCGGCTTAGCTAGGTTCAGCGCTTGCAGCAAGGGCCGGCTGCTGCGGGTGCCGACCGCAGCCCAAGCACCAGACGATCTGGAAATTTGCATCAATACCGTGGATTGGCAGCCGATGCCGTGCCCTGATTTGGCGACAGTCCAGAGTGTCACCTGCTTTTCGCAGCAGTCGTTTAACACCGCCAACTTGCTACATTAAGTATAGCTAATAGCGCTTGATGCGTAAGGGCTAGAGGTCGATTTGATCAATATTTTCTGGAAATCGGGCATCGCCTTGGGCTGGCCCGCTGCTGCTCAGAAGTCCACCACCAGCGCCAGATTCAGATGCCGGCCCGGTTTGGTGTAGGCATCCACCACCGGCTGCAAGGGTGCCGGCGGGTTGGCTGCCAGTCCTTGCACGTCTGACCAATTCCAGTAAGCCTGATCTGTCAGATTGGTGATGCCAAAGTTGAGCCGGACATCTTTGCGCAGGCGCCACTGGCCTTGCAAGTCCAGCGTGGTGACGGCGGGAATGACAAACTGGCGCTGGGTGGTGGACTTCGGGATGTAAAGGCTCTCAAGATCGCTGGCCTTTTTTTCTGCGTGGTGGTAAATGGTCAGTCCAACGTCCCAGGCAGTGGTCTGGTACTTCAGGCCAAGCAACAGTTTGGCGGGTTCAATGCTGCTCAGTGGAAGGCCGTTGACATCGTTGCTGCCATGTGTCATGCCATAGCTAAAGGGTGTGCTCAGTTGCCCACCGGCGACCACGCCCCAGGCAACATGGCCCCTCAGTTCAAAGCCGCTGATGCTCGCCTGGTCGATGTTGACGGTCTGAAACAGAGTCGGGTTGGTGACGCTGGCGGCTTGGCCATCGGCGGTACCAAAGTCTTTTTTCTCCTGAATCAGGTGGCTGTATTTGCCTGAAAAAATGGCCATGTCCAGCGACAGCAAAGCCATGCGGGTGCGAATGCCAAGTTCAAAATTGCGACTCTGTTCTGGTAGCAGATCGGGGTTGGGCAGCAGCTTGACGTTGAATGCTTCCAGCGCGCTATTGACCTGCTGGCCTTCAGGGGCGCGAAACCCGGTGGCGTAATTGCCATAAACCGACCATTGTGGTGTCAGCCGGTACAACACGCCGAGCTTGGGCGATAGCGCCGAGCCGGCAATCGACTTGCCGGGTGTTGGCGACAGGTTGGGGTAGTAGCCTGACTGGCTCAGTACATCAACAGCGAACTGGTCAAACCGGACACCCGGGGTGATGCTCCAGTCGTCATGCATCAACTCGGACTGCACATAGATGGCCCGAGCCGTGTCGCGGGTATCCGGAAAAAACCTTTTCGGGCTGTAACTGGCCAGGGGTGCTGGGTCACTGCCGCTGGCCAGGCTTGAGATATCGGTCTGGGTCAGGTCCAGACCGTAGCGGATAAGCTGGCTCCACTGCTCGGACATCTGCACGGTTTTACCGGCTTGCAAATGGGCTTGCCAGGTGCGTTCGTCATAGCTGACCTGGCGCGCTCTGACACCACGGTCGTATCGCCAGGTCTGGCCGTCTTGCTGGCTGGCGAACTCTTGCCAACTGAGAACAGTCTGCAAGTTGTCGGCCAGTGCGCTGTTCAGGGTATAGCGGGCATTCCAGGTGAGGCGGCTGCGGCTGCTGCCGGTGCTGGAGGTTTCCGCCATCACCAGGGCTGCTTGCTGGGCGGCGGTGCCGGTGTAGGGCAGTTTGGCGCGGCTGGAAAGCAGGTCAATGGCATTGGATTTTTCAACATGCTCCAGCGTCAAAACATGCTTTTGTGTGCTGTCAGGGTGCAGCACAACTTTTCCCAGCAGCGCGCGAGCGTGGTGCGATTGGGGGTTGGGTGTGGTGCGGTCCACATCGGCTGTGTCATGGCTGCCCATGTTGCTCAAGCCGTCAGCGCTTCGGGTGGTGGCAGTGAGCGACCATTCGGCCCGCTCACCGGCGCGGCGGGCCAGTGTGCCACCGGCAGCAAGCCCGTGGTCATCGCCACTGTAGCTCAGCCAGGCTTTGCCGCCACTGACCCTGGGGCTGCTGCCGCTGTCCGAGCGCAGATAGTCCAGCGGTTCAAGCGTGATGAAGTTGACCAGCCCGGCCAGTCCGTCGGAGCCGTAAAGGGCCGAGGTTGGCCCGTGAATGATCTCGATGCGTTTGAGCAGTCCGATATCGACTGCGTCGCGGCCAAACGCGTTGACCCCGTTGTTGTAACTGCGCGGCAGGCGCACACTGTCTTCTAGCATCAGCACCCGGTTGCCGCCCAGACCCCGAATATTGAAACCCGCATTGCTGTCGGAGCCGGTGGGGTTGCCTCTGCCGGTCACACTGAAACGGGCCGGTGCGCGCTTGACCGACACATTGGGCAGGTCTTTGGCAACATCCCGAATGTCACCGATCTGGCGGCTTTCAATGTCGCGGGCGTTGACCACATCCATCGACAGCGTCAAATCATCGGCAAGCTGCTCGGCCCGGTTGGCACTGATCACCACTTGGTTGAGGGTGATGCCTTGGCCCGGGTCTGATGCGGACTGGGCTAGTGCAGCACCACTGCCTGACAGGGCGATGCTGACCAGCAGGGTCAGTTTTTTTGGCATGAGAATATTGATCGTGATCGACATGGAATGTGTTTTGAGGCAGTTGTAAAACCGATGCTTGCCAGTTGGATCGCCCCCGCTGACGACCGGCCAGGTGACTGGCTTTCACTGCGAGCCATAAGCCGCGAGACGCTTGACATCGATGATGCGTATTTCACGCTTGTCGATCTCGATCAACTGGTCGGCTTCAAGCTCATGCAGTACCCGAGAAAAATACTCCGGGGTCAGTGACAGGCGCGAAGCAATGGTGGCCTTGCTGACCGGCAATGACACGGTCACCACTTTGTTTTGGGCGGCATCGATGTCTTCGACATCACGCAACAGGTAGCCAATCAGCCGCTGAACGCCACTTTGAAGTGCGTAGCCTTCAACATCCTGCACCAGGCCGTGCAGTCGCCGCGAGATGCCGGCGAGCATGCGCAGGGCAAAGCGCGGGTCTTGCGCAATTTCCCCAAAAACCGCCTTCTTGTTGACACACATCAACAGGGTGTCGGTGAGCGACTGGACATTCAGGATATAGGGCACTTCCAAAAACATCATGGCCTCGGCAAAGCTGCGACCCGGGCCAACGATTTCAATGACTTTTTCCTGACCATTGGGCGAAGCGACATACAACTTGACTTGCCCCAGAATCACCACATAAAAAGCCTCGCATACCTCGCCGACGCGAAAAACCATGTCGCCCCGGGCCAACCGCTTGAGCTGGCAGCCCTGCGCCAGGCGGGCGAGTTCATCTGCCGACAGGTTGCCAAACAGCGGAATGACCGACAGATAACGCTGCATTTCAAAGTGATCGGTAGTTGATTTCATGATGAAGGCGATGGACTGTTAAATGGGTCACCGGTGCGATGTTCCGACCGGGTTGCACTGGGGTCAGGGATGGTCACTGACTATACAAGACCTGATCGGCCGACTAGCTGTGCGACAGCGTGGCCCAGGCTTGCGTCAACTGGCTGACGAGATGCTCCGGTTGGCGCACCATGGCGTAGCCTTGTTGGCCAAACAGCATCGGCAGGTAGTCATGCGCCGTTTCGTCAACGGTGACACAAAACGGCGACAAACCCGCTGCCTGGGCTTCGCGCACCGCCTGCCGGGTATCTTCAAGTCCATAGCGGCCTTCGTAGAGGTCCAGATCATTGGGTTTGCCGTCGGTCAGCAGCATCAGCAAGCGCCGCCGCTCCGGTCGCTGCGCCAATTGGGTGGTGGCGTAACGAATGGCAGCACCCATGCGGGTGTAATAGCCGGGTCGAATCGCGCCAATGCGGGCACGGCTGGCATCATTCCAGCGTTCGGCAAAGGTTTTCAGGTGCTGCATGCGCACATGCTGGCGCCGCACCGAGCTAAAGCCCCAGATGGCGAATGGGTCGCCAGTGGCATTGAGCGCCTCGCCGAATACAAAAAGTGCATCGCGAATCACATCAATGACCCGGGCCTGCGGTGCCGCGTAGGCATCGGTCGACAGTGACAGGTCGGCCAGCAGCAGTGTCGCCAGGCTGCGCTCAAGCCGCGCCCGGCGGGTGTAGATCGACGGGGTGTCGGAATACAGGCTGGTGTGGTCAAGCTGATCGGCCTGAAAGCGCACCCAGGCATCAAGATCAAGGTCATCGCCACTGTCTTGACCCTGCATGGCGCGCGGGGCATCGCGCAGTGTTTCGAGTCGGCGGCGCAGTCGTGCAGCGGTGATCCGCAGCGCCGGTGCGGGCGTGAAGGGCGGGCACTGTCGCGCCTGCATCACCTGCACCCGGCAATGATCGGGTTTGAGCAGGGCGCAGCGGTAGTCCCACTCGGGCAGGTGAATGCCGACACCCAGCGGCAGGTCATCGGCGCTGCTGCTGGGCAGGTCCAGATCAAACTTCACGCGGGACGCCAGGGTTTGCCCGCCGGGTGCGACCGAGAGCTGGTCCATGTCGTTGGCGGCGCTCAGGGCGTTGCCATCGTCTTGATCGTCCGAACTGCGGTTGACATGCACCATCTCGCTCCATGACATCAGGGACTCGCCCCGAAACGGCAGCACCATGGCGTTGCGGTTTTGTTCATGGGCGGTGTGTTGGGCGTGTCGGCGCTGCGGGTCGCTGGCGGCAACGGCGGCGTTGCGCTGATCTGCCGTGTTGTCGCTGGCAATGCGGCCAGCACCGGTACCGGCACTCAGCCATAGCCAGACCGCCGCGACATCCTGCGGCCCGCAGGCAGACAAATGAACGGTCTGACCCTGCAATGCGGCCTGAACGGCGGCTTCTGCCTGGGCTGCGGCACCGCTGAGGCTTTTGGGGTTGGGGCGTTGTGCCAAATGGGCCTGCAGCAGTGTTTGGTGTCGGGCACCAAAACCCGGAAACTGCAATGATGCCGCCCGGCTGGCCACCTGGTTGTCGCTGATCCAGTTGCCGTTTTGGCGAAAGCAGGCCGACAACATGGCCAGCCAAAGGTAGAGGTCATGGTTGAGCTGCTTGTCTGCAAACACCGCCAGCGATGCCGGCAGCGCCAGCACATCGGGTTCAAGCTGCGCCGTGTCGGCCCGCTGCTGGCCTCCGGCGAGCTTTTGCAGCCAATGGCGCTGACCGCCCACCGGCTGCTGGCAAGCCGGTGCAAAGCGCAGTGTGGTGGCGCCACCCGCCGCACGAAAAACGATGCCAATGATTTTTTGCATGTCTTTCAGGTGCACGATGGCTCCGGCGTGGTCTTTGCGCGCCATTTGCGTGATGGCCTGATGCCACCAGCGCCCGACCCGTTCTTCCATCAGGGACGCTCCGTGCGGTCGCGCTGGCGCTGACGCAAGGTTTCACGCAGCGCGTCAGCGCCGATTTGCCACTCCAGCGTGGGGCTGCGCTGTTGTGCCTGCTGGGTGGCATCACAGGCACTCAGGCACTGACCACATTGCACACAGGAAAACATCATGCGCTTGATGTTGCGCGGGTTCAGCCGCATCGGGCAGGCGTTGTCGCAGGCCGAGCCTCTGGGCTGGTCGCAAGTTTTGCAGTCGCGTGCCCGCTCGCGGGCAAAGGCCACCACCATGCCCCGGTGGTTGGCCATCCAGACCAGGCTCTGGAACAAGCCCACAGCGCAGCCAAAGCGGCAGAACAAATGCCGGGCAAAAGCAAAATCCAGCGTGAAAAGCAGGCTTGCCACCAACAGAAACCGGGTCTGGTTGGGTGTCAGCGTGTGGT
Source organism: uncultured beta proteobacterium (assembly GCA_903873485.1). Lineage (GTDB taxonomy): Bacteria > Pseudomonadota > Gammaproteobacteria > Burkholderiales > Burkholderiaceae_C > Rhodoferax. Next base: position 10,828 of record CAIQOO010000232.1, on the reverse strand, counting down.
GCATCAAACCACCCCAAATGACGGCAGGTGGCAGCAGATAGGTCAACAGCGTGATGGCCCAGACAAAGCCCATCAGTATGCAGCTCAAGCCAAACAATGGCCACCAGCGGGCATCTGGCACGGCACCGGCGCGCGGTGTGGGGCTTTTGTCCCAGACGCTGAACTTGCCGCAAGCGCGATGGAGCAGGGTGTTGAGGCTCTCAACCATCGAAAAGTGAGGGCACAGCCAGCCGCAATACAGGCGACCATAGCGGGAAGCCACCCCGAAGAACACGGCAACCAGCAGCAGGCCAGGCAAAAACGCCCGCAACACGATTTGCAATGCCGCCGTGGTGGCATCTATTTGCCCCTGCGCCAGAGCATCAATACCCAGCGACCAGCGTTGCCCAAGAAACCAGAGCTGTGTTTCATACAGGTCAAACCGCAACAGATTGAGTGCTGGTGCCAGCACAAACAGCGCAAAGAATCCGGTTTGCGTGAAACTCCGCCAGCGCTGCAAGCGGGCTGGGTTCAGGCTAACGTGCGGTGTGCGGGTCGCAGCCAGTGGGGTTGCGTCAGGTGGCATTGCCAAACAGCGCGCGCACCAACTCGCCGAGCGCCTGTGCGGTCGGGATGTCGTCGGTCAGCGCATCAATGATGGCCGCCTGGATGGCGGTTTGCAGCGGCAGGCCCGAGGCCAGCAATCGACCAGCCGACACCAGTAAGCGGGTGCTGGCGGTTTCTTCCAGATCATGGTCTGTCAATGCGCGCAGGGCACGCGCCAACTGCACCAACTGGGTTGCCTGCGTGACGGAAATACTGGTTTCGGCCTGAACAATGGCCAGTTCCACCTCGGGTCGAGGGTAGCCCATGCTCAGCGCGACAAAGCGTTGCCGGGTGCTGGGTTTAAGGCCCTTGAGCAGGTTTTGATAGCCCGGGTTGTAGGAAATCACCAGCATGAATTCGGGTGGTGCCAGTAATTGCTCACCTGTGCGTTCAATCGGCAGAATGCGCCGGTCATCGGCCAGCGGGTGCAGCACCACGGTGGTGTCCTTGCGGGCCTCGACCACCTCATCAAGGTAACAAATGGCCCCGCTGCGCACCGCACGCGCCAGCGGACCATCGGACCAGACGGTGCTGCCGTTGCCAATCAAAAAGCGGCCAACCAGGTCTGCCGCGCTCAGATCGTCATGGCACGACACCGTTATCAGTGGCCGCCCCAGGCGTGCCGCCATGTGCTCGACAAAGCGGGTCTTGCCGCAGCCGGTCGGGCCTTTGATCAGCAGCGGCAACTGTTTTTTCCAGGCATGCTCAAACAGCGTGCATTCGCCATGCTGTTCGGCATAGAACGGAATTGCCGCCACCAAAGCGGTTTCAGGCATGTTGCGGGCGACCCGCCAGCATGCTGGCGTTCACCTGGTCTTCACGGGCACCTGGCTTGGCGAAAAAGCTGAACAGGTAGTTCAGCAGACCCAGCAGGAAACCAACCCCGCCAATGACACGCAACCAGTAAAAGAAGCGCAGTTGGTCTTGGGTTGCCATAAAGGGCATGGCCCCCTCGGTCGGCATGCGCTGCAGCCAGACTTGCAAGATGCCGGCACCGGTGAGGGCCAGCACCATCAAGCCCATGCTGATGGTCATGATCCAGAACGACCACATCTCGAAACTCTGGGCCCGACGGTTGTTGGCTTCACGACCGCGCAGCGTCGGCATGGCGTAGCTGATCATGGCAATCACCACCAGCACATAAGCGCCGTAAAACGCCAGGTGGCCGTGGGCAGCGGTGATCTGGGTGCCGTGGGTGTAGTAGTTGATCGGCGACAGTGTGTGCATGAAGCCCCACAGGCCGGCACCCAGAAAACCCACCACCGAGCAGCCCACCGCCCACAGCAAGGCGGCCTGGTTTGGATGGTCACGGCGACGCCGCTGCACCATGTTGAAGGCAAACACCGTCATCATGAAGAACGGAATCGGTTCCATGGCAGAAAAGATGCTGCCCACCCACAGCCAGTAATCTGGCAAGCCGATGAAGAAGAAGTGGTGACCGGTGCCCAAAATGCCGGTGATCAGAGCCATGGCGATGATCACATACAGCCACTTGTCAATCACCTCACGGTCCACGCCGGTGGTCTTGATCAGCACAAAGGCCAGCAACGCGCCCAAGATCAGCTCCCACACGCCTTCCACCCACAGGTGCACCACAAACCACCAGTACATCTTGTCACGCACCAGGTTGTCCGGGTTGACAAAACTGAACAGGAACATCAGCGCCAGGCCCCACAAGCCCATCAGCAGCACCAGTGAAATGCTGGTCTTGCGGCCTTTGAGTACCGTCATGCTGATATTGAACAAAAAGCCCAGGGCCACCACCACAATGCCGAGTTTGGTGGGCAGCGGCTGCTCCAGAAATTCTCGCCCCATGGTGGCCAGCAGTTCATTGCCGGTCAGCTCTGCCAGCTTGGCATAGGGCACCGCCAGATAGCCGACAATGGTGAGTGCGCCGGCCAGCAGAAACACCCAAAACAAAATCATCGCCAGCTTCGGGCTGTACAACTCGGTCTCGGACTCTTCGGGCACCAGGTAATAAGCGGAACCCATGAAGCCAAACAGCAGCCAGACAATCAGCAAGTTGGTATGCACCATGCGTGCCTGATTGAACGGAATATACGGAAAGGCCAGGTCGCCAATCACATATTGCAGCCCCAAGGTGATGCCAAAAATGATTTGGGCGGTAAAGAGTGCCAGGGCAGCGATGAAGTAGTACTTCGCAACCCCCTGGGACTTGTATTTGAGTGTGATCGCTTGCATTTGATTTTCCTGATTGGTTCAGATGTTGGCTTAACCTTCGATGTTTGGCGGCCAATTTTGGGTATTGACATTGCCGGTCCAGCGCAAAAACTCAACCAGGTCGTTGAGTTGTTCCTCGGTGAAATTGAATTGCGGCATCTGGCGGCGTCCGGGGATGTTGGTGGGCTGGGCGGCAATCCAGGCCTTGATGAAGTCAGCTCCCCGGCGTTTGTAAACATTGCCCAGTTCCGGGGCAAAGTAGGCTCCTTCGCCGAGCAGCGTGTGGCAGCCAATGCAGTTGCGGGTTTCCCACAGCTTTTTGCCATGGATGACGGCCGGCGTGATGGCCTCGGCGTTTGATCGAAACGGAATTTTTCTCTCGCTGTCAAAAATCAGCGCAATAAAAATAAGGATAAAAAAGACCGACCCGCCATAAAACATGTTGCGGGCCATTTGCTTGGTGAAGCCACTGGCTTTGCCTTGACTCATTGTGTTGAACTCCTGAAATGGGGTGTCGGGAGATTACTGGCGAGTTCAAATCATTTCCTTGAACCACTTCAAGAAATGGCCCAAAGACTGAAAAAACACGTCGACTTGCTGCCACCAAAGCAACCTTTCCGCTTGGGTGGTGCCAGCGCAGTTGTCCCTGCTGTGAAAAATGCTTGTTTCAGCTTAAGGACAAATCAGGAACACTGAGTTGACAATTCCAGTTTGAATCGCTCCAACATGACAGGCCGGGACCGGTAACGCATGCAAGCGTTGCCCGGGTTTGTTTCAATCTACACCACCATGAAGTCTGTTTCTCTGCCGATATTGTCCAAAGCCGGTGCCGCTGCCGAACCACCTAAAGGCTGGCCGTTGCTGCGTTTGGGCTTTCGCCCTTTTTATATTGGCGGTGCACTGGTTGCCGCCTTGCTGGTGCCGCTGTGGCTGGCAATATTTCTGGGTGCTTTGCCGTTTTCGCCGGCGGTCCCGGCGCTGCTGTGGCACGCACACGAGATGCTGTTTGGCTTTGCCGCCGCCATCATCATTGGGTTTTTGATGACAGCTGGCAAAAACTGGACCGGACTGGCGACACCGCGTGGTCCAGTGCTAGGTGCGTTGGCGCTGCTTTGGCTGGCCGCGCGGCTGGCTGGTCTGGGCGGCTCTGGCCAGGTTTATGCACTGCTGGATGTGGCGCTGCTGCCGCTGGTGGCAATTATTTTTGCCCGTCTGCTGTGGCGCGCCAAAAACTACCGCAATTTGCCACTGGCCTTCATCCTGATGCTGTTGGCTGCGTCCAATATGGTGTTTCACCTGGCGGTTGCTGGTCTGCTGAACATCTCTGCCATGACCGCCTTGCATGCCGGCCTGGCCCTGATTACCATGATCGAAAGCGTGATGGCTGGTCGGGTGATTCCGGCCTTCACCATGGCTGCCAACCCGGGACTCAAGCTGGTGGCATCCAGTGCGGTGGAGCGCAGTGCATTAGGGCTTACCGCGTTGGCGCTGTTGTGCTGGATTTTTTTGCCGACCGGCTGGCTCGGTGCCCTGGTGCTGGTGGCAGCAGCTTTGGCGAATGCCCTGCGTTTGCTGGGCTGGCGCTCAGGCCGGACGCTGGGCCAGTCAATTCTCTGGATTTTGCATGCAGGCTACGCTTGGATTGCGCTTGCCCTGTTGCTGCTAGCAGCGGCTCAGGTAGAACTGTTGCCCGTATCGGTGGGTGTGCATGCGCTTGGGGTTGGTGCCACTGGCGGTCTGATCATCGGTATGGTGACACGCACCGCCCGTGGTCATACTGGCCGGCCTTTGCTGCTCTCTGGGGCTGAGGTGCTGGCTTGTTGGCTGGTCATGACAGCGGCGGCCAGCCGGGTGCTTGCTTCGCTGGTTGCGCCACAGTTTTACGCGACCTTGCTGATACTGGCCGCATTGGCCTGGAGTCTGGCTTTTTTGATTTACCTGTGGAAGTTCACGCCCTGGTTGCTACAGACCCGGCTGGATGGCAAGGATGGCTGACGGGTGCGGTGACAGCGGCAGGCGGGCTTGAAACTCGATGCTCATGATCAACAGGCCCGCGACTAGGCCATGACAGCCGGGCAGCGCCTGCTGCACCATCAAAACCACAGCGACGCGCCGATGCAAGCACTGCTTGGGCGCATTTTTTAGTGGCTCATATTGGGTTTTGAGGATATTTCTGAAAAAATTTGAAAATTACTTAAGTTATTGATTTATATAGATTTTTTCGACTTGTGTGTAACGATGTGGCTTCAGCCTGAAAAATGCCCTCAAAACCAAGTATGAGCCGTCGGCTTTTGTCGCAACCCCATGCTGCGGCAAAAAAGTCAACCTAAGTGCTTGATTTAGCAGCAAACCATTTCACACCAGGAGAAGAGTCTGGTTTTACCCCCAAAAAACAGCCCTAAGATAAAACCCATAATCTTAGGGCTGTGTACTTATTTACTTCCAAAATAGGAGCGCCTTGGTGCTGGGGATCAGGTTGTCGGGGCGGGGCTGGCTTGGGGCTTGGGCCGGTTGTTGGCTGGTGCGTTGGACTGATTCAGTAGCGAGTGCTGGCAGTGGTGATTTACCGTGAGCGTTGCGCCCATTGCGCACCACACCTGCACCGGGTGTGCTGCGCAATGGGCTTGTTGCGCAACCATCAGGAAGCGGCATTACCCGGTAACGAAGCTGCCAGCGCCTTCCTCTTTTGGTAAGCCTTCTTTTGAGAAGCCTTAAAGGCATCCGTCTGGCGGTACGCTTTCTGGTAAGCCTTTTGATATTCCTTGTAGTCATCCGTCTGGTGGTACTTTTTTTGATAAGCCTTGAAGGCATCCGTCTGGTGGTACTTTTTGTGCGCCCAGCATGGGCGTATTCCTGCCAGCACCATGCAACCCTGGTGCATGACTAGCCTGAAAAAGTCAGGCGAGCGACCTGCCCACCAAAAAGGGTGAGCACCAATTTGAAGCGAAAACACGGTTTTTCCAGTTCAGCGTGCCCTGCGCGGGTTGTCCCCGCTTTGTGTGGACAACGCGCTGGATAACTTCAGGAGAAACCGGCAGATGCCGCGCCTGGCGCGGGTTTCAGTGCGGTGCTGCAAAAACGGGCAGGGTGCCTTGGGTGACAACGGACAGGAGGTGGACACCTCGCTGTTGAAATACCTCTCGCCGCTGGGATGGGATCTTGCGCATGGCATCAAGGAGCAGGTTGATGTCGGTTGGAAAGTGCACATCGGTTTCAACTACAAAGGAGTCGCAGCGCCCACGCAGCGCTTCGTCGTTTTTTTTTACCAGGGCATGGCCACCGGCCACAACGATTTGGTTGATCTCGTCGAGGAGTTCAGGTGTCAGAAGACGCACGTTGTCTTTGAGGGTCTGAAGGCTATAGGTGGTATCGTTAAAGGCCGCGTGCCCGAGCATTTCACGCAGGGTGTCGTGGTGATTGACGAGTTCGAGCAATCGGTCATAGTCGCAGTTCAAGTCCAGGCGAATGACACCACACACCAGGATGTTCCACAGGGTCATGCCAGGGCGACCGTTGGATTTGTCAACCTTGGGAGATACCCGGCTTTCGAGCAAATCAAAAATACGTGTACGGATGGTTTCTGTGGTGTAGATGTGCTGCAAGCCACGCAATATCTTTGGAATGTCATCGCGTGATTTGAGGGTGAAGTTGATCTTTGAAATATCAACTTCGCCAATCTTCATTTGTTCGTTTTGGACTACACGCATAGGTCTTTCTTGGCTCTCAAAACTGGACTGTTTTCACCGGTTGATCTTAATGCATCAGAGGGAGATAAATCACTTCTATGCTCCTTTATTAAAACTATTTGCTGCTATCAAAAGCAGCCAGATCATGCGGTGAAGATTTGGCCAAAAATCCAGTCAAAGTACCTATATGGGTTGAAATTCGCCTAGAAACGCAGTTTTCTAAAAATCTTCGTTTCGCAAACTAACCAGTCCTCCCTTGGGAAATGGGGTTTTCGGTCAGGCACTAAATAATCTTCTTAAGAATCCTTAAGGGCATTTGAGGCGTTAATTTATTTGCGCTGCCATAGCTCATATCGTTACAAACAAGTCTCGAAAAAAACTTGTAACTTATTGATTTATATAGATATTGCATTATCTATGCTATATCGGATTGGTGTTTGCAAGTTGTTGATTTACAAAGACGTTTTGACTTGTGTGTAACGATAAGGCTATAGCTACAGATTTCTAGGTCCTGGCAACAGGCGCATCAGATTAAAGGTGGAGATCGGGCCCCGATATCCGCCTTGTTCTTCTCTAGATCTTGGTCGAGGGTTGACACGAGAGTGGCCCAAACCGTGGGAAATCACTGGTCAGGCCGCGCGGACATAGACGGGGTCATTGCTTCCCAAGCCTGGATGCGAGCGTATGAAATGCTCCGCAAGCTCGTCGTTGAGCACTTGTAGGAGTTGATGCGCTTCTTTGGGTGCCCGTCGTAGAAGAAAATAAAAGTGGAACAAATTTTCGGCCCATTTCCCCAGTGAGCGCCTGAAATTTGTGCCAACTTTATCGACAATCTTTGCACAATAAAAATAGAAAGATACATTTAATCCAATGAAAGTTATCCAATTAAAGTTGGCAATTCACATTAAACATGGACTGAAATCATCTCAATGTGTTGATCCATAAAAGAGTTTTCTCGAATATGCCGTGTTCCCATCACAGCGTACTTCATTAATTCGGTCGGCTGTCTGAGTGCACCATTCACGCCAGGCCACTTGAATCACGCTGCCGTTACAGCGGCAGAAGTAGCGCCTATCGAATTGATGCCCAAGTGCTGGATGCCCCTTTCAAATATCCCCACTGCCGGGTGCCTTACTCGCCATCATGGATCCGCTTTGCCAAGCGCAGCGCTTTGGTAAAATATGGACGTATGGCGCTGGTTCTGGCGTATATCGGGTGAAGTTGCGAGGCGACCAGGCAGCCGCAATTTGCTCCCTACCCCCTGGGTGGGCAACCCCAATCTGACCCAGGAACTGAACCGAGTTTTACGGTTTGTGCCACAATTATTTTGCAATTTATTTAACCCATTATTTGATATGGTGTTTGTGGAAATTTCAGGTAGATAAAGTTGGATAGTTCCACTTTTATCGACACGTTTGTGCCAACTTTATTTTCCTCTACGCAAGGAGCCAGGCCAAAACAGCCACGAACCCCATCGTCATCATGGCCAGGGTTCGCGCCCAGGGCTGTGGCGATGTCAGCAGCATGACCAGCAAAACCAGTTCAATTGCAACAAAGACTGCCACCACGAAGGCAAGAAAGTTCCGGTTCGACACAGGTTGTTCAGGGGTTTTCATGCCGATCAAGGGCCGCAGGGCCGATCCGTGTGGCACAGCTTTTCTGGCAGCCATAGCGTGACGCTGGTGCCCAGGCCCAGGTGGCTGCTCAGATCGACCGTGCCGCCATGCAGCGAGACGACTTCATGGACGATGCTCATGCCCAAACCGGTACCCAGCGTCTTACCCGAGGTGTCGGCACGGTAAAAGCGCTCAAAGACATGGCTTTGTTGCTCCGGCGTCATGCCAATGCCGTGGTCTGTGATGCGGATGCCAACATGCGTCACCGTGTCTGCCAGTGACTTCGGCGGCAGGATGTCAATTGCTACGTCGCTGCCCTGCGGCGAATATTTGTAGGCGTTGGAGAGCACGTTTCGGATGGCCTTAAGCATCTTGCTGGCATCCGCCAAAACGAGAACAGGCGCAAGCGCATGCCTTAGGGCAGGTGCCAAACGCCCGGATGGCAGCTCAAACTCGCGCACCGCAGCCTTGATCAGGTCATGCACGGATGTGGTTTCAAGTACAAAGTCCAGGCCGCGGCGGGCTTCAATGCGGGCCAGGTCCAGCAAATCATTCAACACCGCCACCATCCCTCTGGAATGCCTGAACAGAATCTTGGCGAAATCGGCGCGACTGGCGGCATCAAGCTCCTGGGTCGCCAGGATTTCGGCGAAGCCGTAAATGCTGGCCATGGGCGTGCGTAACTCATGGGCTGCGGTGGTCAGAAACTCGCTTTTCATCCGATCAACTGCAGTTTCGTGGGTGATATCGCGCAGGTACAGGATTTGCGACACCCACCCGCCGTCACTTTGGCGCAAGACCATTTCCAGATCGCGCTTGACGTCGCTCGACAACTCAAGAAGGTGTCGATTGCCGTCGCCGCAAGATTGGCGCATGGCCTCAAAACCCGGGAATCGACCCGATGGTGAGCAGCGACAGGCCAGCAGGTCGGCCAGCACCTGTTCATCGCGGTCGATGATCTGGTTGAGTCCAATGTGGGTCATGCGGGTGAATGAGGGGTTGGCGTACTTCACCCGCCGGCAGGCATCAAACGACACAAGACCGTCTGGACTAAGTTCCAAAATGGTGTCGAGAAGCGCAGTACGTTGCTCCAGCTCAATCTGCGCGAGTTTGCGTGCGCTGATGTCGTGCGAAAGGCCGACCGTGCCGCATACCTGTGCATTTTCAGCAAACAGTGGCTTGATGAACACCTGAGACCAGCGACAGTTGCCGCCCGCTTGTTGCCGCACCTCACGGTTTTGGGCCTGCTGACTGTGCACCACGTCATCATCAATACGGCGAAAGTTCTGCGCCACCTCTTGTGGCCAGAGATCGAAATCTGTGCGTCCGATCAGTTCGACCGGGGAAGCCCTGCCGCACGCATCGGCCAGCACCTGGCTGGCCACCAGGTAGCGGCCATCGACATCCTTGAGCCAGAACTGGTAAGGCAGACTGTCGAGCACGGCGTGCAGGTAGAACTTGCCCAGCCTGAGCCCGTGGTTGGCGGCTTTGAGCGCCTGGGTCAGTTCAAGTTCATCCGTGGCCTTTTTCAGCGCGCTGATATCGGTGCGGATCGACAGGTATTTTTCGACACACCCATGGGCATCAAACACCGGAGATATCTGGGTATTGACCCAGTACAGCGAGCCATTCCTGGCGCGGTTGCACACTTCACCGGCCCAGACATGGCCGCTTGAAATGGTTGCCCAGAGGCTGGCCCAGAAGGTGTCGTCCTGCACACCGGATTTGACAATGCGGTGGTTTTGCCCGAGAAGCTCCTCGCGGCTGTAGCCGCTCAGGCGCACAAAATTATCATTGGCATAGGTGATGTGACCAGTCAGGTCTGCCATTGACACCAGGGAATGCTGATTGATGGCCTGCCATAGCGGCCCGGATTCAATGGGCAAGGCGGGTGTCTGCTCTGTCAGCACGGCGACACCTCCCTGGCCAGCGGAAACAGCAGCGACACCGTGGTGCCTTGGCCGAGCTGACTGTGCAGCTCAATCTGGCCGTGGTGCAACTCCATGATCTCTTTGACAATGCTCATTCCCAGGCCCGTGCCCAGCACTTTGCCGGAACTGTCCGCGCGGTAAAAGCGCTCGCACACTTGGCGCATTTGCTCGGGTGTCATGCCAATGCCGCAGTCGATGATGCGAATGGCCCCCATGGTGGGCGTGCTGGCCTGCATGGGTCGGGCCGGTGCAGCAATGGCCGGGCTCAACTGACCGGCGGCCAGATTGAAGCCACTGACCACTGTTTGTACCAGCGCCTGCAGCGGCACAGCTTCAAACACAAAGTCCTTGCCACGGCGGTCCTCGATGCGCGCGAGGTCGAGCAGTTCGTTGAGGATCTCGTCGATCACCGTGCGCAGCAGGGCGTTGGCGGCGACGAGTTCAGTCGCCATCTGGTCGCTTTTAATTTTCATGGAAAGCTTGCCCGTGGTTTTAATTGCTATATAATTAATAGCTGCTAGCGCTTATTCTGCAAGGGCTAAGGCCCAATTTATTCAGTTTTATGGACATTTTGGCTCTCCTTTCAGGTTGATAGGACGGTTGATAAAAAGTCGGCTTTGTTTTGCAACTCTTCGGCGCTGTCGGCAAAGCGTGCGGCGATGGCCTGGAACTCAGGGTGAATGGCCATAAAGGCGTCCACCACATCGGGATCAAAATGCGTGCCCCGACTTTCCATAATGATCTGCATGGCCTGTTCGTGATGCATGCCGGCTTTGTAGACGCGTCGGCTGATCAAGGCGTCATACACATCGGCCAGTGCCATCAGTCG
>CAIQOO010000231.1 GCA_903873485.1 uncultured beta proteobacterium | reverse complement strand
TCGTAAAGTTGCGCAGATGGCACCAGCAGGTGACTGGAACAAAATCGTTAAGCCATTGTTGCACAAGATAATTTTCAGTATTGCTCGTGTTTACGCTGGTAGTAGCGGCGTAGTTCTGCGCAACTTTACGTTGGTGGCCTCATGGCGCAGAAACTTTTCTATATCCACGTCGTCCATGGCACTCAAACCCCACTGGCTACGCAGCCATTGGGCAAGTGCATACCCCTGAACATAGGCGCGCTCGGGCAACATGCTGGCAAGCTGGGCCACTGCTGCAAGACTCAGACTTTCAAAGTGGGCTGGCAAACCTGGCGCGGGCGGCTGCGCACTCAAATACGTCCACAAACTTTTGATGGTGTCGGGTCGCAGGCATTGCCGACCCATGCGGGCTGCCGCCAGCATCGGCGGCTCGTTACCATACCAATCAACATCATTGGCGGCCATGCTGATCCCACTGCGCCACATCTGTTGCAAGACATCGTCTGACGCACTGCCACTGCGAAACCGGAAATAATCATTGGCCATTTGCCTGTCTCGCTCGCGCCAACGCTGGCACAGCGCCAGCGCGTTGGCATCAGGAAATCCGGCGTAGGCCATGGCCAAGCTGTTGCCGATGGCCTCCAGCTCCCGCCGAAAAAGCGGCAAAGCCACCCGTTTGGCAGTCTGGTCTGCGGTGACCACCCACACTTGCTGCCCAGTGCGCACACAGATCAAGGCTGGCAGCGCCAAGCCAGGCAACCATAGCGCCAGGTTATGCCGATGCCAAAAAGCGTACAGCGCTTTTTCTTCCTCTTGCACCACCAGATCAGACACCGTCTGCCAACGCTGCTCGGCCTTGTCCCACAGCTCACCCGGATGTCTGACAGTCAATCGCAGCGGCCAGATCTCTTCAAGCATCAGCGCCGACCAATTGCGCACCAGGCCAGCCAAAAAGTCCTGCCAGACCCAAGAGATTGGCTGCCCATCGTCGGCACACCAATAGGGCACGCCAAACACCTTCAATACAGCTTGTTGCCAGCCGCGCCCCGCCGCCGGGGCAGCGTCAGAAACAGACAGCAGTTCAATGATTTCAGCCATAGTGTTTCATCCATTGGTCAAATTGAACCACGTCACCGGCAGCCACGGCACGCTCGCGCAATACCTTTTGCACCGTGCGGGGCAGCACATTGCGGCCCGGCAACAGCCGCCACGGGTAGCCATGCCAAGTGCCATCGTTGGCCGACACGGCCTCATAAATCACACCCAGAAAAACATTGTAAATCCGCAAGGGTTGCTGTTCATCCGGGTAGGCCAGGCCCTGCTCCAGCAAGACCTGCGCCTGCGCGTGGCTCAGCGTTGCCGGACACTTGCCAATAAACCCACGTCCAACAGCCACAAATCCTGCGCTGGGTTGGCTCCAATGGTGTTTGTGCCGCATCTCACCTGTGGCGTAAATTCGTTGCAACGACAAGATCACACTCCCGCAAAATTTGACTTCAGTAGCGCGTGCCCCGCATCGCGCGCCGACAGCTCGGCAAACGCCAGCGGCCAGGCTATGCCTAGGCGTGGGTCTTGCACATTCAGCCCGGCTTCAGCTGTGGCCACATAGGGGGCTGAGTGGCAATACAGCAGCTCGACATCATCACTTAACGCCTGAAAGCCGTGCGCAAAGCCTTCAGGAATCAGCAGAGCGCAGCCATTGTCAGCCGACAAGCGCTCGCCGTGCCACTGCAAAAATGTGGGGGAGTGTGGCCGCACATCCACCGCCACGTCAAACACTTCGCCCCGGATGCAGCTCACCAGCTTCATCTCAGCGTGTGGCGCACGCTGAAAATGCAAGCCGCGCACGGTGCCGCGTTTGGCCGACAAGGTGTGGTTGATCTGGGCAATGGGTTTAAGCCAGCCGGCTGCGGCCAGCTCATGGGCGCAAAACAGCCGCGCCAAAAAGCCACGGCTGTCGCCCAGGCGCTGGCGCTGCACCCGCTTGAGCCCGGCCAGCGGCAGATCGGTCACGGCAAAGCGGCTCATGGCTGCCCCCCGCACGCCGCAAACGCAGCCAAATCCGCCAGACATAGGCGGCGCGCATCGGCACCGCTGGCCTGCGCGCGGTACCAGGCCATGCTGCGCGCCACCGACTCGGCCAGCCCCCAGCGCGGCTGCAGCCCCAGCAACTGGCGGCTTTTGGCAATCTCCAGCGCCAGCCAACCCGCCTCGTGCACTTGATTGATATTTTTTTCATAGCTGACAGCGCCCGTCCCATAAGCGCTACAGGCTAAATTGGTCACAGTTTCTACGCTAGCAGCCTCGTGCGTTTGCGGGCCAAAGTTAAACGCACCGGCCAGCTCCGGCTGCTGCCACAGCGCCAGCGCCAGCGCCAGATAGCCCGCCAACGGCTCCAGCACATGCTGCCACGGCCGGGTGGCCTGCGGGCTGCGAATCTGTAGCGGCACACCGGCCTGCCAGGCGCGCACCGCATCGGGTATCAGCCGGTCTTCTGACCAGTCGCCACCGCCAATCACATTGCCGGCGCGGGCGCTGGCCAGCGCCACCCCTTGCGCGGCCAAAAATGCATCCCGGTAGCTGGCAATCACCAGTTCGCTGGCCGCCTTGCTGGCACTGTAGGGGTCGTGCCCGCCCAGTGCGTCGTCTTCGCGATAGGGGTAGGCGTGCTCCAGATTGCGATATACCTTGTCGGTGGTGATCATCACCGCCACGCGCACGCCGGGCAGGTCGCGCAGCGCATCCAGCACATGTGCCGTGCCCATTACATTGGTGGCAAACGTGGCTACCGGGTCACGGTAGCTGGCGCGCACCAGCGCCTGTGCTGCCAGATGAAAGACGATCTCGGGCTGGGCTGCACGCACCAGCGCAGCCAGCGCGGGCGCGTTGCGCACATCGCAAAAATGGCTGACCATGCCCTCGCCCACCCGCGCCAGCTCAAACAAATTGGGCGTGGTGCTGGGTGTCAGGGCAATGCCGGTGACCTGCGCCCCCAGCTCTTGCAGCATCAGCGCCAGCCAGCCACCTTTAAAGCCGGTGTGCCCGGTCAGCAGCACCCGCTTGCCATGCCAAAAATCTGAATAAGGGGCTTCAACCCTTTGCACTGTACCCATCGGTGATGCCATTGGCAGCTCTCAAATGCTATAAATAATGTAACTGTCTGCGCAATAGCAGTGCGGGCTAGAGGCCAAATTGGCACTTACCACAGCTTCCACGGCGCGCGCCCCGAGTGCCACAGCTCTTCGAGCAGGTTTTTCTCGCGCAGCGTGTCCATCGGCTGCCAGAAGCCGGTGTGGGCAAAGGCGCGCAACTGGTCGTCGGCGGCCAGCCCGGCCATTGGCTCCCATTCCCAACTGGTCGCGTCCCCGGCGATGCGGTCGATCACCTTGGGTGAGAGCACAAAAAAGCCACCATTGATCCAGCCGCCGTCACCTTTGGGTTTTTCGACAAAGCCGCGCACCGCATCGCCATCGAGCACCAGTGCGCCAAAGCGCCCAGGTGGCAGCACCGCCGTGACGGTCGCCAGCCGGCCATGCGCCTGATGAAAAGCAATCGATGCCGCAATGTTCACGTCCGCCACCCCGTCGCCGTAGGTAAAGCAGAAAGCTTGTTGGTCTTTCAGATACCCGGCAACGCGCTTGAGCCGGCCACCGGTCATCGTCTCCTCGCCGGTATCAACCAGCGTCACTCGCCACGGCTCGGCTTTTTTCTGATGCACTTCCATCCGGTTATTGCTCATGTCAAAGGTCACATCCGACATGTGCAAAAAGTAGTTGGCAAAGTACTCCTTGATCAGATAGCCCCGGTAGCCGCAGCAGATCACAAAGTCATTGACCCCGTGGACCGAGTAGCTCTTCATGATGTGCCACAACATCGACCGTCCGCCGATCTCGATCATCGGCTTGGGTTTGAGGTGGGTTTCCTCGCTGATGCGGGTGCCCAGGCCACCGGCCAGAATCACTGCTTTCATCTCAATTCCTTGATCTCAATGGGCAAACCATTTTCACCATCACAAAATCTTGACCACATGGCCCGATAAGCCGCCTCAACCCGGCGCGCAAAGCCCACTTCATCCATCAGCGGGCTGCCTTGCATGGCGGTGCGCAAACCAGCACGTATGCCAGCCAGGCTGGGCAAATCGGCAGCCAGTGCAACTGCAATCCCGATGTATTCGTCCTCACTGTGCGCCACCCATTCGGTATGCCCCAGCCCGGACAGGATGGCACAGCCCAGCGTGCCCACACTCGGACGGCCTGCCAAAGTAACAAACGGCACGCCCAGATACAAGCTCTCCAGCAGCGTTGTGCCTGAGTTGTGCGGAAAGCAGTCCAGCGTGATGTCGATACCGCGCAACACATCCCACGGCGGGCTATGAAAGCCGATCAGCAGGCGCGTGCGGTCTATGCCATGCTCGGCAAAGCGCTGCGCGAGTTCGTCCTGCATGGCGGGGTCGCGGTAGTCGGCACTGTCAATGACCAGTTTTGACCCCGGCAGGCGCAGCAAAATCTGCGACCAGACCCGCAGCGTGCGGTGGTTGATGCGCACCGCCCGCGTCAAGCTGCCAAAGGTGACAAAACCAGCATCAATGGCCGGCAGCGGACTGGCCTCGCCCATAGCCACATCAGGCCGATAGGCCAGCGCCGGGCGGTCCAGCCGCCAGGGCGTTTCGCTGAACAAGGCCTCGCCACCTGCTGGCACCGTCGCCCAGTCGGTCAGGTAGTAATCAATCGCACTCAGGCCAGTGGTGTAGCCAAAGTCAAGCCAGTGCAGTGACACTGGCGCAGGTTTGCGCGCAAATATCAGCAGCCGGTTGCCGCCGGTGTGGCCGGCAATATCCACCAGCACGTCAATGCCGTCGGCGCGGATGCGCTCGGCCAGTGCGTCGTCGCTCAGCGCCAGGGTCGAAATCCAATGATCGGCATAACTCTGGTAGCGTCGGGTTGAGGCATCGGCACGGGTCTGCTGTGCATACAAAAAAACCTCGACCGCGCCCTTGTCATGATGGGCCAGCAGCGGCTCCAGAAAATGCCGGCTGGAGTGATGGTAAAACGTGGCCGCCACATAACCCACCTTCAATCGGCGCTCGATGCTCCGGTCATTGTCATGACGCTGCCATTGGCTGCGCCAAGGCAAACCCAGCGCCTGGTCAAAGCGCCGGTAAGCCGCAAAGATCTGTTCGGCAGAACGGTCGGGGTGGTAGTTCAAGGTGAAAAACAAGTTGTGGTATGCAGCCGCAAAGTCTGGCTTGGACAACAACACGGTTTCAAAACAGGCCTCGGCCTGGTCCAACTGCCCCCGGTCTTTGAGGATGTCGCCCAGGCTGAGCTGCGCCTGCGCAAAGTCTGGCTCGATGGCCAGCGCCAAGCGCATACTCTGCTCGGCCGCTGCCAGGCGACCCAGCCGCTTGAGGGTGTTGCCCCGATTGCTGTGCGCTGATGCGTACTGCGGGTCAACCTGTAGCGCACGTTCAAAGCAGGCCAGCGCCTGCTCCAACTGACCGCTTTGGTCCAGACTGGCACCCAAGTTGTTCCACAGCACCGCCGATTCGGGTTGCAGGTGCAGGGCCTGCTGATAACTGTGCTGCGACTCTTGCAGCCGACCCAGGTCATTCAAGACCACGCCCAGGTTGCACCAGACTGCCGCCAGCACTTCCTGACTGGGGTTGAGCGGCAGGGCACTGCGGTAGGCCTGCTCGGCATCCGCCAGTTGCCCGCAGGTTTGCAGTGTGCGGCCCAGATTGAGCAACAACTCCGGGTCATGCGGTGACAAGGCGATCGCTCTTTGCCAGGCTGGTACGGCTGCTTGCGCCAGACCTTGGCGGCTCAAGGCCATCGCCAAGGCTTTCCAGTTAAATGCGCTTTGTTCAAAGTAGGTCGTCAGCAGCCGCGCCACCGTCTCGACCTGCGGCCAGCGCTGTTGCTCAAATAGCGCCACTGCAGCTTGCTGCAACTGCTGCTGGGCCTGCGCCGCAAGACCTGCCGCAATCATCGCCTCCACTTTTTGTGCCGCCGTCATGTCGGCGGTGTCTGGCACAGCAAGCGCTGTTGGCGGCTTGATGTCCGCCGGCACGCTGGCCGCTTTTTCAAAGGAAATTTGGCCGCTAGCCCGCTCTGCACCTGTGTGAGAAGCTATTTTTTCAGGAGTGCTTTGCGGTACACCTGCCGGGTCAGGCCGCTGTTGCTGCTGCGCCCACGCGGCAAACATCTGCCGGTAGGCCGCCTCGACCCGGCGGGTAAACCCGGTTTCATCCATCAACGGGCTGTTTTGCATGACCGCCCGCAGGTTGGCACGGATGGCAGCCAGCCGGGGCCAATCGGCAGCCAGCGCCACGGCGATGGCCACATATTCGTCTTCGCTGTGCGCCACCCACTCGGTCTGCCCCAGGCCCGCCAGAATGGCATGGCCCAGCGTGCCCACACTGGGCCGTCCGGCCAGCGTCACAAACGGCAGGCCCATGTACAAACTCTCCAGCAGCGTGGTGCCCGAGTTGTGCGGAAAGCAGTCCAGCGTGATGTCAATGCCGCGCAGCGTGTCCCAGGGCGGACTGTGGCAGCCGATCAACAGCCGCTCGCGGCTGATGCCATACTGACCAAAGCGCTGCGCCAGTTCTTCTTGCGTGCGCTTGTCTGAAAAATCCCTGCTGTCAATCACCAGTCTGGCACCGGGCACCTGCTGCAAAATTGCTGACCAAACCCGCACCGTGCGGTGGTTGATGCGCACCGCCCGCGTCAGACTGCCAAAGGTGACAAAACCAGCCGCGATAGCCGGCAGCGGGCTGACCTCGCCCATGGCCGGGTCTGGCCGATACGCCAGCGCCGGGCCGTCCAGTCGCCAGGGTGTTTCGCTAAACAGCGCCTCGCTGCCCTGTGGCACGGTTGGCCAGTCGGTCAGGTAATAGTCAATCGCGCTCAGGCCGGTGGTGTAGCCAAAGTCGAGCCAGTGCAGCGACACCGGGGCCGGCTTGCGGGCAAAAACCAGCAGACGGTTGCCCCGGGTATGGCCCGCAATGTCCACCAGAATGTCGATGCCGTCGGCGCGGATGCGCTCGGCCAGCGCCTCGTCGTCGAGCTCTTGCGTCTGACACCAGTGTTCGACATAGCCCTGATAGCGCTGCGTCATGGCGTCGGGTCGGCGGGTCATCTGGGCGTAGCCAAACAGCTCGACCGCTGCCGGGTCGTGCTGCGCCAACAACGGCTCCAG
>CAIQOO010000230.1 GCA_903873485.1 uncultured beta proteobacterium | reverse complement strand
GGATTGAATAACCACTTTTTTAAGGAGAACCTGATGAGTTATGCGGTACTGGTGCTGGAACATCCCTGGTTTCGGGTAAGCGTTGACCCGGCACAGACATCCATTGCGCCGTTTCTGGACGGCTTGTCGCGGCTGAATGGCCTGTCGGTTTTTTACGCCACCTTTTTTGATGCCCGCAGCTTTGGGCAGGCGCTGGAGCACCTGATGGACGCGCGCAAGCTCGATGCCGTCAAGCGCATCATCATTTATGTGGCAAGCCACGGCTCGGGCGGGCGCATTGGTGGCGAAATCGGCATCAATCTGCGCACGGTGTTCAGGCGCATTGCTGAGCTGGGGCACGACAAAGTGGTCGGCGTGATTCTGGATGCCTGCGAAGTCGGCATGCAGGTTGACATCATTGAGGCGGGCATGAATGAAGCGCACATCCGCTGGGTGACTGGCTTTTCCGCATCGCTGGACTGGCTGACGGCCACCTCCATCCACCTGCATCTGCTCTCGGGCTTGAGCGGCCTGACGATCGGGCAACTTGGCAAGCGCGCCAACCTGGTCGAGGCCGTGCAAACCGCCATGGACGTGTTTAACCCGGCGTTGCTAATTCCACCAGTCGATGATGAAGACGATGATGATCTGGAGGTGGGAGAAGACGAAGCGGACGAGGAAGACGACGAGGACGAGCCACTGACCCTGTCACAGGTGATGACCGTGATGATTCGCCCCAACAACGCGCCGCCAGAGCTGCTGGGTGCCGAGGAAATCTGGCCCATGCTGGCTGATGATTAGCTACAAATAAAATAGCTATCAGCGCAAGCTGCATAAGGGCTAGAGGCTGATTTGATGCCTAAACGATGGCCATTGTCTGGTGCCAGGCGGCACGCAGCGCCGCCGCGTGGCTGAAGGATGTGCTGCCTGCCTTTTTTCAGCTTGCCTTATTTTTCAGCCGCGAGCGTGCGACTTCCCAATTCATTCCTTGCACCTGCTTGAACCTGATGTCCACGCTGTACTGGGCATCTTTGTTGATTTGTGCCTTGATGGCCCACAGTTCTTGCAGCAAGGGATCGTGTTGACCCAGTACTGAAAAAAAGGGCTCAGGTGTCAATAAATTGGCGGATTGTGTTGATCGTTCCATAAGACCTCCAGTAAATCATCGGCGGTTACCAACAGGGGTGGTTTGTAGCCCAAATTGGCAATGGCTGTTTGCAGCGCGAACTTGGCTTGGACACCCACCATGTGCGAAAAATTAAAACTCAGAATGAAGTCCATCTGCGTAACTGCCGCAATGGCAATGTGCAGCGCGTCTTCAGGTTCAGTGCCAGGCACGGCGTGACTGGCAATCAACTGTTTGGCCAGACTGTCGGCCTCCAGCGAGATTTCCAGCAAGCTGACACCCTCAGCAGCCTGCACTCTGCGCTGCGCAGCTTGTAGGTCGCCCCGGGTGATTTCGTCAAGTACCAACGCCGAAATAAACGCATCGTATTGCTGCCCCTGCAAAGCCCAAACGGCATGTGCTGCCTGTTGGCGCGCCAGCAAAGTGATGTTGTTGCTTGGCCGGGCAGTGAGGTAACTGATGAATGAACTTTCGATATAAACGCGTTTCATGCGGTGCAGTTTAGCGTACAGCCACTGGTGTTGGTGATTGAATAATCGGGGTCTGGAAGTGCTGACTTAGCTCTATTATTAATAGCTGCCTGCGCAGGTACCATAAGGGCTTGAGGCTGATTTGATGCCTAAACTGTATCAATCGTCTGCTGCCAGGCCGCACGCAGCGCCGCCGCGTCGCTCAAGGCATGGTGTGGTGCCAGACCCTGCGATGCGAGGTAGCGCCGTTTCGCCGCTTCAAATTCAAGCGCCTGGGGCTTGCCAGTGAAAGCAAGCTGTTCGATGCGAAAGCTGTCGTGCGTGAGGCCGCATTGCTGCAACAGTTCAGCCAGCAGCACGGTGTCGTAGTCCGAATCGGCCAGCAAGACCAGCGGGGCATCGAGCGACTGTAGCCAGTCAAAAATCCGCTGCCCTGCTGCGCGACGGGTCAGCCGCTCGCCTTGGCCGAGGGTCGGCAGAATGTGCTGCCTGACCCAGGCGGAACAAGCTGATTCCTGCCAGCCGTCAGTGAATTCGAGATACAGCGTGGCACCTATATCTGCAGCCAAGCCAATCGACAACAGGCGCGGGTCGGAAGTCAGGCCGGTGAATTCGGTATCGAAAAAGACGAGCATCGGATTTGGCGCTGAAACAGCGGTGAGGGTTGGTTGGTTGTTGGCTTGCTTTACGATGCGCCCATGAGGAGCATCGCTTTCGACACCCTGAAATACTTCAAACAGCTTGAATCGGCCGGTGTGCCGAGCGTCCAGGCTGAGGCGTTCGTCAATGCACAGCGCGACATCCTGTCCGAGGCACTCGATACGTCTTTGGCGACCAAGTCCGACATCCGGGATGTTCGCACCGATGTGCAGT
>CAIQOO010000229.1 GCA_903873485.1 uncultured beta proteobacterium | reverse complement strand
TTTTTTCCGTACAAGCAAACAGGGTGTATGCGGCTGGCTGTTAACCAGCATAGAGCGAGGTTCGATGCCTCGGTACGGAGCCATTTTGATGTTGGCTTTAGCTTAAGCGGTAGAGCCCCGGGTTGTGATCCCGGTGGTCATCAGTTCGATCCTGATAAGTCAACCCATTCCAATTCTTGCGGTATTAACTCAAGTGTCAGAGTGCGCCGCTGACTGGCCGCAAGCCGGGGGTTTGAATCCCCCATATCGCGCCACTTTTGCATGACACCCATTGTTAATGAACGTTTGAATGATGAGAAAAGTGAACACAAGGAAGACGTGATGGTTCAGATTTTGCAACTCGATGTACGTGGCATGCCCCAAGAATGGATCACGCCAGAAGACGCCGCCACCTACTACGCCACAGACAGCGTGGCGTGGACGGTGGGCTCTGTCATCCACACGCTGCATGGCGGAACCAACGCGGTGACTGGTCTGCAATCCAGAATTGACGTGCATGCCATTGTGGCCACCACCGGAGCCTCGCGTGTGAACTTGTTTGACGCAGTGCCGAGCCTGAGCAACCCCAAGTTGTTCAAGCGGGATCGCATGACATGTGCTTATTGTGGTGGGTATTTTGATGACCGGCAGTTGACCCGTGAACACATCGTGCCGACCGCTCAAGGTGGCATCGATGACTGGCTCAACGTGGTGGCTGCCTGCAAAGCCTGCAATGGTCGCAAAGCCTGTCGCACACCCAAGCAGGCGCGCATGACGCTGCTATTTGCCCCCTATGCGCCGTCTGTGTTTGAAGGCTTTTTGCTGGCAGGACGCAATATCCGTGGTGATGTGCATGACTGGCTTGCAAGCCGCGTTGGGTCGCATTCAAGATGGTCGCATCAATCGACCAGAGTAAGTCAACACAAATATTTGCAATAAGGCTGATCAAGGCTCACAGACTGGGCCTTGAGTTCGAAACAATACATACAACAGTGACGCGGAAAAGTTTGTCGCTGCGCCACAAAACTGGAGAGCATCATGCCTGTGAAAGAAGTCTTAACGTCCGGGCGTGTTCCGGTCAAAATCTGGACCGACGATGTCGATGACCGATCACGCGAGCAACTGCGCAATATCGCCAGCCTGCCATTTGTCCATCACCATGTGGCAGCAATGCCCGATGTCCACTTGGGCATTGGTGCCACCATTGGGTCAGTAATTGCCACCCACAAGGCCATTATCCCGGCTGCGGTCGGCGTTGATCTGGGCTGCGGCATGGTGGCAGCACGCTTGTCAATCACGGCCAATGAACTCGACGAGAAAGCACTGCAAAAGGTGTTCAACCAGATCAGTCGTGATGTACCCGTTGGCCGTGACCAACACCGCGATGAACGGGTGCTGGTGGATGCCGCCAGACCGTTCGAGCCTGGCCTGAAATCATTGACTGATCGCCATCCTGAACTGCTCAAAGCGTTTGGCAAGTTCTCCAAGTGGACCAACCAGATGGGCACACTCGGTGGCGGAAACCATTTCATTGAGGTCTGCCTGGACGAGACCAACCAGGTGTGGGTAATGTTGCACTCTGGCAGCCGTGGCATTGGTAACGCGATTGCCAGCTATTTCATTGCCTTGGCGCGCAAGGACATGGAGCGCTGGATGATCCAGTTGCCTGACCGCGACCTGGCCTACTTCCCCGAAGGCTCAGAGCACTTTGCCGACTACGTCGAGGCGGTTCACTGGGCGCAGGACTATGCCATGCAAAACCGCATTTCCATGTTGGAACTGGTGCTGGCGGCCTTGCAGCGCCACTTGCCGCCGTTTACTGTCACAACCGAAGCGGTGAACTGCCATCACAACTATGTGGCACAAGAGCACCACTACGGCGAAAACGTCTGGGTTACCCGCAAAGGTGCGATTCGTGCTCGCGTGGGTGACATGGGCATTGTTCCGGGCAGCATGGGTGCGCGTAGCTTTATTGTGCGTGGTCTTGGCAATCCTGAGAGCTTTTGTTCCAGCGCCCACGGGGCCGGTCGCAAGATGAGTCGCACCGCCGCTGAAAAGCAGTTCACGGTGGCCGACATGGTGGCACAGACCCAAGGCGTGATCTGCCGCAAGGACAAGGATGTGATTGATGAGATTCCGGGTGCTTACAAGGACATCGATCAGGTCATGGCCAATCAGGCTGATTTGACGGAGATTTTGCACACGCTCAAGCAGGTGATTTGCGTGAAAGGCTGAATTCTTGCAGCCCGGCACTGAGGGGAACTTTTTCGTGTCGGGCGCTGATTCTGTTTGCATTGAGCAGCCACAGAGCTGCCTTTCGTGAATGACTGGATACGCGCCCCGGTGACGGAGTACCCGATCATTGATATCCCATAGCCCTTTCAAAACGCACCAGCAACAAGCCTGTAAATCGCCTTTCGAGCACGTCAATGCCCAATTCAGCTTCCAAGCTTCTTGCCTCGTCATAGGCCAGCGGGATACACAACCGATACTGACTTGTCTGGTCGGCTCATGGCCTGGCTCACCTACAACACCATGGTTGGTCGCTGCTGCATCGCTGTGCGCCAGCGCAGCAGATGCGGGTGTCGCTCATCCGGTTTTACCTTGACGATGCGTGCAAAGTCCACTGCCACCACAGCGGTGATGTCGGCTATGCTGAACTGCTGCGCCGCGATAAAGTTCCGGTCCTGGAGTCGGTCGTTGAGATCAATAAAAAATTGTTGTAGTCGCGCCAGACCGCGTTCGGCCAATTGGGGGATTTGTGCATAGTTGACTGGCCCTGGGAGGGATCGGTTGATCATGGCCGGTGAACTGTTGCGCAGTGCCTCTGCTATCGCCAAGAAGCCCTCAAACTCAACGCGCCAATGCCAGCTTGCGATTTCTGCTTTGTCCAGCGGTGTCACGCCCATCATCGGTGGCTGCGCAAAGCGCGCCTCCAG
>CAIQOO010000228.1 GCA_903873485.1 uncultured beta proteobacterium | reverse complement strand
CCCAATGGCACTGACTTAAGCACAATTGCTTGCCAAATTCTCCCGTTCGCCCTGAGCTTGTCGAAGGGTTCTCGAAGGCTTCGACAAGCTCAGCCCGAACGGGAACCTCTTAAGTCAGTGCCATTGGCCTCTAGCCCTTATCCAGCAAGCGCTGACAGCTATTATTTATGCATCATAAACAAACAACTGACCGGCAGGCCAGCTCGCAGGCGTTGCGCCAGCGCGCCGAGGCACTTGAGCCGCAATTGACCGGCCCATTGCCGGTCAGCGCTGGCGCGCCGGTGCCCGATGAGACTTTGCGCCTGCTGCATGAGTTGCGCATCCATCAAATTGAATTGACGATGCAAAACGAGGAACTGCGCACGGCACAGTTGGCGCTTGAGCTTGAACGCGCACGTTATTTCGACCTTTACGACCTGGCACCGGTGGCGTATTGCAGCGTGGACGACAAAGGGCTGATTGTGCAAGCCAACCTGACCGCTGCGGCCTTGTTTGGTGTGGATCGGACGTTGCTGCTCAAGCAGGCGTTCATCCGCTTTATCTTCAAGCCAGACCAGGCAAGCTATTACCGGCACTGCCAGCAACTTCATGCGTCGGACACATCGCAGTCGTGCCAACTGCGCATGGTCAAGACGAATGGCGCATCGTTTTGGGTGCATCTGGTCAGCACCCTGGCAGATGACGAAGCAGGCATGGCGGTGCAGCGGATCGTGATCAGCGATATCACCGAGCAAAAGCGCCTGGGTCTGGCGGCGCGCCAAAGCGAGATCGCGCGCAACCTGCTGCAAGCACAAGAGGAAGCCCGGCGCCGCTTTTCGCGTGAATTGCATGACCGCACCAGCCCCAACCTGGCGGCCTTGCGCATCAATCTGGAACTGATCATCGCCACCGCGCCCCAGTCGCGTGATACCCAGGCGTTTACCGACTGCGTGGAAGACACGCGCGCCTTGCTGGCCGACACCAACTGGAGCATTCGCGACATTTGCGCCGAGCTGCATCCGCCCGCACTTGATCGGGGTGGCCTGCTGGATGGCATCAACAACTACGCCTTGCTGCTGGCCAGACGAACCGGCCTGATGGTGCATGTCGATTGCCCCCAGGACAACGTCCGCCTGCCACCCGAGCTGGAACTGGGCTTTTTTCGCATCGTCCAGGAATCCCTGACCAACTGTGTCAAACACGCCCAGGCCAGCGCGGCGACGGTCACGCTGCAACTCCGTGCCCGACCGCTGCGGCTGTCAATTTCCGACAACGGAATCGGCTTTGATCCGGCTGCAGCAGAGACTGCCGGGCAAGGCCAGGGCTTGCGCAACATGCGACAAACCGTCGAGTTTCTCAATGGTCACTTCAGTTTGGTATCGGCACCCGGCTGCGGCACCCAGGTGTGCATTGAGATTGAACCGACATGAGTGGCCATACTCCCATGCAGATTCGCATTCTTTTGGCCGATGATCATCAAATGTTCCGGGACGCGCTGTGCCATCTGTTGCAGTCGCATCCCGATCTGCAAGTGGTGGGCCAGACCGGCGATGGTGCGCAGGTGGTCAATCTGGCGCAGACCACCGCCCCGCACCTTGTCTGCATGGACATCAACATGCCTGGCCTCAACGGCATTGAGGCCACGCGGCAACTGCTGGCGGCGTTGCCGCTGGTAAAGGTGGTGGCTTTGTCAACCTATCTGGAACAGCGTTATGTGCTTGACACGCTCAAAGCCGGTGCCAGCGGCTATGTGGCCAAGGCCGAGGCCAGCGACGAATTGCTGCGGGCCATTCGTGCCGTGCTGCATGGTCGCACCTATTTGTGCCCGGATGCGGCGGCGTTGATGGCCGGTGGCTTGCTCGATAAAGGCGCCAAGATACGCCCGGCGACAGTGCTTGGAAAACGCGAACAGCAGGTGCTGAAATGGGTCGCCGACGGCTTTACCTCGAACCAGATTGCCGAAAAAATGCAAATCGCCGCAGCCACCGTTGAAGTTCACCGGCGCAACATCATGCGCAAACTTGACCGGCACAGCGTGGCGGAACTAACCCGCTATGTGGTGAACTGCGAGCAAGCCCAATCGGAATAAGTCCGGGAGTGAGTGCTCCTGCTGCGCCGTGATGCGCCAAGCGCTGATCAAAATCGCTTGCGGCTTACCTGTTATCAGGTAGCGCGACTACGGGTTTACCCGGAGTGCCATAACAAACGGTCACCTATAGTGAATGCACGGCTGCGCCCTTCGCGCAGTTCGCCCAGGCAGCGGCACAGCTTGAGACCAATAGCCGCATGCGGTTTCGCTTGAAACGCTTTGAAAGTCAGGCTTGTTTTGAATGCCTGGCGGTGACTCTTCCAGATCTTTTATTGGCTCAACGGCAGCCCGACCACACCATGAACACCATCAACATCGAATGGAAAGACAGTTATCTGTTTAACGACGTATTGATCGACCGACAACACCAGGAGATTTTTACCCTGGCCAATGCGGTCATCCATGCCGCTGACCAGTCAGCGTTCAGACTGGCTGCGCTGGAACTTTACCGCTATATGAGAAAGCATTTTTCCGATGAAAAGGCTCTTATGCGCGAGATCAACTTTCCGGACTACAAAAACCACATCGAATTGCATAACAGTTTGCTTTCCAGATTCAAGGCCATCGTTCAGGAAATAGTCCTCAATGGTCATTGGAATAGGGATGATATTCATAGTTTCATGGCGCATGACTATGGGAAGCACCTCGAAGAAGAAGATGCCAAGATTGCTGTCCACAATCGTATGTGCATGGCGTAGTGCATCGTTGCAGGATAAAAAACTGATTGCTTCATGTGGCCCTTCAAGCCGCCTTGCGCCACCGCCTGATCTTCCTCAACCTGGCAGTCACCCTGGCCTACGCGCTCGCCGGTGCCTTCGGCCTGTGACTGGGCGGCACCATCAAAGGCAATGTCACGCTGCTGATCGTGCGCCGCTCAGGCCACCGATTTTCGTGATCTGGTCGATGCCGTGCTGCTGATCGGCATCGGTGCCCTGGCGACACCCGTGCTCAGCGCCGCCATCGGTGTGCTCGGCCTGGTTGTCAACGGCATGATCCCGACCGCAGCCATGCTGCCGGTGTTTACCTCCTGGTATGTCGGCGATGCCGTCGGTGCCGCCGTGCTGGCAGGGCCAGCAGGCGGTGGCCAGGTTGGTCGATCTGTACGCCCTGCGAGAAACTTTGCTAGAACAGTTGAAAGTGCTGTTGAAGCAAAGTGCTTCGCTTGGCAGCGCCTGATTTCAGCGCAAGTCAGATGCCTGACTACTATTAGTTTAATAGCTAGCTACGCATACAGGACGTGGGCTAGAAGTCCATTTGATATATAAATGCAACGGGACAGCGGGGTTGACGGCCCGGTTTTAACAAATTACGCATATTTGCAAAATTACCTGTATTTATGTAAGACAACTACCGGTTTACCGGTATTGCAACAACAGTTCACTGGTCTAAAGTAGATGTGTGCTTGATTTCCCTTTGAGCATCTCAGCCCGAACGTGACTGAAGGCCCGGTTGATTCCCACATTCACAAGGAGCGCAAAATGGCGCTAGTCAAGAAGTTATCTACAGCACCCATAGCCACGGCATCTGATGCCGGCAAGCCCAGCGCGGCGGCCGCGCGCGATGCCGAACAACAGCGCAAACGTGCGCGCACCCTTGGCAAACAGCAGCAAGCGGCCGAGCGCATCGCGGCCGCCACCGGGCAACTGTCATCGGGCATCAACGAGGCCGCCTCGGCCGCCGAAGAACTCAAGCGCGCCTCGGACCAGATCGCTACCGGTGCCGAAGAAGCCTCAGGTGCCGCACAAGAATCATCATCTGCCTTCAAACAAGTCACCGATGCCATTGCCCGCCAATTGAAAAACGCCGACATCAGCCAGGCCAAGATGGAGGTGTCGCAAACCTTGGTGGCCAGGACTTCAGCAGATGTCGCCACGCTGATTACCAACGTGGCGGTAGCCGGCCAGCGCCAGATCGCTTCTGTGGCGATGGTGATCGAACTGGAAAAGCAGGCCGCCAACATTGGCGACATCGTCAAGGCGGTGGCCCGCATTGCCGACCAGACCAATCTGCTGGCGCTGAACGCTGCGATTGAAGCGGCCCGCGCCGGCAAGCATGGCAAGGGTTTTGCCGTGGTCGCCGACGAGGTGCGCACGCTGGCGGAAACCTCGGAAAAAAGCGCCAAGCAGATTCAGGATCTGGTCGGCCAGATCCAGCAGGATGTCAAAGCCATCGCTGACGGCATCAACAGTTCAGCCAAGGCGATTGAAGGTGAAGTTGAAAAGGGCAAGGTCATCACCGCCCAACTGGAGATCATTCGCACCGACGTGATTGAGGTGGTGCGCGGCATCAGCGAAATTGCCACCGGGGCCAAACAGTCCGATGCCGCTGCGGCGCAAGCGCTCAAGGGGTCGGAAGAAATCGCTTCGGCCTCGGTCGAGCAGTCGGCTGCGGCCGAAGAGACCACCAAGACGGTGGCCGAGCAAACCCCTGATGGCCTTGCTGATTCTGGCCCTGACGGCGGCATTGACCCGTCACTTGCGACAGATTCGCCGTGAAATGGGCATTCGCCAACTGGCACAGCGCCAGATCGAAGAACGCAATGAGCAGCTCAACGCGATTTTTGACCTGAGTCCGGACGGCTTTGTCTCGTTTGACGGACAAAGGTGCGTCAAGTACATCAGCCCGGCCTTCAGACAGTTGACCGGGCCAGGCAGCGATCAACTTGAGGGCATGGCCGAGCAGGACTTTTCGACCTGGCTGGTG
>CAIQOO010000227.1 GCA_903873485.1 uncultured beta proteobacterium | reverse complement strand
TCTGGTGGGCGGTGAAAGACAGCACCGGCTCCTCTGAACTTGCCAATACCAAGTCCTTGGAGTTTTTGGCCGGCTACCTGATCGAAAAATCCTTGGCGGTGGACAACATCTTTGTGTTCCTGCTGATATTTACCTACTTTGCCGTGCCGACGCAGTATCAGAAACGGGTGCTGATGATCGGCATCATCGGCGCGATTGTGTTGCGCACAGTCATGATTCTGGTGGGCGGCTGGCTGCTGGCCGAGTTCCACTGGATTTTGTATGTGTTCGGTGCCTTCCTGATCCTGACTGGCGTGAAGATGTGGTGGGCCGCCGGCAAGGAGCCGGATCTGAACGATAACCCGGCATTGAAACTGCTGCGCAAATTGCTGCCGGTGAGCAAGAACTACCACGGAGAGAATTTCTGGACGGTGGAAAACGGCAAGCGGATCGCCACCCCGCTGTTCATGGTGATTTGCCTGATTGCGCTGACCGACGTGATTTTTGCGGTGGACTCGATCCCCGCCATTTTTGCCATCACCAGCGACCCGTTCATTGTGCTGACCAGCAATGTGTTTGCCATCCTGGGGCTGCGCGCCATGTACTTCTTGCTGGCGGCAGTGGCCAACAAGTTTCATCTGCTCAACTATGGTCTGGCAGTGATTCTGGTGTTCATTGGTACCAAGATGTGCCTGATCGATGTTTACAAGATTCCGGTGCTGGACTCTTTAGGTGTGGTGGTGGGCATCTTGGCACTGACCATGCTGCTGAGCGTGCGCACCGCCAAGGTCGAAGCCAGGGTCGAAGCCAAGACCGAAACCAAGGACTAAGTCCCAGAGCAGGTCCGGCACGGGCTGGAAGGCTAAAACCCATGTAATCATGGGTTGCCGCCGTGCACCGCTGCAAACTCGGGTCACTGGCGGATGGCCGTCACGGTACATCCGCCAGGCTTTTCCTGGAGCCCCGCAGCAGCGCCAGCGCCAGCAGGGCGGAGGCCACCATCAGCAGCAGGCTGACCGCATTGAGCACCGGCGTGGCCCCTTCGCGCATGCGGCCATACATCATCACGGTCAGTGGCGCATCTGAGCCGACCAGCATCAAAGTGGTGTTGAAATTCTCGAAACTCATCAGAAACGAGATGGCAGCCGCGCCAATCAAGGCCGGTTTCAGATACGGCAGCGTAATGGTCCACAGCACTGCCGCCCGCGAGGCACCCAGGTTGTAGGCGGCTTCTTCCAGCGTGACATCAAAGCGTTTCAGGCGCGCCGTGATGGTCAGCGTGGCAATCGAGACGATGTAAGAAAACTGCCCCAGCACCACCAGCGGCAAACCGGGGCGCAAAAATTCGAGTTCCAGCCCCCACAGGTCATCGGCCAGGTTGGCAATGCGACTGGCAAAGGCCAGGATCGAAATGCCCAGAATCACGCCCGGAATCACCAGCGGTGCCAGCATCAGCAAGGACAGCGCCTGCTTGCCGCGAAATTGCGTGCGCTCGATCAAAAATGCGTTGGCGGTGCCGACCAGCACCGACAACAGCGTGACCCAGCCGGCCACCACCACGCTGGTCCAGATGCTGCCCAGCATGGCGGTGTCGGCAAACAGCCCGCGCCGGCTGGCATCGGCACCGCCCAAAAACCAGTCCAGCGTGAAACCGCGCCACGGCGGTGCCGGATAGGGTGCGTCGTTAAAGGCAAACACCGCCACCACCGCCAGCGGCAAGAACAAAAAGGCAAAAAACGCCAGTGCGTACAGCACCGTGCCGGCACGCAGCCACAGCGGGCGCGGCAGCGAGGCGATCACCGGGCATCTCCCGCATGTTTTGAATCAAATTGGCCTCTAGCCCAATCAGGATAAGCGCTGATAGCTACATATTCAATAGCAATCAAAAGACCGGCCAAGAGCTTCATGAGCGCTGCATCACTTCGCCAAACTTCTGCCCGCTCAACTTCAGGCCAGCCCAGACAATGGCGGTGGACAAACCCAGCAACAAAAAGCCGAATGCCGCACCCTGCTCCCAGTTGAAGCGGGTGATGAACTGGGTGTAGATCTGTTCTGTGAACCACTGCGAGTTTTTGCCGCCCAGCAGCGTCGGCGTCAGGTAGTTGCCCAACGTGAGCATGAACACCACAATGCAGCCCGCCACCATGCCCGGTGCGGCATGCGGAATGATGATCTGGCGCAGGATCGACCAGCCGTTGCCGCCCAGGTCGTAAGCCGCCTCAATCAGCGCATCGTCCAGGCTCTCCAGTGCGCTGATCAGCGGGATCACCATGAACAGCATTGAGGTATAGACCAGCCCGACCAGAATCGTGGCATCGTGGTAGAGCAGCTCGACCGGTGCCGCTGTCAGCCCCAGGTTGACCAGCAGCGCGGGCAGCACGCCGGATTCGCGCAGCAAAATCATCCATCCCAGTGTGCGCACCGTCTCGCTCACCCAGAATGGGATCAGGCACATGACAAACAGCATCGACTTGTTGCGGCCCCGGGCAATTTTGGCAATCGTCCAGGCAATCGGGAAAGCCGCCAGCAGCGTGATGGCGGTGGCGGTGATCGACATCAGCGCGGTGCGCACAAAGGTGTGCCAGTACAGCGGCTCTTCGTAAAAAGTGCGGAACTGCGCCAGGCTGGGTTCATAAACCCGCGCTGCCACCCGGGCACGCAGTGACAAAATGCCCAGCTCGACATGGGGCAGCAGGATCAGCCCGACCAGCCACAGCAAGGCCGGGGCCAGCAGCAGCATGAGCATCAAGCGGGCAGCCTGGTGCTGCGGATGGTCAGTTTCAACTGAAAACATGCAAGTCGGTCGTGCTGTCGGCGGCAAAGCAAACGGCGCGCTGCGGGTCAAAGCCGAAGGCCACGGTTTCGCCCACACTCAGGTTGGCGAATTCGCCGGTTTGCGGCAGGGCAATGCGAAACCCGGTGCCAGACTGGGTTTCATGCAACAGCACCGCCGAATTGGCGCCGTCAAATAGCAGGCTGTCGATGCGTGCGCTCCAGCAAGCCAAACCGGCATCGCGCAACAGCGCCGGGTGGTGCGCCAGGCGCGCCACTTCGGGGCGTACAAAGGCCTCGACCGCCGCGCCACGGCCGATCGGGCCAATCGGGCGGGCCGCAATGACCAGGCCAGCCGCGCTGGTGATCATCACCGTGTTGCCCGTTACCTCGGTGGCAACACCGGCGATGCGGTTATTGGCCCCGACAAAACCCGCCACAAACGGGGTTTGCGGCTGGTAATACAGCGCCTGCGGCGTGCCGACCTGTTCAAAGCGGCCATGGTTCATCACCGCTACATGGTCACTCAGCACCAGCGCTTCGGACTGGTCGTGGGTGATATAGACAAAAGTGGTGCCAAACGCGGCCTGCAAAGCCTTGAGCTCAATCTTCATGTGCTCGCGCAGCTTCAGATCGAGTGCGCCGAGCGGCTCATCGAGCAGCAGCAGCGTCGGTTCGAGCACCAGGCTGCGGGCAATCGCCACCCGCTGCTTTTGCCCGCCAGAGAGTTGCTCGACCCGCTTGGCCTGGGCACCGGGCAGGCTGACGCGCTCCAGCATGTCGCCGACCCGGCGTTTGATCTCGTCTTTGGCCAGACCCCGGCGCGCCAGGCCATAGCCGACGTTGTCACCGACACTCATCATCGGAAACAACGCCAGGTGCTGAAACACCATGTTGACCGGGCGCCGGTTGGGCGGCACGCCGTTCATCGGCTTGCCGCCAATCTTGATCTGGCCCGAGTCCGGACTTAAGAAACCCGCCACCATGCGCAGCAGCGTGGTCTTGCCGCAGCCCGACGGCCCCAGAATGGAGAAAAAGCTGCCCCGCGCCACTTCAAGCGACAAATCATCGACCGCGCGAAAAGCACCGTAGTGCTTGGCGACGCGGGTTACTTGCAGGTCAGGCTGCGCCGCCCCCGGCGACGAGATGGGCGCAGCGGCCAGGGAAGCACGCAATGTCAGGGCGATTAATTGGCAGCCTTGATGCGATCCAGCACGCGGCCTTCGATGTCTTCAATGCCAACCGGTACCGCCGGATACCACTTGACATTTTTCAGCGCGGCCTCGGGGAAGCTGGCGGCAAACTGGGCCTTGAGCTTGGCGTCAGCCAATTGGTCGGCACCCTTGGAGGCGGTGAAGTTGCCGGCCGAGGCACCTACCTTGGCGGCAATCTCGGGGCGTATGTTGAAGTTGATCCAGGCGTAGGCGGCGGCGTCGTTCTTGCCCTTGGCCGGAATGGCAAAGGTGTCAATCCAGCCGAGTGCGCCGGATTTAGGCGCAATGAACTGGATTTCAGGCTTTTCGTTATTGAGTTTCCAGCCGCCGGTATCCCACATCATGGTGCCGACAATTTCGCCAGCCCGCATGCCGTTGAGCAACTGGTCCTTGTTGTCCCAGAAAAACTTCAGGTTGCCCTTGCAGGCGATCATGGTTTTGCCGACTTCGTCCATCAAGGCACTGTAGGCCTTGGCATTGTTGTAGAGCGCAAACGGATCTTTACCCGAGGCAAAGGCAAACGCCAGCAGGGTCGGGCGTTTCAGCCGCACCGCTGTTTTACCCTTGACATCGGCGCGGCACAGGTCCGGGTAATCCGCCATCTGGGTGAGCTTGGTGTTGACCACCAGGCCATCGGTGCCCCAAATGTGCGGCAGACCATAGACCTTGCCGGCTAGCGTGGTGTTTTTCTTGGTGGCATCAAGCATTGACGGGATGAACAGCTCGGCTTTGAGTTTGCTTAAATCCATCGGCTTGTAGATGCCGAATTCGGCTTGCGGCCCGGTGATGCGGTCTTGCGAGGGCTGCGCCAGATCAAAACCGGCACCACCGGTCGCGCGCAGCTTGGAGATCATTTCCTCGTTGTTGGACAGGGTCAGTTCGACCTTGTAGCCGCTTTCTTTTTCAAACTGGGCAACGGTGTCGGCCGGGGCGTAGTCGGCCCAGGTCAGCAGGCGCAGGGTTTTTTCTTGCGCCAGCGCCGAGCCGGCACAGCCGAGTGCGACAACGCCGGCAGCAATCAATGAATAGCGGATTTTCATGGGGAGAGTCCTTGAGTTGGTACAGGTAAACAAAAAAAACATCAGGATAAAAACCCTGATATGCGCATCCCGCAAGTCTAATATAAACAATCCAAGAGTTTCCCGGCTTCCTGGGCGTTGCCAGTTTTCGGCGGCAAGCCGCCAGCCAGGTTGGCTTGCCGCCTTATCATTCAAGCCCTGCTTGATCGCCACGAGCCTGCCATGATCCGCCTGACTGAACTCAAACTGCCCCTGTCCGCGCTGCCGGTTGTCACCCGCCGTGCCGCCGATGCACCCGCTGAAACCGAGGCCGACCGCGCCCCTATCGCGCACCCGATTGACGCACTCAAGCGTTTGAGCGCGCAGGCGCTCGGCATCGCGGTGGAAGATATTGCCGACTTGCAGGTGTTCAAGCGCAGTTTTGATGCGCGCAAGGCGCAATTGCTGGCGGTGTACATCGCCGACATCCGGCTGTCTGATGCGGCACTGCAAGCCCGGCTGCTGCTGCAATTCAAGGCTTGCCCGCAGATTCAGCCAACCCCCGACATGGCTTACCGGCTGCTGGCCCGGGCACCGGCCAATTTGCCGCTGCGCCCGGTGGTGGTCGGTTTTGGCCCGTGCGGCATCTTTGCCGCGCTGCTGCTGGCACAAATGGGGTTTCAGCCGATTGTGCTGGAGCGCGGCAAACCGGTGCGCGAACGTACCAAAGACACCTGGGGCCTGTGGCGCAAGCAGGTGCTCAATCCGGAGTCGAATGTGCAGTTTGGCGAAGGCGGTGCCGGCACTTTTTCTGACGGCAAGCTGTGGAGCCAGATCAAGGACCCGCGCCACTTGGGCCGGCAGGTGATGACCGAACTGGTCAAGGCAGGGGCGCCGCCCGAGATTCTGGTCGAGGCACACCCGCACATCGGCACCTTCAAGCTGGTTCGGGTGGTGGAAAACCTGCGCGCCCAGATCATTGCCTTAGGGGGCGAGATCCGTTTTGAGCAGCGGGTGATCGACATGGTGCTTGACCACACGCCCGGCGGGCGGCAGTTGCGCGGCCTGCGCGTGCTCGACCTGGCGCGTGGCCAGACCTATGAGCTGCGCGCCGACCACTGCGTGATGGCCCTGGGGCACAGCGCCCGCGACAGCTTTGCCATGTTGCACGAACGCGGCGTGGCGCTTGAGGCCAAGCCGTTTGCTGTCGGATTTCGCATCGAGCACCCGCAAAGCGTGATCGACCGCGCCCGCTGGGGTCGCCATGCCGGACACCCCAGCCTGGGCGCTGCCGACTACAAACTGGTGCACCACGCCAGCAATGGCCGCGCCGTCTATAGCTTTTGCATGTGCCCGGGCGGCACCGTGGTGGCAGCCACCAGCGAACCGGGCCGGGTGGTGACCAATGGCATGAGCCAGTATTCGCGCAATGAACGCAACGCCAATGCGGCTTTGGTGGTGGCTGTCGAGCCTGCCGACTACCCGCAGGACGCTGCCGCTTTTATAGAGGCTTTTGGGGCTGTAGCCGGTGCCAGATATGCGCAGCAAGCTATTGTTTCAAGAGTATCCGAGCAACTCGCGGTGCATCCGCTGGCGGGCATCAACCTGCAGCGGCAACTGGAGTCGCGGGCTTATCTGCAAGGCGGCAGCAATTACCAGGCACCGGGGCAACTGGTGGGCGAGTTCATTCACGGCCAGGCATCTTGCGGCCTGGGCCGGGTGCAGCCCTCGTACCAGCCCGGGGTCAAGCTCGGTGATCTGCGCCTGAGCCTGCCCGACTATGCGATCGCCGCGCTGCGCGAGGCGCTGCCCGCCTTTGGCAAAAAGCTGCCGGGCTTTGACATGCCCGACGCGCTGCTGACCGGGGTTGAAACCCGCACCTCGTCGCCATTGCGCATACCGCGCGGCGCGGATTTTCAGAGCATCAACACGGCCGGCCTGTACCCCGGTGGCGAAGGCGCGGGCTACGCCGGCGGCATCTTGTCGGCTGCGGTCGATGGCATCAAGCTAGCCGAAGCGGTGGCACGGGCGCTGACCTGATGGCGCGCCACCTGCCGCCCGATGCCCGCCATGCAAGGGCCACGGCAGCATGCACCATACGCCGCATGACGCGCCAGCACGCTGCATTCCTTGCTACATTCCGATGTCACATCAACCTATGAATTCGACACAATGACCCTTTCCAAACCCGATCCTTACCGGCCCTGCCCCTGCGGCAGCGGGCGTAAATACAAGTTCTGCTGCCATGCCAAACAACAACTGGTCAGCAACGCGCACCCGCTGGCGCTGGTCAAAGAAGCCGCTCATTACCCGATCAGCCAATGCGTCATCAATCAGCACTGGCAGCAAGGAGGCATGGCCAATATCTTCATTGCACGCCAATTGCCCAACGCCAAATTCTTGTTTGCGGGCTATCTGGTTGACTTGCTGTGTCTGGGAGTGAAAGATACTTTTTTCAACGCCAACGTGCCACAAGCGGAACTCGACGCGATGCCGGCGCGTTTTGGCATGCCGATCGAGCCAATCGACTTTGAAGATGCCCGCAGCATCATCCTGGGAAGCATTGAATTTGCCGATCAACATGGCTTTGTACCGCACGCCAACTGGCAGCAGACCCAGTATCTGGTTGAGCCGGACCGGCCCTTTGAACCCAAATTCACCTTTGGCAAGCACGGTAAACCGTTGTTCATCGTCGGTCCGGACGACGATATCACCAACTTCAAATCAAGACTCAAATTGAAATGATCCAGGCCGTTGTGCGGCCACCCGGTTTGCCATTCTCAATCCGGCAAACATCACCGGACTGGCCGTGTTGAAGTGTTCAGGGCATCGCATCATGCTCACAAAAAACTTTTGCAAGCTATATAGATAATAGCTTTAAGCGCATACTGCATAAGGGCTAGAGGCCAATGGCACTGACTTAAGAGGTTCCCGTTCGGGCTGAGCTTGTCGAAGCCTTCGAGAACCCTTCGACAAGCTCAGGGCGAACGGGAGAATTTGGCAAGCAATTGTGCTTAAGTCAGTGCCATTGGG